>NZ_JBVINN010000109.1:0-1073 GCF_055579305.1 Kitasatospora sp. NPDC032757 | reverse complement strand
GAGTCGGTTGCGGACGAGCGTGGCGAGTCGGTCCAAGGCGACGCTGGCGAGGTTCGCGAGGCTGTGCTTGACGTGGGCCCACAGGTACTCGACCGCGTTCAGCTCGGGTGTGTAGGCGGGCAGGATGAACACCGTCAGCCAGTCCCGCGCGCTGATCAAGTCGCGCATGGCATGGGAGACGTGGGTGTTGAGCCGGTCCCAGATCAGCACGATGGGCGCCTTGACCAGCTGGTGGATTCCGTCGATCAGGCCGATGTAGTCGCGCTCGGACAGGCTGCGGCGTTCGCCCTTGCGCCCGGTATGGCGCCGCAGCCGATGGCACAGCCGGGTCCGGAAGCCCGGGCGCATCGCGAGCAGGCCGGCGACGGAGACCCGCCCGGAGCCGCGGCCGGAGACCTTCACGACCGGGGTGATGCCGCGCCGTCCCCACGTGCGTCCCTTGGGCGGCCTGCGGGTGAACCCGGCTTCGTCCTCGAAGCAGATCCAGCCGCCACAGGCCGCCCGGGTGCTTTTACCTCCGCCCAGGTCACCTCCTGCCACGCGGTCACGGCCCGCTCGTCGCGCGCGGCGGCCCGCCGCGCGGGGACCTGCGGGGTGAAGCCGAGCCGGTGCATCAGGCGGGTGGCGCCCGAGACGCTGTAGGAGATGTGGAACTTCCGGCCGATCAGCGTCGCCACTCGCGCGCCGGTCCAAATCTGGTCCTCGTCCCAGCCGTGAGCGGCCGGCCCCTGCTCGAGGTACCTGGCCAGCTTCTCCTGGCAGCGCGCGG
This sequence comes from Kitasatospora sp. NPDC032757, assembly GCF_055579305.1. Classification (NCBI taxonomy): domain Bacteria; kingdom Bacillati; phylum Actinomycetota; class Actinomycetes; order Kitasatosporales; family Streptomycetaceae; genus Kitasatospora; species Kitasatospora sp. NPDC032757. Next base: position 304 of record NZ_JBVINN010000109.1, on the reverse strand, counting down.
ACAGCTTGCAACGCCGGCCGCTCGCGCCTCGTGAGGCCAGGGCCGCCGCTCCGTCCTTCGTCCACGCCTGGTGCCACTGGTAAGCCGACTTCGAGCTCACCCGCAGCCTGCGGGCGACCTCCGGCGGCCCCAGCCCATCGGCGAACAACCCGGCGGCCTCCAGTCGCACCGCCTCGCGGCGCTGCCGACCTTTCGCCGTCAGCCCGCCCCCATCCGCATAGCGCATACCAACGGCATAGCGCGCAGATGACCGACAGTCAGCTACACGAACAGGCCAATCACCCCGAAGCGCCGAAGTCAGTAA
>NZ_JBVINN010000108.1:0-1161 GCF_055579305.1 Kitasatospora sp. NPDC032757 | reverse complement strand
CTTCAGCTCGGGGTGGGCGGTGCCGCCCTCGATCGCGGTGGAGGCGATGTGCGAGGCGACCCGCGGGTCGACCGGGTCGTCGGCCGGGTCGTCCAGCACCCGCAGGTGCTCGTACGTGGTCGAGCGCTGCGCCGGGACCCGGTCCGCGGCCCGGATCAGGTGGATCAGCTCGGTCAGGTTCGACCGGTGCTTCGCACCGGCCATCGACACCACGTTCTCCTCCAGCATGACCGAACCCAGGTCGTCCGCCCCGTAGTGCAACGACAGCTGGCCGGCCTCCTTGCCGGTGGTCAGCCACGAACCCTGGATGTGGGCCACGTTGTCGAGGAACAGCCGCGCGATCGCGATCATCCGCAGGTACTCGAACACCGTCGCCTGGGTCGAGCCCTTCAGATGGTTGTTCTGCGGCTGGTAGGTGTACGGGATGAACGCCCGGAAACCACCCGTACGGTCCTGCACGTCACGGATCATCCGCAGGTGCTCGATCCGCTCGGCGTTGGTCTCACCGGTACCCATCAGCATCGTGGACGTCGACTCCACACCCAGACCGTGCGCGACCTCCATGATCTCCAGCCACCGCTCACCGGACTCCTTCAACGGCGCGATCGCCCTGCGCGGCCGCTCCGGCAGCAACTCCGCACCCGCACCCGCGAACGAGTCCAGACCCGCCCGGTGGATCCGGGTGACGGCCTCCTCGACCGACACCCCCGAGATCCGCGACATGTGCTCGACCTCGGACGCACCGAGCGAATGGATCACCAACTGCGGGAACTCCGCCTTGATCGCCGAGAACGCCCGCTCGTAGTACTCCACGCCGTAGTCCGGGTGGTGCCCACCCTGGAACATGACCTGCGTACCACCCAGCTCGACCGTCTCCGCACAACGACGCAGGATCTCGTCGAGATCACGGGACCAGCCCTTGTCACTCTTCGGCGCCACATAGAACGCGCAGAACTTGCACGCCGTCACACAGACGTTCGTGTAGTTGATGTTCCGCTCGATGATGTACGTCGCGATGTGCTCCGTCCCCGCGTACCGACGCCGGCGCACCGCGTCCGCAGCCGAACCCAACGCGTGCAACGGCGCCGAGCGGTACAGCTCCAACGCCTCCTCCGGCGTGATCCGGCCACCACCGGCGGCCCGGTCGAGCACGGCCTGCAG
>NZ_JBVINN010000107.1:0-1197 GCF_055579305.1 Kitasatospora sp. NPDC032757 | reverse complement strand
CGGCTCCACCGCGGCCTCCAGGGCGCCCGCTTCACCGCCACCGCCCTGAGCGGCGTCCGCCGCCGCGGCTGGGCCCAGTCGATCGGCGAGCGCGAGCCGGGCGTGGCCTCGGTCTCCGCGCCCGTCCGCGGCCCCTCCAACCGCGTGGTGGCCGCCGTCTCCGTCTCCGGCCCGATCGAGCGCCTGACCCGCCACCCGGGCCGGCTGCACGCCCAGGCCATCATCGAGGCCGCCAACCGTCTGACCGAGGCCCTGCGCCGCGGCTGACCACTCCCCCACCGATAACGGAAAGGGCCCCGCACACTCCGGTGCGCGGGGCCCTTTCGGCAATGTCCCGGGAAATGCAAAAAAGCCCCGGTGGCCGGGGCTTCATTCTCTATCTGGCTGGGGTACCAGGACTCGAACCTAGACTAAATGAACCAGAATCACTCGTGCTGCCAATTACACCATACCCCAACAAAGCAATCGGCCGATGGGCGTTCCTTCGAGGAGGACACAGCCACCGGCTTCGTGCTCTGGTACCCCCGACCGGATTCGAACCGGCGCTACTGCCGTGAGAGGGCAGCGTGCTAGGCCGCTACACAACGGGGGCTTCCTGACGATCCCTTGCGGGATCAGTACCCCCGACCGGATTCGAACCGGCGCTACTGCCGTGAGAGGGCAGCGTGCTAGGCCGCTACACAACGGGGGCTTTCCAGGTGATCCCTTGCGGGATCAGTACCCCCGACCGGATTCGAACCGGCGCTACTGCCGTGAGAGGGCAGCGTGCTAGGCCGCTACACAACGGGGGCTTGATCTTCATTTGTACTGCTGGGTACTGCTCGTACTGCGCTGGGGTACCAGGACTCGAACCTAGACTAAATGAACCAGAATCACTCGTGCTGCCAATTACACCATACCCCACCAGAGTTGAACCCCTGCGGGCCCTTCTCAGGCGTTGCGCCTCTCGTTCGGAACCGGCGGGGGTTTCGCTCCCTCGTCCGTTCCCTCCCGGGCGGCGCAGAAAGAACATTACCCGACGTCTGCCCCGGCTCCAAAATCGATAACCCCAGGCAGCGGCCGGGGGGGGGGGGGGGGGGGGGGGGGGGGGGGGGGGGGGGGGGGGGAGGGGGGGGGGGGGGGGGGGGGGGGGGGGGGGGGGTGGGGAAGGGGGGGGGGGGGGGGGGGGGGGGGGGGGGGGGGGGGGGGGGGGGGGGG
>NZ_JBVINN010000106.1:0-1215 GCF_055579305.1 Kitasatospora sp. NPDC032757 | reverse complement strand
TCCGCACGGATGGACATCAGGCCGGGCATCTCGTGCTCGGCCAGCTGGATCTCCTTGCGCCCGAACGGCGCCAGGGAAAGGTCGGCAACCTTGAAATCGGGCGCGGCGGTCTCGGGGACGGACATGGGTGAACTCCTCGGCTTGGAAGGGATGTTCAGACGGTGGTCAGCGCGAGCGCGGCCCGGTGCAGACCGAGGTTCCGGTGGATCTCCACGGAGGCGGTCGAGCTGTTCAGCGTGATGTAGTGCAGGCCGGGCGCGCCCTCCGCGAGCAGCCGCTCGCCCATCGCGGTGGCGTGGTCGACCCCGATCCGGTAGCCGGCGGCACGGTCACCGCTCGCCGCCTCCAACCGCCGGGCCAGGTCCGGCGGGAAGGCCGCGTTGCTCAGCAGCGCGAACCGGCGGATCTGGTCGAAGGAGGTGGCCGGCATGATCTCGGGGATGATCGGGACGTCGCAGCCGGCGGCCGCGACCCGGTCGCGCAGCCGCAGATAGTCCTCGACCCGGAAGAACATCTGGGTGATCGCGAAGTCCGCACCGGCACGGCACTTGGCGACGAAGTGCCGGATGTCGCTCTCCCAGTCCGACGAGCGCGGATGCCGCTCCGGGAAGGCCGCGACGCCGACGGTGAACCCCCCGGACGCCTTCAACAGCTCGACCAGTTCGGCCGCGTGGCGCAGACCGTCCGGGTGCGCGACCCACTCCCCCTGCGGATCGCCGGGCGGATCACCGCGCAGCGCCAGCACATCGCGGATCCCCGCGTCGGCGTACCGGCCGATGATCCGGCGCAGTTCGGCCACCGAGTGGCCGACGGCGGTCAGATGGGCGACGGGGCGGAGCGTTGTCTGGTTGCGGATGCGCTCGGTCAGATCGGTCGTCCTGGTCCGGGAGGAGCCGCCCGCGCCGTAGGTGACGGAGACGAAGGCCGGCGCCGCCGCCTCGACCCGGCGGATCGTCTCCCAGAGCGCCCGCTCGCCCGCGGCCGCCTTGGGCGGGAAGACCTCGAACGAGTAGCTGCGTCCGCCCGCCGCCAGCAACTCCGCGATGCCGCGCCGGTCGGTCGCCGTGCCGTCGGATACCTGGTCGCCGGCCATGGTCACCTCGCGTTGAAGTAGGTGGCTTCGGGGTGGTGGATGACGATGGCGTCGGTGGACTGTTCGGGGTGGAGCTGGAACTCCTCGGAGAGCACCACACCGATCCGCTCGGGCCGCAGCAG
>NZ_JBVINN010000105.1:0-1372 GCF_055579305.1 Kitasatospora sp. NPDC032757 | reverse complement strand
CGGATCTCCCGCGTAGCGGGTCAGGGGAAGCCGTATTGCCGTCAAGGCGATACGGCGTTGCGGTAGGTAACTACCTGTCACGTGGTCACAAGCAGCGGTGTTAGTGTGTGATCCATGGCGACCACCCAGGTGAAGCGGGCGTTCAAGTACCGCTTCTATCCGACCGATGCGCAGGCAGCTGAGCTGTCGCGCACGTTCGGGTGTGTTCGCAAGGTGTACAACCTGGCGTTGCAGGCCCGCACGGAGGCGTGGACGCTGCGCCAGGAGCGGGTCAACTACAACGCCACCAGCGCGATGCTGACGGCGTGGAAGAAGACCGGGGAACTGGCCTACCTCTGCGAGGTGTCGTCGGTTCCGTTGCAGCAGACTCTGCGCCACTTGCAGGGGGCGTTCGCGAACTTCTGGAACAAGCGGGCGAAGTACCCGACGTTCAAGTCCCGGAAGAAGTCCCGGCGCTCCGCCGAGTACACGTCGTCCGCGTTCCGGTTCCGGGACGGCCGGCTCACGCTGGCCAAAATGGACCAGCCGCTGGACATCGTGTGGTCGCGCCCGCTGCCCGAGGGCAGTTCGCCGTCCACGGTCACGGTGTCGCAGGACGCGGCCGGCCGCTGGTTCGTCTCGATGCTGTGCGACGACCGGCCCGTGATGCCCGCACCGGTCAACGAGGCCGTGGGCATCGACGCCGGCATCACCAGCCTGGTGACGCTCTCCACCGGGGAGAAGATCACCAACCCCAGGCATGAGCGCAAGGACCGCGAACGCCTTGCCAAGGCGCAGCGCGGTCTTGCCCGCAAGGCCAGGGGATCGAAGAACCGGGACAGGGCACGGCTCAGGGTTGGCCGGGCATACGTGCGGATTGCCAACCGGCGCAGGGACTTCCTGCACAAGCTGACCACTCGACTCGTTCGTGAGAATCAAACGATCGTGATCGAGGATCTGACCGTGCGGAACATGCTCAAGAACCGCACACTCGCTCGTGCCGTCTCGGATGCGAGCTGGACCGAGATGCGGTCCATGCTGGAGTACAAGGCCGACTGGTACGGGCGGGACCTGGTGGTCGTGGACCGCTGGTTCCCCTCCTCCAAGCTGTGCTCGGCCTGCGGCACCCTCCGGGGGAAGATGCCGCTCAACGTCCGGACATGGACGTGCGACTGCGGGACGACCCACGACAGGGACGTCAACGCGGCAAAGAACATCCTGGCCGCCGGACTGGCGGTTGCAGCCTGTGGAGACGGTGTAAGACCTCAACGGAGCACTCCGGGCGGGCAGTCGTCGGTGAAGCAGGAAACATCCCCACCGCAGCGCACACGCGCAGCGGCTCAGCCGCGAGGCTGAGGGGAATCCCCCTCGTTCACGAGGGGGAGGAAGTCAA
>NZ_JBVINN010000104.1:0-1468 GCF_055579305.1 Kitasatospora sp. NPDC032757 | reverse complement strand
GGTGGTCTCTAGTAGTCCTCGCAACACCTGATGGCCTATGCGGTTGCCAGTAGATCACGCAGGCGCTCGGCTGGAGTTCTCCAGCCGAGCGTTTTGCGTGGGCGGCCGTTGAGTTGCTGGGCGACGTGTTCGAGGTCCTCGGGACTGTGGACGGACAGGTCGGTGCTCTTGGGGAAGTACTGCCGCAGCAGGCCGTTGGTGTTCTCGTTCGACCCGCGCTGCCAAGGGGAGTGCGGATCGCAGAAGTAGACCGGCACTCCCGTGGCCACGGTGAACTGCTTGTGCGCGGCCATCTCGCATCCCTGGTCCCAGGTCAGCGAGCCGCGCAGGTGCTCGGGCAGGGTCTGGATCAGCGGCACCAGCACGTCGCGAACCTCCTCGGCGGTGTGCCCGCCGGGCAGGTGTCCGAGCATGACGTAGCGGGTGGAGCGCTCGACCAGGGTGACGATCGCGCTCTCGCTGCGGGTGCCGACGATCAGATCGCCCTCCCAGTGGCCGGGCACCGCCCGGTCCTCCACCTCGGCAGGACGCTCGGAGATCATCACCATCTCGTCGACGAACCGCCGTGTGCGCTGGTCCGGGCCGCGGTGCGGTTTGCGGCGGGTGCGCCCGGTACGCAGTGCCAGTGCGACTTCGCGGCGCAGTCCGCCGCGGGCCTGGACGTAGACCGCTTGGTAGATCGTCTCCGGACTCACCCGCATGCCTTCGTCGTTGGGGAACTCGATGGGAAGAGCGTTGCAGATCTGTTCGGGTGACCAGCGTTCCCGGAGCCGGTCCGCGACGAAGTCGCGCAGCGGTCCTTCCTGGGCAAGCTTGGACTCCTTGGGGCGCGAGCGGCTCTTGGCCCATGCCCGCTGGGCCTGGTGCGGCCGATAGGTGCCGTTGACCGAGCGGGCGTCGATCTCGCGCTTGACGGTGGAGGCCGGCCGGCCCAGCGCCCGCCCGATCGCCCGCAGCGACCGGCCCTCGCGCCGCATGTCGGCGATCAGCTCCCGCTCGGCCACGGTGAGGAACCGTGGGTGCAGCGCGGCCTCGACGGTGGCCAGGGACGGCTCCGCCGGCGCAACGATGGTGATCACACCAGTCGTATAGTCGATCCGACGGCCGTCCGCGTACAGGCGTGAGTGGCCGATCTGCCGGATGCCCCGGTCCCAGTCCTGGGCCGTGCGCGGGTGGACGCCGACCTGGGCCGCGGCCTCGCGGCGCCGGACCCCGGCCGCCCGAAGGCGCTCGTACTCCGCCCGTCCGGGATGCCCGTCCTTGCCGGGCTTGCCGCGACCACGGATGCCGGCCTTACGAGCCCACCCGGCCGCCGTGTGCCTGTTCACCCCGACGGCCAGGGCCGCCCCGGTGACGCTGCCGTTCGCCCGGTCCAACGCCTCGAAGAACCTCGTCTTCAGCGCCTCAAAATCCATGATCCCCGCAACCCCTGAACTCCAGGGTGTTGCGGGGATCAGTAGAACCCACG
>NZ_JBVINN010000103.1:0-1483 GCF_055579305.1 Kitasatospora sp. NPDC032757 | reverse complement strand
CTTGGGTTCTAACGGTCCTCGCAACACCCGCAATCTGTGGGAGTTGCGAGGACCGTGGGCGTTAGGCGTAGTGATCTTGCTGGGTTGCGGGAGCGCTTCCTTGAACGGCTGGATGTCGTAGGCAGCGTGACTGCGGTGGCGCGTGAGCTGGAGCTGAACCAGAACACCGCCTTCACCTGGGCCCGGAAGGCCGGACGGAGGTCGATGGGCCCGCCCCGCCGGCATTCAGGACGGGACGAGTACGAGCGGCTCCGGGGCGCCGGTGTCACCCGCCGGATCGCAGCCCGGCAGGCAGGCGTGAACGAACGCACGGCCAGGGACTGGGACCAGGGCGTCAAGAAGACCCGCCATACGCGCACCTATGCCAACGGGCGCCACGTCGACTACCGGGCGGGAACCGTCACCATGTCCGGTGTGACTAAAGCACCGGTCGGCTTGAGGGCCCTGGAGAAGCAGCTCCACCCGCGGTTCCTGACACTGGCCGAGCGCGAACAGATCCGCGATCTTCGCGCAGCGGGTCAGTCGCTGCGGGCGATCGGACGGGCCCTGGGGCGGCCCGCGAGCACGGTCAAGCGGGAGATCGACGCGAACTCGGGCAGCGAGGGCTACTGGCCCTACCAGGCCCACCGGGCGGCGGCAGCGCGCAGGCCCCGGCCCAAGGACCGCAAGCTGCTGCGCGAGGGACGACTGCGCCGCTTCGTCCAGGACGGACTGCGCAGGCGGTGGTCACCGGAACAGATCTGCCACGCTCTGCTAAGGGAACATCCCGGCGACGAGAACATGCGGGTGAGCGTGGAAACGATCTACCAGGCGCTGTACTTCCAGGCCCGCGGCGGCCTGAAACGGGAAGTGCAGGCAGCCGTCCGCTCCGGGCGGACCCGCCGCAAGCCACGCCGGAACCCCGAGCGACGCACTTCCCGGTTCGTCGAACCGATGGTGATGATCAGCGACCGCCCCGCCGACATCGAGGACCGGGCCCTCCCCGGTCACTGGGAAGGCGACCTGATCCTCGGTGCGGGCGGGCGCTCCGCGATCGCCACCCTGGTCGAGCGAAGCACCCGCTACACCATGCTGGTCCACCTGCCGGGCGGGGCCCACGACGCCGAGACCGTCCGCGACGGGCTCGTGCGCACCGTCCAGACCCTGCCCGCTCACCTGCGCGGTTCTCTCACCTGGGACCAGGGCGCCGAGATGGCACGGCACAGGCAGTTCAGCATGGCCACCGACATGCCCGTCTACTTCTGCGACCCGGCCTCGCCCTGGCAACGCGGCTCGAACGAGAACACGAACGGGCTGCTGCGGCAGTACTTCCCGAAAGGCAGCGACCTGAGCGTCCACGGTCCCGAAGACCTCGAACACGTCGCCCAGGAGCTCAATGGCCGCCCACGCAAGACGCTCGGCTGGGATACCCCAGCCGAGCGTCTACGTGATCTACTCACCGTCTGAAACCAAGCGGTGTTGCGACGACCCCTTGAACCCAAGC
>NZ_JBVINN010000102.1:0-1501 GCF_055579305.1 Kitasatospora sp. NPDC032757 | reverse complement strand
CTGAGGACAAGCCCTCGGCCTATTAGTACCGGTCAACTCCACCCCTCACAGGGCTTCCATATCCGGCCTATCAACCCAGTCGTCTACTGGGAGCCTTACCCTCTCAAGGAGGTGGGAGTGCTCATCTCGAAGCAGGCTTCCCGCTTAGATGCTTTCAGCGGTTATCCCTCCCGAACGTAGCCAACCAGCCATGCCCTTGGCAGGACAACTGGCACACCAGAGGTTCGTCCGTCCCGGTCCTCTCGTACTAGGGACAGCCCTTCTCAACACTCCTACGCGCACAGCGGATAGGGACCGAACTGTCTCACGACGTTCTAAACCCAGCTCGCGTACCGCTTTAATGGGCGAACAGCCCAACCCTTGGGACCTACTCCAGCCCCAGGATGCGACGAGCCGACATCGAGGTGCCAAACCATCCCGTCGATATGGACTCTTGGGGAAGATCAGCCTGTTATCCCCGGGGTACCTTTTATCCGTTGAGCGACGGCGCTTCCACAAGCCACCGCCGGATCACTAGTCCCTACTTTCGTACCTGCTCGACCCGTCAGTCTCACAGTCAAGCTCCCTTGTGCACTTACACTCAACACCTGATTGCCAACCAGGCTGAGGGAACCTTTGGGCGCCTCCGTTACCCTTTAGGAGGCAACCGCCCCAGTTAAACTACCCACCAGACACTGTCCCTGATCCGGATCACGGACCCAGGTTAGACATCCAGCACGACCAGAGTGGTATTTCAACGACGACTCCACAACAACTGGCGTTGCTGCTTCAAAGTCTCCCACCTATCCTACACAAGCCGAACCGAACACCAATATCAAGCTATAGTAAAGGTCCCGGGGTCTTTCCGTCCTGCTGCGCGAAACGAGCATCTTTACTCGTAATGCAATTTCACCGGGCCTATGGTTGAGACAGTCGAGAAGTCGTTACGCCATTCGTGCAGGTCGGAACTTACCCGACAAGGAATTTCGCTACCTTAGGATGGTTATAGTTACCACCGCCGTTTACTGGCGCTTAAGTTCTCAGCTTCGCCTGGACGAATCCAAGCTAACCGGTCCCCTTAACGTTCCAGCACCGGGCAGGCGTCAGTCCGTATACATCGCCTTACGGCTTCGCACGGACCTGTGTTTTTAGTAAACAGTCGCTTCTCGCTGGTCTCTGCGGCCACCCCCAGCTCTGGCAGCAAGTGCCGTCACCAGGAATGGCCCCCCTTCTCCCGAAGTTACGGGGGCATTTTGCCGAGTTCCTTAACCATAGTTCACCCGAACGCCTCGGTATTCTCTACCTGACCACCTGAGTCGGTTTGGGGTACGGGCCGCCATGAAACTCGCTAGAGGCTTTTCTCGACAGCATAGGATCATCCACTTCACCACAATCGGCTCGGCATCAGGTCTCAGCCTTAATGAGTGACGGATTTGCCTATCACTCGGCCTACACCCTTACCCCGGGACAACCACCGCCCGGGCTGGACTACCTTCCTGCGTCACCCCATCGCTCACCTACT
>NZ_JBVINN010000101.1:0-1638 GCF_055579305.1 Kitasatospora sp. NPDC032757 | reverse complement strand
GTTCCCTCACCCTTGGAGTGGTTCGAGATGACGGTTGTGCATGAGGCGCCGGTCGGCGACGAGATCCCCGAGGTCCCGGCCGACGCCCACGGGCGGGTCGCCGAGCTGCACGAACTGCGCGAACAGGTCCGCCGCGGCCCCAGCGAGAAGGCCACCGAGGCCCAGCACGCCAAGGGCAAGCTGACCGCCCGCGAGCGCATCGACCTGCTGCTCGACGAGGGCTCGTTCCGCGAGGTGGAGCCGCTGCGCCGGCACCGCGCCACCGGCTTCGGCCTGGAGGCGAAGAAGCCCCACACCGACGGCGTGATCGTCGGCTGGGGCACCGTGCACGGGCGCACCGTGTTCACCTACGCGCACGACTTCCGGATCTTCGGCGGCGCACTGGGCGAGGCCCACGCGCAGAAGATCCACAAGATCATGGACATGGCCATCGCCGCGGGCGCGCCGCTGGTGTCGCTGAACGACGGCGCCGGCGCCCGCATCCAGGAGGGCGTGACCGCGCTCGCCGGCTACGGCGGCATCTTCCAGCGCAACACCCGCGCCTCCGGCGTCATCCCGCAGATCTCCGTGATGCTCGGCCCCTGCGCCGGCGGCGCCGCCTACTCCCCCGCGCTGACCGACTTCATCTTCATGGTCCGCGAGACCTCGCAGATGTTCATCACCGGCCCCGACGTCGTCCAGGCCGTCACCGGCGAGAAGATCACCCAGAACGGGCTCGGCGGCGCCGACGTCCACTCCGGGGTCTCCGGCGTCTCCCACTTCGCCTACGACGACGAGCAGTCCTGCATCGAGGAGGTCCGCTACCTCCTGTCGCTGCTGCCCCAGAACAACCGCGAGATGCCGCCCACCGTCGTCAACGACGACCCCGTCGAGCGCCGCAACGACTCCCTCCTCGACCTGGTGCCCGCCGACGGCAACCGCCCCTACGACATGCGCAAGGTCATCGAGGAGATCGTCGACCACGGCGAGTACCTGGAGGTCCACGAGCGCTGGGCCACCAACGTGCTCTGCGTCCTCGCCCGCATCGACGGCCACGTCACCGGCATCATCGCCAACCAGCCCCAGTCGCTGGCCGGCGTCCTGGACATCAACGCCAGCGAGAAGGCCGCCCGCTTCGTCCAGATGTGCGACGCCTTCAACATCCCGCTGGTCACCATGCTCGACGTCCCCGGCTTCCTGCCCGGCGTCGACCAGGAACACGACGGCATCATCCGCCACGGCGCCAAGCTCCTCTACGCCTACTGCAACGCCACCGTGCCCCGCATCCAGCTCATCCTGCGCAAGGCCTACGGCGGCGCCTACATCGTCATGGACTCCCGCTCCATCGGCGCCGACCTCTCCTTCGCCTGGCCCACCAACGAGATCGCCGTCATGGGCGCCGAAGGCGCCGCCAACGTGATCTTCCGACGCGACATCAACGCCGCCGAGGACCCCGAGGCCATGCGCGCCCAGAAGATCAAGGAATACAAGAGCGAACTGATGCACCCGTACTACGCGGCCGAACGCGGCCTCGTCGACGACGTCATCGACCCCGCCGAGACCCGCCAGGTCCTCGCCACCTCGCTCGCCATGCTCCGCACCAAGCACGCCGATCTGCCCAGCCGCAAGCACGGCAACCCGCCGATGTAGCAGCGCCGT
>NZ_JBVINN010000099.1:0-1969 GCF_055579305.1 Kitasatospora sp. NPDC032757 | reverse complement strand
GACGCCCTGGCCGACTGGCTTACCGAACACCCTGGCGTCGAGGTCGTCTGCCGCGACCGCGCCCGCTACTACGCCGACGGCGCAGACCGCGGCGCTCGACGGAGCCGGTGGGAGCGCCGCACCGTGCAGGGAGGTGGGGCCGATGCTGTCCGGCCCGAACCGGGCGCGGGCCCGGTCGGCGACGGCTTCGATGCGGCGCAGCCGGTCATCGGGCCAGTCGAAGCTGAGCCGATGGGACGCCTCGGCCGCGCTGCGGATGCCGTCCGCTATCAGCTGCCCAACGCCTCGGGCCACCCGGATTGGCACAGGGGTCCTCACCGGCGAAAGGCCCCGGCGCTGAACCGTGCCCGGACCGCCGATTCAGTCGTTGGCCGGGTACGACTCGTGGACAGCAGGGAGTGCGCGGCGTGGCCCAGGACCTGACGGCAGTGTGTGACCACTGCCTGATGCCGGTGCCGGATGGCGGTGGCGCCCTGGAGGTGGACACGGCGGCCGCCGACCGCGCCATGAAGAGCTGGCGACGTAAGGCGGGTGCTGACCCGCTGGCAGTGTTCCAGACCTCTCCCGGGAGCGTCCCCGCACGCTGGGGTGTACGCCACTTCCAATGCGGCGCGGCGCCGCGGTTCGCGTACACGATCGCCGTGGAACGCATCCGCACGTGGGCGTCGTGGCTGGACTGGACCGCACACCTGGCAGAGAAACCGTGGTGGCCAGCCACCGACTGGACCGATCTGATTCGCCGCGGACTCGATCCCACTCGAGCAGCAGTCAGCGGCTTGCTCCCCGCCGCGCCGAGAAGCCTGCAAGGCGGCCCGGTAGGAGATCGTCCGTAGCTGGGGCAGCCGGCGCGTTGCCAGTCCGGAGCAGCGCCTCTCAAGCCAGCTGCTCCGGACCCTGACCTTCGATGGGTGCGAGCGGACGCGTCACACTCCCCCGGATCAAGATCGTCTCTGCGCCTGAGCACACGCGGCCGGTGTCTGTACCGGCCGAATTCGATCTTCGCCTGATCCACCTCGATCTCCACCACCACATCCGGATGGACAGGCTGATAGACCACGGGCGGACTCCCCGGGAGGCCGCCGACCGTACCAGGCAGCGTCACCAGCTCCCCGCCGGCCGAGCGCAGCACGGGGGCGGGCTCTGCCCGGAGGTCCTGGCCGAGCGGGAGGCTGATTCCAACCGGCCGAAGATGACCTCGCGCGTTGGGCTGGGCCAGGACGGCGGCCTGGGTCGCGGGGATCCGGCTGGGAACGATGCCGACGATGACGGCGTCGACGGTGTGCCGAGTGCGGTAGTTCAGCCACCCCGACCTGCGACCTGCCGAATAGCGGCCGGTCAGGGGCTTGAGGACGCAGCCTTCCACGCCTCCGCCCAGTGCGCCGAACCAGCGCCGGGCTTCCTCGAGGTCCTCGGTTGCGGGCACCGCCTGGATGGTGCGTGGCGAGCCGTCCAGGAGCTCCAGGAGGCGTGCACGTCGGATCCGAAAAGGCAGCGACCGCAGATCCGTATCGGCGGCTGCCAGCGCGTCGAAGCCGGCGAACTGGACGGTGAACCGGTCCGTGGCTTGGGGGCCTTTGCCTGCTCGGCTCTGAAGGAGATGGAAGGAGAGGTCGCCGGAAGGCGAACGGCGATGAGCTCGCCGTCCAGGACGCACTCGGGCACTGCGTGGGCCGCCTGGGCTATGTCGGCAAAGGCACGGGTGAGGTCGGCGCCGTGACGGCTGTAGACGCGGGCGTCCGGGCCGGTCAGGAGGACTGCCCGCCAGCCGTCCAGTTTCACATCAATGCCGTACCCCTTTGCGGTGGCCGGCAGCCGCGTGATCGGCTGGGCCAACGTCACTTCGATGGGCAATTCGAACGGGAGCACACCCTTCTCTTACTGATCGTTTCAGAATGAGTTGAACTGCACTCTTGCGCCTGGCGATCTTGGTCGGCAGGCTGTCCGGGTGCCTGTTGATCTTGTGCCGGAT
>NZ_JBVINN010000098.1:0-2114 GCF_055579305.1 Kitasatospora sp. NPDC032757 | reverse complement strand
TACTCCAGCCGTAGATCGTGATCACGGATGGGAAGGTCAGGCCCGGGACGCTCCGAGGAACCGCAGCACGGCCAGGACGCGGCGGTGGTCCGCGTCGACCACGGGCAGGTCAAGCTTGGCGAAGATGTTGTTGATGTGCTTCGCCACGGCGCTCTCGCTGACCACCAGCGCCTGCGCGATGCCGGCATTGGAGCGCCCCTCGGCCATCAGGCCGAGCACCTCCCGTTCGCGGGGGGTCAGCCGCGCGAGCGGGTCGCTGTCGCGCCGCAGCAGCAGCAACTGGGCGACGACCTGCGGGTCCAGGGCCGTGCCCCCGTCCGCCACCCGCCGGACCGCCGCCACGAAGTCGGCGACATCGGCAACCCGCTGCTTGAGCAGGTAGCCCACACCGCTGGTGTTCGCAGACAGCAGGTCGGCCGCGTACCGCTCCTCCACGTACTGCGAAAGCAGCACCACCGGTGTCCCCGGCCAGCGCCGACGGATCTCCATCGCCGCCCGCACCCCCTCGTCGGTGAAGCCGGGCGGCATCCGGACGTCGATCAAGGCAAGTTCGGGCCGGTGCTCCGCCACCGCCGCCAACAGCCCCTCCGCGTCGCCGGCTTCCGCGGCGACCTGGAACCCGCCCATCTCCAGCACCTTGATCAGGCCGACCCGCAACAACACCGAATCCTCGGCGATCACCGCGCGCACGGCAGCTCCGCGGTGATGGTGGTGGGCCCGCCAACGGGGCTGCTGACGTGGAAGGCCCCGTCGAGGGAGCCGACCCGCTTGGCCAGCCCGGTCAGCCCCGTGCCGGCGGCGGCGTCGGCACCGCCCAGCCCGTCGTCGGTAACGCGCACTCGCAGCACCTCACCGACCTGACGGACCATCACATCTGCATACATCGCGTTGGCGTGCTTCGTTGCATTGGTCAGCGCCTCCGAGATCACGAAGTACGCGACCGACTCCACGCTGGGCGCCACCCGCTCCTCCAGATCGACCCGCAGCCGCACCGGCAGGGGCGTGCGGGCAGCCAGCCCGGACAACGCCGCGTCCAGACCTCGGTCTTCGAGCACGGCCGGGTGCAGCCCCCGCACCAGATCATTGAGTTCGGCGATCGCCTCCTTCGCCTCCAGGTGCGCTCTCGCGATCACCTCGCGGTCATCACTCGGCAGGTCCGGGCGGGTGGCAAGGGCCAGACCCAGGTTGACCGCGAGAGACACCAACCGCTGCTGGGTGCCGTCGTGCAGGTCGCGCTCGATCCGGCGGCGCTCCGCGTCGACGGCCTCGATCAAGTCGGTCCGGCTCACGGCCAGCTGATCGACCCGCTCCTGGAGCCGCTGCGCCCGGCTGGGCCCGAGCAGGCCCAACGCCAGCCGCGCCTCGGCCCGGGCCACTGCCCGCACGGTCCAGGGCAGGGCGCACAGGAGGAGGAGCCCAGCCGCTGTGTAAGCCGGCAGCTGGGTCAGGTAGCCGAACCAGTCCTGGCGGATTCCGGTTGGCAGCGCCCATGACCAGGCGTAGGCGATGACGCCCGCCAGGCACGCCGCTGCCACCGCGAGCACCAGCAGCTCCAGCAGCGCGAGCAGCGGGCCCAGCAGGAGGTGGTAGCCGATCTTGCGCCAAGGCCGCGTCGCCGCGAGCCACCGGGCGGTCGAGGCCCACGTCCATTGATCCGGCGCGGTGGGGGTGAGCCGGGGGACGTCCACACCGATGAGCACCCGGCAGCGAGCCCGCTGAACGCCCGTCAGCACCGGGGTGCCGAGCAGGACCAGGACGGCCGACGTCGAAACCGTAAGGAGCCAGTTCCCCGTCCTGGCGGTAGTCGCCGCCGCCCAGGCCCACACGGGCACCAGCGCCAGGTGCGGCAGCACACCAGCGGCGAGAAAGCCGGTGTCCCGCTGCGCCCGGAGGACCGTGCGTCTCAGTCCAGCTGGAATCGTCATGGCACGACGCTAGGGCACCGCAGGAGGACGGTGCCATGAAACCTGTACCCGATCTCATGGTGAACCTAGTACCAGCCGTAGATCTTGATCTCGGCCTGTGGGCGGACAGCATCTCGGGTCGGCAGGTCGGCTTCTGCTGGCCGCTGGCAGGTAGACCGGGCCCGGTGGAACAGGCACCATGCCCCGGTG
>NZ_JBVINN010000097.1:0-2223 GCF_055579305.1 Kitasatospora sp. NPDC032757 | reverse complement strand
CCCAGGGGGGCATCCCATTTCCAGACTTCGCACAGCCCTGGCCGTCGGGGCCACGCTGCTCGGCACGGTCGGCCTGCCGGCCGTCGGTACGAGCGGCGCGGCAGCAGCGGTCACCACGCTCTACGTCAACAACGCGGCCGAGGCCCACTGCTCGGACAGCGGCGCCGGCGCCGGCACCCGTAACGCCCCGTTCTGCCACGTGTCCGCGGCCGCCGCCGTCGTCCAGCCGGGGCAGACAGTGGAGATCGCCGCGGGCAGCTACGTCGACACCGCGGTGACCGTGACGCGCTCGGGAACGGCGGCGGCGCCGATCACCTTCCGCGGCCCGGACAAGCAGCACGGCAACGCCAACATCACCGGCGGCGCACCGAACTACCCGGACAGCGCCGTCGTGGTCCGGGGCGCCGACCACATCAGGTTCGAGAACCTGGCCCTCGGCTCGTACCAGAAGCCGGTCGTGGTGGTCGACGGCGGCCACGACGTGTCCTTCACGGGCGTCTGGGGCTCCGGCGGCAGCGGTGCACACATCACCAACGGCTCCGGCCAGGTCACCTTCGCCGGCGGCTTCCTCCACAATCTGCGCGGCCCGGCCTTCCGGGTCGACGGCGGTTCCACCGGGACCGTGCTGAGCACGAACATCATCGACACCGGCGGCAGCCCGGACGGACCCGGGATCCTGGTCGACGGCGCCCCCGACACCGTCGTGGTGAGCAACAACGTCCGCACGGAGTGCTTCGCGGGCATCACGCTCGACGGCGCCTCGGGCGGTGCCGTCGTGGAGAACAACGCGGTGAACACCGCGCAGGCCGGCACGACGCCGTGCGGGGAGAACATCGCACGGGCGGCCGGCATCAGCGTCGCCGCGGGCGCCACCGCCGGCACCAAGGTGGACTACAACGTCGTCGACCCGATCAGCGGCGCCGCCGCCTACAGCTGGGCCGGCGCCACGTACGCCGCCCAGCCGGAGTTCACGGCGGCGAGCGGTCAGGGCGCGCACGACTTCGTCGCGTCGACCTGGGTCCACAAGGGCCCGGACGCGCCGCTCGACCATCTGGTCGACTCGGCCGACGAGAACGCGCCGGGCATGCTGAAGACCGACTACTGGGGCAAGGCGCCCGCCGACGACCCGACCGTGCCCAACACGGGCACCGGCAGCGGCATCCGCGACCGGGGCGCCTACGAGTCCCTGACCTTCGGCAGCCTGTTCACACCGGCCGGTCCGGCGCGGCTGCTGGACACCCGGGAGCCGGTCGGCGTACCGAGTGCGCAGGCGGTTCCGGCCTGGGGGACGGTCGATCTTCAGGTCGCGGGTGTGGCCGGAGTGCCGGCCACGGGCGTGACGGCCGTGACGATGAACGTCACGGTCACCGAGCCGACGCAGGCCGGCCACCTCACGGTCTACCCGCACGGTGACGTCGCGCCGAACGCCTCGAACCTCAACTGGGCTGCCGGCCGGACGATTCCGAACCTGGTAACGGTCCCGGTGAAGGACGGCAAGGTGTCCTTCTTCAACGCCTCCGGCGGCACGGTGCACGTGATCGCCGACCTGGCGGGCTACTACAGCGCCAAGGGCGATCTCTTCCACCCGCAGGGTCCGGCGCGGCTGCTGGACACCCGGGAGCCGGTCGGCGTACCGAGTGCGCAGGCGGTTCCGGCCTGGGGGACGGTCGATCTTCAGGTCGCGGGTGTGGCCGGAGTGCCGGCCACGGGCGTGACGGCCGTGACGATGAACGTCACGGTCACCGAGCCGACGCAGGCCGGCCACCTCACGGTCTACCCGCACGGCGGCAAGGCGCCCAACGCGTCGAACCTCAACTGGCCCGCCGGCCGGACGATCGCGAACCTGGTGACGGTTCCGGTGAAGGACGGCAAGGTGTCCTTCTTCAACGCCTCCGGCGGCACGGTGCACGTGATCGCCGACCTGGCCGGCTACTACGCAGCCGAGGGCCGGCTGACCTACTACTCCGCGGGGCCGGTGCGGTTCATGGACACCCGCGAGGACACCCACCGCGAGAACGGCGACCGTCCGGCGGGCACCGTTCCGGCCTGGGGCACCCTCGACGTCTACGTCGGCGACGTGCCGTACCTGGCCGCGGCGACCCTGAACGTCACGGTCACCGAGCCCGGTGCCGAGGGCCACCTCACCGTGTACCCGCACGGCGATGCGGCCCCCAACGCCTCCAACCTCAACTTCCTGCCCGGGGAGACCATCCCCAACCAGGT
>NZ_JBVINN010000096.1:0-2656 GCF_055579305.1 Kitasatospora sp. NPDC032757 | reverse complement strand
AACCGGCCGGTGTCGACCGGGAGGTGTGACAGGGCCTGCTCGATCCGCGACTGCGCGTTCCCGTCGACCGAGGGATCCCGGACCCACACACCCGGCTGCCCGCTCCCGAACTCCGACAACGGACGGGCCTGCGGCAGGCCGGTGCCGAGGGGTGGGTGGTCGGACGACGGCTCGGCATGGGACAGGTCGAACAGGTCGGGGCCCGCCCAGTCGAGCGGGTCCGTGTGGTGTGAGTCGAAGACCCCGAATCCCAGGTCCGTGCCGTCGAACGGGTCGGAGTCGGACGGCACGGTGCTGTCGGTGTCCCGTCGCTCGTCGGTGGACCTCGCCTTGGCCTTGCCGGGATGGACATAGGTGTCCTGGAGATTGCGCTCTTCGTTCTCGGTGCGTTGCTGGACGATGTCGGTGTAGGTGGCCTTGATGGTTTCCGTGGTCGTGAAGAGGCTGGCCAGGGTTTGGAAGCGTCTTTCCTTGGCCTCGCCGTAGACGAAGCGGCGGGTGTGGGCGTCGCCGGCGGTGATCAGTTCGTTGCGGGTGGTGCCGTTGTCGGCTGTTGTGGTGACGAGGGGGAAGTGCTGGTCGAAGCTCTTCTTGCCGGGGATCTCGTGGGGGTGGGCGGGGTCGGGGCGGTAGCTGGTGGCGGAGGTGTAGGAGGAGTAGTCGGCTTGGTAGTACTGGTGGAACTCATGGAAGAGGCGTTGGACGTTGAGGGCCTGTTCGTCGGTCAGCTCGGGAGTCTCGCGCGGCCGTCGGTCCATGACGAGGAGTGCGGTGTCGGCGATGTAGGCGAAGGCCTGCCGTGCGCGCTCCAACGTCTGCTCGGCTTCGTCGAGGTACCTCGGTGCGTCGAAGAACTCGCGCAGGTAGAAGCCGAAGGGGTCGGAGTCGACCATGCGGACGGCGGCGACGAGTTGTGACGTGTCGCGCCAGAGGTGACGCAGGCTCTTCATCATGTCGACGGCGCCGATGTGTTCGGGTTCGCGGTCGTGCGGGGCGGGTTTGGCTTTCTTGGCTTTCTTCCCTCCGCTGTGGTCGTACATGTCTTTGGAGTTCTGCTTCTGGATGTCGTGGAACAGGATCGCCTTGGCGATGGTCTCCGTCGGCACGAAGCGGTTGCCCGGGGTGGTGTCAGCGGTGAGTTTGCGGTACTGGCCGAGGACCAGCTGGGCGTGGGTGAGGAACGTGTACGACTCGGTCTTGGCGGCGATCTCGTCGAATTTGCGGGCCAGCCCGGGGAAGTTGTCGATGAGTTCGGTGACGATTTCGGCGGGGTGGCGGCCGTCGTGCCAGAGCGTGTCGAGTTGCTTGCCGGTGTCCGTCTGCAGTTGCCGGTGCTGGGGGAGGTTCTGGAGGAGGGTGTGGTAGTCGGTGGTGGTGGGTTGGGGTCCTCGGACGTCGAGGTCGGCCTTGTTCTCGTCGTAGCCGCGGGAGAGGACTTCGGCGATCGCGGCCTGGGTGGCCCAGGGCTTGACGACGGTTTCCATGAAGTCGTCGACGGGCCCGCGGTCGTGGCTGTTCGCGCCGATGTTCGGGTCGAAGAGCGCTTTGGCAGGGGACTGTTGTTCGTGCCCGGGACCGTCGGCCTGGTCGCGGTGGGCGGTGATTTGGTTCGCGAGGAAGGTCTTGAGGTTGGTGAGGCGCGTCTCGTAGGAGAGGCTGTGTTCGGGGTCGAGGAGCGGGTCGGGCCGGCGTTCGCTCGGTTGTTGTTTGAACTGGTGCCAGGTGACGAGGTGCTCGCGGAGGGTGCGGGCGATGCGGGCGAGGTCGGCGGCGTCGTTGCGGAACTCGGCAGTCGTCCGTCCGCCGTCAGTCTTCTGGACGATCCAGGGGTGCAGGTCGTTGCTGAGTTTGGGCAGTCCGCTGCGCGGTGCGCCGATGCTGTCGCGCAGGGTGTCGATGTGCTTGACGGTGCCGTGCTCGGCGGCGGGGATGGTGGTGAGCTGGTCTTCGTGGGTGTAGTAGGTGGTCAGTGAGTCCGGCACGGCGCTGCGTTCGAGTCGGCGGAGTTGGTCGCCGCCGATGCCGAACTGGTTCTCCTCGCCGCGGTGGTCGACGTTGATCGGGCGTGTGGTGAGGGAGTTGGTGGGCGGGGCGGGTGCCATTCGGGTGCCGATGAGGTGTTCGATGTGGGAGTTGAAGCGGACGCGTCCGAGGGCGTTGTTCAGCTCCTTGTCGGTCGCGTCCAGGGCGGTGAGTTTCGTCGTGGCTTCGGTGATCTTGGCCTTGTAGGCCTGGTTGAGGTTGTTCAGGGTGAGTCGGTCGGCGGGGAGGCCGATATCGATGATCTCGGCGTTGCGGTCCTCTTCGTGGACGGTGGTGCGGAAGATCTCCTGGTAGGTGGTGAGGGGGACGAGGTAGGAGCGGATGAGCGGGCTGGCGTTGTCGGGGTCCTGGGCGGCGTATTTCTCGGCCCATCTGATGGCGCGCAGGGGGCGGCCGGCGCCGATCCAGAAGAGTTCGTGGGAGGTGGGTCCGGAGGAGATGTGGATCGTGCCGTCCGGGTACTGGTGGACGTCCTTGAAGTCGGAGGTCGCCAGGCCGGTGGTGTGGTCGACGGTGACCGGCATGGCTTTGAAGACGGTCGTGTAGAGCCGGATGCAGGGGGTGCCGTCCGGGGCGTTCTCGGTCTCGACGACGCCGTGGTGGACGATGCCGG
>NZ_JBVINN010000095.1:0-2848 GCF_055579305.1 Kitasatospora sp. NPDC032757 | reverse complement strand
GGACCGCATGCGCCGCTTCGACGCCAAGGGCCGCACCAGCTGACGCCCCACCGCCAGCACCCCGCCCCTCCGCAGACCCCAGGACACCCCATGTATCGCACCGCACTGCGCAACGTGCTGGCCCACAAGGGCCGACTGCTGATGACGGCACTGGCCGTCATGCTGGGCACCGCCTTCGTCGCCGGCACCATGGTCTTCTCCGACACGTTCGGCAAGGCCATGCGGGACAGCAACTCCAAGAGCTACTCCGACGTGTCGGTCCAGATCGTCGACCGGGCGGCCGGCTCCGGCGCCTCCGCCCGCGAGAAGAGCGAGAAGAGCGCGGCCACCCTGACCGACGCCACCGTCCAGCAGCTCGGCGCGCTCCCCGGCGCCGCCCACGCCCGCGGCGTGGTCAGCGGCTTCACCGGCGTGGCCGACAAGAGCGGCAACCTGGTCGGCCAGGCCTGGGCCGCCAAGGGCGCCAACTTCGCGCCCGGGCCGGACGGCAAGGACACCCGCTACCCGATGGCCGAGGGCCAGGGCCCGAAGAGCGCCCAGGAGATCGCGCTCGACCGCAAGACCGCCGACAAGGCCGGCTACAAGGTCGGCGACACCGTCCGGCTGGCCTCCAACGGCCCGGTGCTGGAGGCGAAGCTCACCGGCATCTTCACCACCGACGACCCGGTGGTGAACTCCGGCGGCACGCTCACCCTGTTCGACCGCGCCACCGCCCAGCAGCTGCTGCTGGAGCCGGGCCGCTACAGCAGCATCGTGCTCACCGCCAAGCCCGGCACCACCGAGAGCGCCCTGCTCGCCGAGGCCGGGGCAAAGCTCCCGGCCGGCCAGCAGATCCACTCCGAGACCGGCACGGAGCTCAAGGACGACGAGCAGAAGATGATCGAGAGCGGCACGTCGAGCATGCGCACCATGCTGCTCGCCTTCGCCGGGATCTCGCTCTTCGTCGGCATCTTCATCATCGCCAACACCTTCACCATGCTGGTCGCCCAGCGCACCAAGGAGCTCGCCCTGCTGCGGGCGATCGGTGCCAGCCGCAAGCAGGTCACCCGGTCGGTGCTGATCGAGGCGCTGGCCATCGGCACCATCTCGGCCGTCGCCGGTCTGGTGGCCGGCATCGGGATCGGCGCCGGACTGCAGTCCCTGATCCACTCGCTGGACGACGGCATGCCCACCGGCTCGCTGGTGATCAAGCCGATGACCGTGGCGGTCACCCTGGTGGTCGGCATCCTGGTGACGGTCCTCTCCGCCCTGCTGCCCGCCATGCGCGCCTCCCGGATCGCCCCGGTGGCCGCGATGAGCAGCGGCGACCAGCCGAGCAGCCAGAAGAGCCTGGTGGTGCGCAACACCATCGGCTCGGTGCTGGCCGCCGGCGGCGGCGCGCTGATCGCCTACGGCGCCTCCACCGGCGACAGCGGCGGCCGGGTGCCGGTCGCGTTCGGCGCCCTGCTGGCCCTGATCGGCATCTTCATCCTGCTGCCGCTGCTCTCCCGTCCGGTGATCGCCCTGGTCGGCCCGGTGCTCGGCAAGCTGTTCGGCACGCCCGGCAAGCTCGCCCGGCAGAACGCCGTGCGCAACCCGCGCCGCACCGCCGCCACCGCGGCCGCGCTGACCATCGGCCTGACCCTGGTCAGCGGCCTGACGGTGCTCGGCGCCTCGATCGGCGGTGCGATCGACAAGGCCGTCACCAGCACGATGAAGGCCGACTACGTGGTCTCGGCCGCGAACGGCATGAGCCTCTCCGAGAAGGTCCCGGCCGAGATCGCCAAGACCCCCGGGGTGACGGCCGCCTCGGCGATGACCACCGTGTACTGGGAGCTGAACGGCAGCACCCGGGCCATCACCGGCCTGGACCAGAACACCTTCGACAAGCTCGTCTCGGTGGACGTGACCAGCGGCTCCGCCACCGCACTGGGCCAGGGCAAGATCATGGTCGACGAGGACGTCGCCAAGAAGAACGGCGTCACCGCCGGTTCGACCATGACGGTCACCTACCCCGACGAGTCCACCGGCCAGGTCACCGTCGGCGGCGTCTACAAGGCGGGCGGCATGCTCGGCCCGGTCCTGCTGGCCAACAGCGAGATCGTCAAGCACGAGCCCGAGCCCTACCTCAGCGACGTCCTGGTCAAGGGCGCCGACGGCGCCACCGACAAGCTGAAGCAGGCGCTCAAGGACGCCACCGGCGCCAACCCGGTGATCGAGGTCAAGTCCAAGCAGGACGTCCGCGACGACTTCAGCCAGATCATCACCTTCGCGCTGAACATGATGTACGGGCTGCTCGCGATGTCCGTGATCGTCGCGATCCTCGGGGTGATCAACACGCTGGCCATGTCGGTCTTCGAGCGCAAGCGCGAGATCGGGATGCTCCGGGCGATCGGCCTGGACCGCGGCGGCATCAAGCGGATGGTCCGGCTGGAGTCCGTCGTGATCTCGGTCTTCGGCGCCGGCATCGGCCTGCTGCTCGGCTGCTTCATGGCCTGGGCGATCAACGGCACCCTGAAGTCCAGCATGGCGGGCCTGACCACCGTCCTGCCCTTCGGCCAGCTGCTGCTCTTCCTCGCCCTGGCCGGCGTGGTCGGCCTGGTGGCGGCGATCTGGCCGGCCCGCCGGGCGTCCAAGCTCGACATCCTGGCGAGCATCAAGACCGACTGACGAACCGACGGACCGACCGTCGCCCACCGGCCCCGGGCACCACGCCCGGGGCCACCGTCCTGGGACGACCACGCACACCGACAACGAGAAGGCCCCCGCCGGAGGCGTGGGTTCTACTGATCCCCGCAACACCCTGGAGTTCAGGGGTTGCGGGGATCATGGATTTTGAGGCGCTGAAGACGAGGTTCTTCGAGGCGTT
>NZ_JBVINN010000094.1:0-2852 GCF_055579305.1 Kitasatospora sp. NPDC032757 | reverse complement strand
CGGTTCGCCCGACCGTCCAACTCCCGATACGTCAACTCCACGCCGCCGCACACCACCGCCACCGCATCCGGCGTCGCCGCCACCTGCACCGCGAAGGCCTGCGGCACCGGGACGGCGCCCACCTCACGGGCTGTCGCGTTGCCCCGCTCCAGCAGCCGGTGGCGCTCGTCCGCGTCGAGGAGGTCGATCCGTCCGATCGGCTGCTCCGGATCGGCGGTGACCGTCTCCAGCAGGAGCGTCCACCGCCGGGCGAGGGCGGCGACCGTCGACCGGTCGAACAGGTCGGTGGCGTACTCCACCATGCCGACGATCCCGGCCGGGCTGCCGTCCGGACCGAACTGCTCGGCGAGGCTGATGCCGAGGTCGAACTTGGCGGTGCCGGTGGCCACCGCGAAGGTGGCCACGTCCAGACCGGGCAACGCGAACCGGCCCATCGGCGCGTTCTGCACGGCCAGGATGGTCTGGAACAGCGGGTGGTGCGACAGCGACCGGGACGGGTTCAACACCTCCACCAGATGCTCGAACGGCACGTCCTGGTGCGCGAACGCCTCCAGCGCCGTCTCCCGCACCCGCCCCAGCAGCTCCACGAACGACGGATCACCGCTGGTGTCCGTCCGCAGCACCAACGTGTTGACGAAGAACCCGACCAGCTCGTCCAGCGCCTCGTCCGTACGCCCCGCGATCGGACTCCCGATCGGAACGTCCGTCCCCGCACCCAACCGCGTGTACAACGCGGCAAGGCCCGCCTGCAGCACCATGAACAGACTGGTGCCGGTACGCCGCGCCAACTCCGCCAGCGCCGCGTGCAGTTCGGGGCTCAGCTGCAGGCCGACGTGGTCCCCTCGCCAGCCCGCGACGGCCGGCCGCGGCCGGTCGACGGGCAGCGGGAGCAGCTCCGGCATGCCGGCCAACTGGCGCTTCCAGTAGTCGAGCTGTTCGGCGAACCGGCTCTCCGGGTCGGATGCGTCACCGAGCAGGTCGCGCTGCCACAGCGTGTAGTCGGTGTACTGCACCGGCAGGAGCGACCAGCCCGGCGAGCGGCCCTCGCACCGGGCGGCGTACGCCTCGGCCAGGTCGCGGGCCAGCGGCCCGGTGGACCAGCCGTCACCGGCGATGTGGTGCATCACCAGCAGCAGCACGTGCTCCTCCGGCGCGACCGCGAACAGCTCGGCCCGCAACGGGGGTTCCGCCGCCAGGTCGAAGGGCTGCCGGGCGGACTCGGTGAGCCGCTCCGTCAGCTCGGCCTCCGACACCTCGGTCAGCCGCGCCCGGGGCCGGGCCGCACCGGGGGGCAGGACAAGCTGGCACGGTACGCCGTCGACCTCCGGGAAGACCGTCCGCAGGCTCTCGTGCCGGGCCACCACGTCGGCCAGTGCCTCGTCCAGTGCCGCCCGGTCGAGCGTCCCGGTCAGTCGGAGCGCCAGCGGAATGTGGTAGGTCGCGGTGGCGCCGTCCATGCGGTGCAGGAACCAGAGCCGGCGCTGGGCGAAGGAGAGCGGCACAGCCTCGGGCCGCTCGTGCGCGGTCAGCGCCGGGCGGGCGCGGCCCGCCTCGCTCAGCGCCGCGGCCAGGCCCGCCACGGTGGGCGCCTGGAAGAGCGCGCGCAGCCCCAGTTCCACACCGAGCACCGACCGCACCCGCGCGGCCAGCCGGGTGGCGAGCAGCGAGTGCCCGCCCAGCTCGAAGAAGTCGTCGTCGACCCCGACCCTCGCCAGCCCGAGCACCTCCGCGAACAGCCCGCACAGGATCTGCTCCTGCGGCGTGCGCGGTGCCCGGCCCGCCTCCGTGGTCACCGACTCGGGCGCGGGCAGTGCCGCCCGGTCCAGCTTCCCGTTCGGGGTCACCGGCAGCGCGTCCAGCACCACGAAGACGGCCGGCACCAGGTAGTCCGGCAGGCGCTCGCGCAGGTGCGCCGCCAGCTCGGCAGGGCGAACCGCCGCCTCGGGACGCACGGCCACGTAGCCGATGAGCCTCTCGTCCAGGGCGAGGACGGCGGCCCGGGCGACGGCCGGGTGCTCGGCCAGGGCCGACTCGACCTCGCCGGGCTCGACCCGGAACCCGCGCACCTTGACCTGCTGGTCGGCGCGGCCGACGTACTCCAGCTGACTGCCCCCAACACGCCGGCGCACCAGGTCACCGGTGCGGTACATGCGCTCCCCGTCCGCGCCGAACGGACAGGCGACGAACCGTCCGGCCGTCAGACCGGGCCGGTTCAGGTAGCCGCGCGCCAGACCCGGCCCCGCGACGTACAGCTCCCCCGCCACGCCCGGCGGCACCGGCCGCAGCCACTCGTCCAGCACGTACGCCCGGAAGCCCGCGACCGGTCGGCCGATCGGCGGCACACCGGCCGACGGCGACAGCGGGTCGCTCATCGTCGCGCACACGGTCGTCTCCGTCGGACCGTACGCGTTGACCATCCGGCGTCCGGGCGCCCACCGGGCCACCAGCTCCGGCGGGCACGCCTCACCCGCCACCACCAGCGTGGTGGCCGTGAGCTCGGCGCCGTCCAGCGCGGCCAGGGCCGAGGGCGGCAGCGTCACATGGGTGACGTCGAGCCGGCGGTCCGTCAGGGCCTCCAGCGGGGCCTCGGCCGGGGCCAGGACGAGGGCGGCACCGGTCAGCAGGGCACTGCACAGGTCCCAGAAGGACGCGTCGAAGCTGGGCGAGGCGAACTGGAGCACCCGGCTGCCGGGTGCCACACCGAGCCGCTCGACCTGCGCCGCCACCAGGCCCGACACGCCGGTGTGGCTCACCGCCACGCCCTTGGGGCGGCCGGTCGAGCCCGAGGTGTAGATCACGTACGCCGGGTGCCGGACGTCCAGCACGATCTCCGGATCGGTCTGCGGCCAGTC
>NZ_JBVINN010000093.1:0-3434 GCF_055579305.1 Kitasatospora sp. NPDC032757 | reverse complement strand
GACGGCGGCGATCGGGGCGGTGGTGGCGAACTTCTGCATGGTGTGCTCTCCTGCACTCGTTGTTTCTAACGAGGGAAAAGCTACGTTGCGTTCGCAAAGCCTGCAACAGGCTCGTTGCACGCAAACACCATAGGCGCAGGTGAGAGGCCTAATATCGTTGCAACGGTCCTGAATCTAACGCAATGACAGACACCGATTGCGTTGCATTGGACTGGAAGTGAACGCTACTGTGGGGTCCGGAGACCCCCACGGACCACGAAGGAGACCGCGATGCCGGGAGGCAGGCTCACCCAGCAGGAACGCCAGCAGATCGCCCTGGGGCTGGCCGACGGCCTCGCCTACGCGGAGATCGCCCGACGCCTCGACCGCCCCACCTCGACGGTCACGCGCGAGGTCATGCGCAACGGCGGCCCCACCGCCTACCGCGCCGACCTGGCCCACCGCGCCACCGAACGCCGCACCCACCGGCGCCGGCAGACCGCGCCCCACGGGCCGCAGACACCCCCGCAGCCCCACGGACGCGACCCCGAAGCCGTGCGCGAATACGAGGAGGTCTTCACCACCGTCCTCATCGCCTCGGGCATGCCCAACATGACGGCCCGGGTGCTGGCCAGCCTCACCCTCACCGACACCGGCAGCCTCACCGCGTCCGAACTCGTCCAGCACCTCCAGGTCAGCCCGGCGTCCATCTCCAAGGCCGTCGCGTTCCTCGACGACCAGGGCCTCATCCGCCGGGAGCGCGACGAACGCCGCCGCGAGCGCTACATCGTCGACGACGACATCTGGTACCGCTCGATGATGGCCAGCGCCCGCT
This sequence comes from Kitasatospora sp. NPDC032757, assembly GCF_055579305.1. NCBI lineage: Bacteria > Bacillati > Actinomycetota > Actinomycetes > Kitasatosporales > Streptomycetaceae > Kitasatospora > Kitasatospora sp. NPDC032757. The sequence continues at coordinate 2,620 of NZ_JBVINN010000093.1, read as the reverse complement.
CCACCGCCCAGCTCGTCGACATCACACGGCAGGGCGTCGGCATCCTCGGCCCCCAGACCCCGGCCGCCGTCCGCCTCGAGAACATCGCCCGGTTCCTCGACTTCGTCAGCGAGAGCATCACCCGCGCCGCGGAACAGGCCCGCGAGATCCTCTCCAGCAAGGCCGAAACGACCTCGGACAGCACCACCTGAGCCGCGTTCCGGCCGGGCCGACCCGCGTCGGTGGAGCCGGTGAGGAAGTCGGCGCTCGTCGGCACGTCCGGCAGGTCGGGACGGTCACCGTGGGACAGGCCCGTCGACTCGACCGTCCGTCCCGGTCCCGGCCCATCGCTGGATCACGCGGACGACCCGGCTTCCTCACCCTTGCCCACCCTTCCCCACCCCGCCTCAGACCGTCTTCACCGAACCGCCGTCGATCAGGAAGTCCGCCCCCGTGACGCTCCCCGCGAGCGGCGAGGCCAGGTGGACGACCAGCGCCGCCACCTCCGCCGGTTCCACCAGCCGGCCGGTGGTCATGCCGGCCGTCCCCGGCAGTGCGGCCAGCAGCTGCTCCTGCTCCAGCCCCAACGCCGTGGCCAGAGCGGCGCCGTAGCCGGCCGGCGACTCCCACATGGCCGTCCGCACCGGGCCGGGCGAGACGGTGTTGACCCGTACCCCGCTCGGCCCGAACTCCTCGGCCAGCGCCTTCCCGAAGGCCGTCAGCGCGGCCTTGGCCACCGTGTACGGGACGGGCCCGGCGTGCGGCATCCGGGCGCCGTTGGAGGAGATGTTGACGATCGCGCCGCGCCGCCGCACCAGCCCGGGCAGCGCGGCCCGGGTGGTGCGCACGGCCGCCATCAGGTTGAGGTCGAAGGACTGCCGCCACTGCTCGTCGCCGAACGAGAGGAAGCCGCCCACCTGGTCCCCACCGCCGTCGCCGCCACCCACGTTGTTCACCAACAGGTCGATGTCGTCGCCGAGTTCGGCCGTCGCCGCCTCGATCAACCGGGCCGGACCGTCCGGCGTCGACAGGTCGACCGGGACGGCGACGGCCCCGGTCGCCGCCAGCTCGGGCGTCACCGTGCGGGCACCCGCCACCACCCGCACCCCCTCGGCCGCCAGCGCGGCCGCCACGGCCAGCCCGATCCCCCGGCTCGCCCCGGTCACCACGGCGGCCTTGCCGCTCAGCTGCATGTCCATGTCGGTCCCCTCCCACGCGCGCAAAGTTGCGTCACTGATGATGCAAGTAATCTAGAACTTGCATCATCAATGTCGCAACTACCGTCCGAGTGGCTACTCCGCTGTAGCCTTTGGCGAACCACCAGGCCCAGCCACACGAACGAGCCACACGAACGAGAGGGGCGGCCGATGCGAGCGGACACCGAGCGCACCGTCCGGGCGATCCTGGAAGCCGCCGAACGCGTCCTGAGCGCCAACCCGGCCGCCACGATGGAGCAGATCGCCGAGGCCGCCGGAGTCGCCCGCACCACCGTCCACCGCCGCTTCGCCACCCGCGACGCCCTGCTCGCCGCCCTCACCGCCTGGGCCACCCGGCAGTTCCACGCGGCGGTCGAGGCGGTCGGCGACCACACCCCGCCGCTCGTCGCCCTGCACCAGGTGACCGCCAACGTCCTCCGGGTGAAGATCGGTTGGGGGTTCGCGATGGGCGCCGCCCTCCCCGACGACCCGGAGACCGCCCGCATCCACGCCGAGGTGCTGGACCGCTGCAACCGCCTGTTCGCAGACGCCCGCGACGCCGGCATCCTGCGCCCCGACGCCGACCTCGCCTGGGTCCGCCGCGTCTACTACGCCCTGATCCACGAGGCCGCCCAGCCGCACCCCGGCACCGACGACACCCCGGAGGAACTCGCCGCCCGGGTCGTCGACACCCTCCTCAACGGTCTCGGCCCCCGCTGAAACGCCGGGAGGGGCGAGCGGATGACCCGCTCGCCCCTCCCCCGCCCGACCGCTCAGGCGAACAGCACCAGCGACGCGGCGGCCGGCGCCGGGTGCGAGGATCTCCCGCATGCACAGTGGACCGCTCGACCTGCGACAGGCCACGGCCCCGGGTGACATCACCCCGGAGCTGCGGCGGGCACTCGTGGCCTGCTGGATCGAGGTCACCAACGCCGGCGGGGCGGCCGGGTTCCCCTTCCCGCCCATCGACGCGGACCAGGCGGGCCCGGCGGTCGACGCGCTCGTCGCGGGCCTCGCACCGGAGACGAGCCGCCTCGTGGTCGCATCGATCGACGGCGACCTCGCCGGGTGGCTCAACGTCCGGCGTGATCCCTTCGAACTCACCGCCCACTGGGGGACGCTCCACCACGTCCAGACACGGACGGGCCTGCGGGGCCGCGGCATCGGGGCCGCCCTCATGCATCGCGTTCGCGACATCGCCCGCGACGAGATGGAGCTGGAGCAACTCCGGTTGGCCGCACGCGGCGGCGCCGGGCTGGAGGACTTCTACGGCCGCCTCGGCTGGCGGGAGGTCGGTCGCTGGCCGGGCGCTCTCCGCCTCGCCCCCGGCGACGATCGCGACGAGGTCCTGTTGACTTCCTCCCCCTCGTGAACGAGGGGGATTCCCCTCAGCCTCGCGGCTGAGCCGCTGCGCGTGTGCGCTGCGGTGGGGATGTTTCCTGCTT
>NZ_JBVINN010000092.1:0-3617 GCF_055579305.1 Kitasatospora sp. NPDC032757 | reverse complement strand
ATCCGCATAGCGCATACCAACGGCATAGCGCGCAGATGACCGACAGTCAGCTACACGAACAGGCCAATCACCCCGAAGCGCCGAAGTCAGTAATCAGGGCCGAAGCCGCCGCCAGCGACCTCGCGATACAGGCGTGCAAGTAGGGGATGCAGCGCGAATCCCAGTTGCCCCTCGGCCTCCGCAATCTTGGCATCGCCGACAGGCGCGGGAAGGTCCGCGTTGTCCGATGCGGCCCGGCTGGCGACGCGTTGCACGAGGTCATCAATATCGGTCGTGACCGTGATGCTTCAAAGCCCGCCGACATGTCGACGGCCAGGGCTGCCGGCCGGACTGGTGGGCGACAGTAAGTTCAGAGAAGACGAACAATCAATGCTCGTTTCCAGTGCTGCGAAGAGCTCAGCGCACTCGCTGGCGAAGGAGCACAGCCGGTCCACGAACTGCCGAATACGCTGCGGATCCCGGCCCCCATGGGGCGGAGCGTCGGTCCACTGCTGCCACAAGCCACCTACGGCAAGGTAGCGGGATGCGTGCTCGGTCCCAAGGGTGGCATCAAGGTGAAGCAGCGCGCCGAGAGCAAGGCCTTGGTCGTAGTCGAGGTCAGGCCGCAGCAAGTAGTGATCAAGGTATCTGCACAGCAAATCTGCGTCGGCACTGTCGCCGAACGTGGCAAGAGTGACGCAGTAGGCCGCGCCAGCATAGGGTCCTCCGCTGGCCAGCAGAAGTTCGCCGATACGACTTCGGAACTCGGTCCTGCCAGCTACAACAACCAGCCAGGAGGCAGTCTTACACTCTCGCCACCCACCTTCGAAAAGGATGACGAGCTCAGCGGGAGTGATCTCCGAGGCAGCTTGGACCAACTCCCTCATGAACAGATCGCGCTCAGGCCCGCTCAACCGCAGCGAGCTTCCACCCAACCGAAGGTACCGGCGTCCGGGCGTGACGAATCGGCGGACCAAGCCCGACAGCTCAGGGGCAGTGTTGGCATGACGCATAGCTGCATCCTCGCTCGGGTCAACACCCGGCTGCCGGCGGTTTAACCCCGGGGCCGCCGAGCGGCGATCGTCAGTTCAGAGAATCTTTCGTTCGTTGCTCGCTCCGCCGGCCGGACCCGGCCCAGCTCCGCCGGTTGGAGGAGATCCGCGACAACCTCATCGCCCACATCGCCGAGGCCGAGCGCGAAGGCTGGCTCGGCGAGGTCGAAGGACTGCGAATCATCCTCGCCGGCGCAGAGGACAAACACGCCCAGATCGACCGCCGGAGTTCGGAGACCGTCGACCTCCCCATGCCTACCCGCACAACGACTGGCCTCAGTGGCATGGCAGACTCGTCGTCCCTGCTGTGAGGGCCAGGTGAGAAGGTTCGGCCATGAAAATCGAAGACTTCTGGACCATCGTCGAAACAGCCCGGACCGACGCGGCCTCGGACTCTGACGACCCGCACCAGGCATTCGCATCGGCGCTGGTCGACCGGCTCGCGGCGACCTCGAAGCAGACGATCCTTGAATTCCAGCGGTGCTTCGATCAGCTCCATGTGGCGATCTATCGCTGGGACCTGTGGGCTGCTGGCTATCTGATCGGTGGAGGCTGCTCGGACGACGCCTTCATGGGCTTCCGAGCCGGCCTCATCGCCCAGGGCCGGGATTGGTACGACCGGACCGCCAACACACCCGACGTTCTCGCCGAGCACCCAGATGTCATCGCCGCGGCAGCCGAAGGTAGCGACGAGGCGCTTTTCAACGAAACGGTGAACTACGCGGCCTCCTACGCCTACCAGCGCATCAACGGAGACGAGGACGACTGCACCTTCTACTACGACTACGACCAGTTCTGCGGCCCACGAACCGACGGCGAACCCGTCGACATGGGGGAGCGCTTCAATTTCGACGACGCCTCAGAGATGCATGTCCGTCTTCCCCGGCTGGCTCGCTTGTTCTTTGACCATGGTGAGGCTTGAGCTCGCCGGACGCCTTCGCCACCAGTTCAGAGAAGCCTGCATCCGCTGCCCCGCGAAGGTCTCCAGGTCAGCCTCGAGGTCGCGATGGCCAAGCTCGGCGCGCTCAATCGCACCCCATCCGATGGTCGGCCGCAACTGGTCGACCTCGGCATGCCTTCTTCACCGACACCGCGCCACCACTCGCACCGGAAACAGGAGACCCCGGCCGTGCACCCGATCAGCCTGATCTCGTTCGGCTTCCTCCACCTCAACGGCGGCCCCGCCGACCGCTGACCGCGTCGAAGACGTCCGCGAGCGGCTCCGGGACCCGGCAGTCGCCCGCGACATCCTCGACCTCGACGGGTTCCATCCCCGCGTCCAACAGATCGTCCTGAACACCCCCAGCGCCCGAGAGTTGATCGACAACCTGGTCACCTACGCGATGCTCCTCGCAGGCCCGCGCACCATCGCGATCGGCTGCGCTGGATGGCGCCACAGGGATGCGGACTGACTGAAATACTCGGACACCGGCTTCGAAACCTCGGCCGCGACATCGAGTTCCAGCACATGCATGCCCACCTCCCCCGAGTCTTGAAACCGGCCAGCACGTGATCGGGTCCCGCTCGGAGCTGCCCTCAGGAATCCGCACTCTGGGCAGGGCACTGCCAGTCGGCCGCGTCGATCGCATTGCCCGCCATGTCACCGAGGTGGAAGCAATTGCCGTTGGCCCACACCATGACCGAATCCCGCCGATGGTCGACCTGGAAGGGCTCGTCCCCACGCAACGTCCCGGACCAAGAACCGTCGCCTGCTGGCGAGTGAGTGACAACGACGCAGGTCTGCCCCGGCAGGATCTGGTAGGTATCTGCCCACGGCTCCACGGTCAGCTCCAGCGGCGCTTCACCGTCGTTTCTGACCAGCAGCCGCGCGGTTCCCCCAGCGAACATCTCCAGCACCTCTCCGTACCCCTGCGGGCGAGTTCGCATGCGAGCACCGTCCACAGGCACACGAGGCCTGATTCTCACACATTGGACTACGCGTCGCGCCATGCGTCGGTGGCGCAGCCAACCTCGAAGTGCCACCACCCGTCCTCCTGGCCGCGGACGAGCAATGCCTTGATCCCACCAAGGTCTGCATCGGCCGGCACGGTGAAGGCGACCAACGGGAAATCCTCGCTGAAGACCTCACCGCCCAGGCCGAACGGCGACAGCCGCTCGTGAACAGCCCGAGCGCTTCGCCCCAGCGGACCCGAGGGAACGGGCAGGGCTCGGATGGTGCAGTTGCCCGACGCCTCCACCCGCTCCTTCGACCAGTGGAGACCGTCGGCATCCGTCACGAACCGCACGATTTCGCCTTCGGCCACCCCGTTCTGCAGGAAGGGGATGTTCTCCACCCGGGCGGTATCGGCGCTCAGCCGCGTTGCCCACAACCCCTCAGTGTCATGGGGAAGCCAGCCCTCACGCGGCACAAACCGGAACCACACCTTGATCCGATTGCTCTCAGCAGCGACGGGCTCGGATGGAGTCATAGAGGTCATGGTCCAGATGATCGCGCACTCGCCTTCACGCATCGAACGCAGGTCCGCCCGTCCTTACTGATCGTTTCAGAATGACTTTCGAAGGCGTCGGAGGCAGATGATGCTGCAGGCGAGGTCGAGTAGTCCCTGGTGGAGATCGGCGCGTCGC
>NZ_JBVINN010000091.1:0-3814 GCF_055579305.1 Kitasatospora sp. NPDC032757 | reverse complement strand
CAGGGCCTGAACACGCTGCCGGTGAGCAACTCGCAGAACGACGTGACCAAGCTGGTCGCCAACGTCCAGGTGTTCCAGAACACGGGCGCCAAGGCCGTGGTGATGGCCCCGCAGGACACCGGCGCGATCGCCTCCACCCTCGACCAGCTGTCCGCCAAGAAGATCCCGGTGGTCAGCGTCGACACCCGCCCCGACAAGGGGAACGTCTACATGGTGGTGCGCGCCGACAACAAGGCGTACGGCACCAAGGCCTGCGAGTTCCTCGGCACGCAGCTCGGCGGCAAGGGCAAGGTCGCCGAACTCCAGGGCGCGCTGAGCTCCGTCAACGGCCGCGACCGCTCCGAGGCCTTCGCCGCCTGCATGAAGGAGAAGTTCCCCGACATCCAGGTGATCGAGCTGGCCACCGAGTGGAAGGGCGACGTCGCCTCCGCCAAGCTCCAGTCCACCCTGGCCGCCAACCCGGACCTGGGCGGCGTCTACATGCAGGCCGGCGGCGTCTTCCTGCAGCCCACCCTCGCCCTGCTCCAGCAGAAGGGCCTGCTCAAGCCCGCCGGGCAGCCCGGCCACATCGCCATCGTCTCCAACGACGGCATCCCGCAGGAGTTCGACGCGATCCGCAAGGGCGACATCGACGCGACCGTCTCCCAGCCCGCCGACCTCTACGCCAAGTACGCCCTCTTCTACGCGCAGGCCGCCGCCGAAGGCAAGACCTTCCAGCCCGGCGCCACCGACCACCAGTCGACCATCATCCAGCTGCCCAACGGACTGGAGGACCAGCTCCCCGCTCCGCTGGTCACCAAGGACAACGTCGACGACAAGTCCCTCTGGGGCAACAACGTCGGCAAGTGACCCATCCGACTCCCGTGAGCGGCTCACCGGCACCCCCAGCCGACCGCCGCTCACGGGTACGACCTTGAAAGGACCCGCCATGGCGGACCCCAGCCCCGTCCGGGGCCCCGTCGTCGAGGCCGACGGGATCAGCAAGCGCTTCGGCGCCACCGTCGCCCTCAGCGATGCCCGCATCTCGGTCGCGCCCGGCGAGTCGCACGCCCTGGTCGGCCGCAACGGCGCCGGCAAGTCCACGCTCGTGTCGATCCTCACCGGCCTGCAGAACCCCGACACCGGCACCCTGCGCTTCGACGGCGAGCCGGCCCCGGCCCCCGGCGACACCGACGCCTGGCGCTCCCGGGTCGCCTGCGTCTACCAGCGCTCCACCATCATCCCCGCGCTGACCGTCGCCGAGAATCTCTTCCTGGACAGGCAGAGCACCGGTGCGCTGCGCCCGATCAGCTGGAAGCACCTGCGCGGCCGCGCCACCGAGCTGCTCGCCGAGTACGGCGTGGACGTCGACCCGACCGCGCGCGCCGAGGACCTGAGCGTCGAGCAGCGCCAGTTCGTCGAGATCGCCCGGGCGCTGTCCTTCGGGGCCCGCTTCATCATCCTGGACGAGCCCACCGCCAAACTCGACGCGCGCGGCATCGAACGACTCTTCGACAAGCTGCGCTCACTGCAGGAACAGGGCGTCGCCTTCCTGTTCATCTCCCATCACCTGCAGGAGGTCTACGACCTCTGCAGCACCGTCACGGTCTACCGCGACGCCCGGCACATCATCACCGCACCGGTCTCCGAACTCGACCAGCAGGCCCTGGTGGAGGCGATGACCGGCGAGAGCGCCCGGGACAGCGAGCCCGCCTGGTCGGTGACCGGCCGCACGATCCCCGACGGCGCCCCACTGCTGGACGTCTCGGGCCTGAGCCTGGCCGGCGCCTACCAGGACGTCTCCCTGACCGCGCGGGCCGGCGAGGTCGTGGGCCTGGCCGGGGCGGCCGCCAGCGGCAACGTCCCGCTCGGCGAGACCATCGCCGGCCTGCACCGCCCGCAGGCCGGCACGATCACCGTCGCGAGCCGCCCGGTACGCACCGGCCGCGTTCCCGCCGCACTCGCGGCCGGCATCGGGTTCGTGCCCGAGGACCGGCACATCCAGGGCCTCATCCCGCAGCGCAGCGTCGCCGAGAACGCCACCCTGACCGTCACCGACCAGCTCGGGCCGTTCGGCACGGTACTGCCCTCGCGGACCCGGGCCTTCGCCGAGCGGATGATCGGCGACCTCGACATCAAGACGCCCGGCCCCTCGGCCCCGGTGTCCGCCCTGTCCGGCGGCAACCAGCAGAAGGTGGTCATCGCGCGGGCGCTGGCCACCCAGCCGCACGTCCTGGTGGCCATCCGGCCCACCAACGGCGTCGACGTCAAGTCCAAGGAATCCCTGCTCGGCACCGTCCGCGAGGTCGCCGACGCCGGGAGGAACGCCCTGATCGTGTCCGACGAACTCGACGACCTGCGGGTCTGCGACCGCGTCGTGGCCATGTTCCACGGCCGCGTCGTCGCCGAGTTCGAGCACGGCTGGAGCGACGAACAACTGGTCGCAGCCATGGAGGGCATGTCCGGCCCGACCGACACGAAGGAACGCAATGTCTCCCACCACTGAGGTCCGCGCGCACGCGGCCACCGCCCCCGCCGTCACCCGGCCCGCCGAGCGCCGCTTCCAGCTCGCCCGCTACCGCGACCTCTCCCTCGTCCCGGTCCTGCTCGTCCTGGGCGTCATCGGCTTCGCCGTCTCACCCGCCTTCCTCACCTCCGACAACCTCCTCGGCGTCGGCCAGCAGGCCACCGAACTGAGCCTGCTGGTCCTGGCCGAGGCACTGATCCTGATCGTCGGCCGGATGGACCTGTCCCTGGAGTCCACGATCGGCGTGGCCCCGGTCATCGCCGTCTGGCTGGTCCTCCCCGACCACGGCGCACGCTTCAACGGCCTCGGCCTCTTCCCCTCCTGGACGGCCATCCCGCTGTGCCTGGCCGTCGGCGCGCTCATCGGGGCGATCAACGGCCTCCTCATCCTCAAGCTGCGCCTCAACGGCTTCATCGTCACCCTCGGCGCGCTCACCCTGCTCCGCGGCCTCCAGGTCGCGATCTCCCAGGGCCAGTCGATCGTCAACCTGCCCGGCTCCTTCACCTACCTCGGCAGCACCAGCTGGCTCGGCGTCCCGGCGGCGATCTGGATCTGCGCCCTGCTCTTCCTCGCCGGCGGCTGCGCCCTCGCCTGGCTTCGCCACGGCCGTGCCCTGTACGCGATCGGCGGCAACTCCGAGGCCGCCCGCGCCGCCGGCATCCGGGTCGACCGGATCACCTGGACCGTGCTGATCCTCGGTGGCCTGCTGGCCGCGTTCGCCGGCGTCCTCTACACCGGCCACTACGGCTCCATCTCCGCCGACCAGGGCAACGGGTGGATCTTCCAGGTCTTCGCCGCCACCGTCATCGGCGGCGTCAGCCTCAACGGCGGCCGCGGCACCCTCTTCGGCGCCCTGACCGGTGTGCTGACCCTCCAGCTCGTGGTCAACGTCATGACCCTCGCGGGCGTGCCGCCACTGTGGAACCAGTTCCTCAACGGCGCCATCATCATCGTCGCGCTGATCATCTCCCGCTTCGCCTCGGGCGAGAAGCAGGAGTGACCGGTCCGACAGCCTGACAGCCGCCCAAGCGGCGCGACCGGCCCGCCGGGGACCGGTCGCGCCGCTTCGGCCTCCCCTTCCCCGCCCCCTCGACCGACACCACTCCCTTGCCCGCACGCAGGAGGCGAACACCCATGGCGGTGACCGACCGGGCCATCGAGAAGATCAAGGAAATGATCGTCTCCGGCGCCCTGCAGCCCGGCGCGAGACTCCCCAACGAGGCCGATCTCGCCGACCAGCTCGGACTGTCGCGCAACTCGCTGCGCGAGGCAGTCCGGGCGCTCACCGCGATGCGGATCCTCGTCCCC
>NZ_JBVINN010000090.1:0-4350 GCF_055579305.1 Kitasatospora sp. NPDC032757 | reverse complement strand
TGAGCGAGAGGGCCTTCACCGCTTCACGCAGGGAGTTGCGCGACAGACCGAGCCGCTCGGCCAGGTCGGCCTCGTTGGGGAGTCGCGAACCGGGGTGCAGCTCACCATTGACGATCATGGCTTTGATCTTCTCGATCGCCGAGTCGGTGACTGGCACGCCGTTGCCTCCCTGGTCCTGATCCCTGCAGCATAGTCTTCCCGGCACCTGCCCGGAGCCGGCCCTGATCGCGATCGGACAAGGCCGTCCGGCAAGATCCACCGGACGCCTTCCGTACGGCGGCTGCCCCACGCAGGCCGTGATGCGTCCGGGCCGGCACGCCCCTCCGCGGGCCGACGCGGGGCGCCTGGTGTTCTGCGCCAGGAATTTCCGCTGACGGACAGCTCAACACGGGCAGCGCCTCCGGCTAACACCTGCGGGGCTGACCTCCGGAGGAACACCCTGCCCTGCCCGGCCCCGTGCCGGCCCCGCTGGCCGGGTCCGCCGGGTCCGCCGGGTCCGCCGGGTCATCGTACGGACGGTGAACAGTGGCTGATCATGTGGCGCCCCACGCCCAGGGCGGGGCGGGATGCGCCACGATGCGGTCGGGGAACGCTCCCGCGTCCCGTGACGATCGCCCACTCCGAACGGCCGGTCTACGGAAGTGAGTTCACATGAGTAGCCACCGCAGGGAACCCCGCGCACGCGGGAGAGCGCCGCGTCCGTCGTTCTCCCTGCTCGTGCTGGGGCTGGCACTGGTCCTGGCGCTGGGTCTGGCCAAGGGGATCACGCCGGCCCCGTCCACGCGGGAGGTCCGCTCCGCCTGCGGGCTCCCGGTGGCCGCGGGCGCCACGGCGGGCGGGTCGCGCGTCACCTGCGGCGACGAGGCGCGGGCCGCGCACCCGATGCTGAACGTCGCCGCCGATGACGTGGTGATCGACTACGTCTTCGACGGCGTGAACCAGGCGATGATGCAGGACGCGATCGACCGGGTGTACCGGCCGGGGGTGCGGCTGAGCGACCAGGCGCTGGACCTGCTGAGGAGTCAGCGGCAGTACTTCCAGGGCGCGCCGCTCGACCTGGTCGACATCAACTCGGTCGACGACTTCTCCTTCGACGGCACGCTCCGGGCGACGGACCAGGGCATCGCGGTGGTCGTCCCGCGTTCGGAGGTCGGCCAGGCGTCCTGGGGGACGTGGCTCAGGGCGGTCGCCGTCCTCGTGACGGCGACGACGGTCCGCGCGGCCGTCTTCGGACTCTGCATCTCCTTCGCCCCTCCGCCCGCCGAAGCCCTGTTCGTCGACTTCTGCTCGGCCGCCTCCCAAGGCTTCGGGACCTTCACCGGGTACATGATGACCGCCTACTTCCAGGGCCGCGCCGCCACCGACCCCCAGCTGTGGGCGGAGGCGCTCGCGTTCGGGCTGGTCGGCGCACTGCTCCCCGGTGCCGGATGGGACGTGGGCAAGCCCTGGATGGTCAAGAACCTGGCCGGGACGGCGGCGACCGTCGGCCGCGGGCTGCAGAGCCTGGCCACGTCCATCCGCTCGTGGGCGGGCGAGACCATCAGCGACCTCGTCGCCGCCGGCGGCGCCATGTTCGCGGCCCTGTCGGCGCGGATCTGGGCGGCGCTCGTCGCCGAGGCCAACCGCCGGGGCATCCCGCTGTCCATCGCCCAGGCGCGGGTGATGCCGCTCGGCGACTCGATCACGCTGGGCACCGGCAGCAGCACGACGTCCAGCTACCGGGCCGAGTTGTGGGACGCGCTGAAGTCGCAGAACGATGAGGTGGACTTCGTCGGCTCGCAGTCCGCCGGCGTCCTGCCCGACCACGACCACGAGGGCCACTCCGGGTGGCGCATCGACCAGATCGCGGGCGCCGCCGAGTGCGCGCTGCCGTACTACCGGCCGAACATCGTCACGCTGCACGCCGGCACGAACGACATGAACCAGAACTACCTCGTCGACTCGGCGCCGCGGCGCCTGGCCGCCCTGGTGGACCGGATGCTCCACCTGTTGCCCGGCGTGACCGTGCTGGTCGCGACGCTCGTGCCCTCCACCAAGCCGGACGTGGGCCCACGCATCCAGGAGTACAACCGGAGCATCACCCCGCTCATCCAGGAGATGGCCGCACAGGGCAAGCGGGTGCGGCTGGTCGACATGAGCGCCGTGACCACCGCCGACCTCTACGACCAGCTGCATCCCAACGACACCGGCTACCGCAAGATGGGCCGGGCGTTCACCGAGGCCATCGCGCACGCGGCAGCCGAGGGCCTGATCGTGCCGGTGGCCGGCGGACAGGAGGGGGAGAACCCGTGCGCCCCGCAGGCGGTGCCCGTGGTGTGGAAGAACTGGGGCCGGATCGCCACCGGAGCCGGCTCGAACGTACCCGGCGCCGACGGAGCCGGCACGGCCGTATCCGGCGCCCAGGTCCGGTTCGCGGATATCAACGGCGACAACCGCGCGGACTACCTCGTCGTGCAGGACAACGGCGCCGTCCGCGCCTGGCTGAACACCCCCGGGGACGGCGGCAAGCCCTCCTGGTCCAGCCTCGGGGTCATCGCACCCGGCACGGGCGCCCCCGGGGACCACGTGCAGTTCGCGGACGTCAACGGCGACGGCCGCGACGACTACCTCGTCGTACAGGACAACGCGGCCGTGTTCGCCTGGCTGAACACCCCGGGCACCGGCGGCGTCCCCTCCTGGCACAGCCTGGGCCTGATCGCACCGGGAGTACAGGGCGTCACCGGGGACCTGGTCAGGTTCGCCGACTACGACGGCGACGGTCGTGACGACTACCTCGTGGTCGACTCCACAGGGCGAGTGCACGCCTGGCGCAACACCCCCGGCGACAACGGCATCCCCTCGTGGCAGCCGCGCGGCCTGTTCGCGGAGGGCGTGGACGGCGGCACCCGGGACAAGCTCCGCTTCGCCGACGTCAACGGCGACGGCCGCGACGACTACCTCATGGTCCAGGACAACGGAGCCGTACTGGCCTGGATCAACAACGGCGGCACCGGGTTCGGCGGCTGGACCAACCAGGGGGTGTTCGCCTCAGGGGTCGGCGGCGCCAGCCGGGACAAGCTCCGCTTCGCCGACGTCAACGGCGACCGCCGGGCCGACTACCTGATGGTCGCGCCGGATTCGGCGGTGGACGCCTGGTTGAACCAGGTCGGGTAGGTGGCCCTCAGCCGGCGCAGAGAACGCGGCGGGCGCCACGGCACATGGCTGCTCATGTCCATCGAACTTCAGGCGCCGCACACGAGCCCGAACACGCGGACGGCGTTGTGCCGGAACACCGCGTCCTTCTCCCCCGCGCTGAGCCCGTCCACGAGGCGCCGGGTGATCCGGACGACCTCGGTGTAGCCGGCCTCCAGGGTGCAGACCGGCCAGTCGGAGCCGAAGAGGAGCCGCTGCGGGCCGAAGGCCTCCAGGGCGGTGTCGGCGTACGGCGCGAGGCCCTCCGTCCGCCACCGGCCGGGGGCGGCCTCGGTCACCAGGCCGGAGAGCTTTGCCACGGTGTTGGGCAGCGCGGCCAGGCGGCGCAGGTCCGCTGTCCAGGGGTGGAGCGTGCCGTCGGCGACCGGGGGCTTGCCGAGGTGGTCGAGGACGAACGTCAGGCCGGTGAGCCGGGCGGCCGCGAGGGCGGCGGCGGGCAGCTGGTGCGGCTTGACGACGAGGTCGTAGGCGAGGCCGGCCTCGGCGACGGCGAGCAGGCCGCGCTGGACGTCGGGGCGCAGCAGCCACGCGGGGTCGGGCTCCTCCTGGACCTGATGTCTGATGCCCATCAGTCGTTCCCCGCCGGGGAGAGGTCTGCGGGCCGGGACTCTTCACCGGGCCAACACATCGGATGTATCCATGACGCCCTGACCATACGAGCGCCGGCCACCCACCGCAAGAAGTCTTCCGATGTCTCTCGGCACCACCCGGGGCCCGGAAGCCGAATATCTCCTCACTGTTCATCAAATCTCCAGCTCAGAGCGGAAGCAAGAACTCCCTGCAACCCGCCACGGAAGCCCGGACGTTACGGTTGAGATTCGCCCGAGGTATCCCTATTGTCAGTCAGGTGCCAAGCTCGTATGGTCCTCGTGATCGCAATCCATCCGATGACTGCGGGGAGCACGAGCACGATCCGGCGCGCCTGCCACGACCGCCGCATCCATGGCCTCCCTCCTGGATGACGGCCGGGAAGGGAGATCCGGCTCAACCACCCCCGCTTCACCTCCCGGGGGACGGGCCTCCCGGCCTCCCACCACACCGGCTCCCCGCCCCCGCAGGGGAGCCGGACGTCCCAGCCAAGGAGATCAGCACCATGAAGCCTCGCTCCTCCAGAATCGCGGCCACGGCCGCCGCCGTGATCGTCCTGGCGGGGTTCGC
>NZ_JBVINN010000089.1:0-4898 GCF_055579305.1 Kitasatospora sp. NPDC032757 | reverse complement strand
TGCAGGGGGGACCCTGTGGGAGAGTAGGACGCCGCCGAACAATCATTCACAAAGAACCCCCGATCCGTCACGGATCGGGGGTTCTTTGCATTTCCGGGACACCGACAGGCCGCCGGCTCTAGCCTGGCGCCGTGACGACTCGAAACCGAATTACCCGTACCGGTGCGGCCGCTCTCGTGGCTGCCGGCCTCGTGTTCCTCGCCGCCTGCGGAAACGACGGCACCAGCAGTGGTGGAAACAGCGCCGACGGCAAAGCGAGCCACGTCGGCTGGTACCGCACGGTCGGCGACCTCTGTGCGGCGGTGGGTGACCCTGGCCTGCCGGGGCAGCTGAGGAGCTCCATACCGGTGACGAGCGAGGGGATCGCGAGCGACCCGTCCAAGACGATCAGCTGCAGCTACGACGGCGGAACGGCAACGGAGGACTGGCGGGTGAGCATCGACGTGACCCTCTTCGAGGCGGCCCGCGGCTGCCACTGGCTGGAGGTCGAGGCGGACATCGCCAAGTCCCCGCTGGGCGGGCCCAAGCCGACCGAGACGCGAAAGTTCGAGAAGACCGACGGCGGGGGGCTCGGCCAGGAGGGCTACCGGTTGGCGGTCCGGCATCCGCTCACCGACACCATCCCCGGGCCGGTCGACCAACTGACCTTCAAGTCGGGAATCTGCGACGGGAATCTGCGTGTGACGGTCGACGTCGACTACGGCGCGGGCGCGGAGATGTCCGCGGATTACCCGGGCGCGCTCGACAAGGCGGAGCAGGCGTCACAGAAGAAGGCCGCCGAACTGCTCAAGCGGACGCGGGACAAGCTGTACGAGCGTGCGATGAGCCCGCAGCCGACGGCTTCGTGACAGGTCGGCGCCCCGGCTAGGGGGCCACGGCCGTGCCCCACGCCGGCCGGCTTTCCCAGCGGTCGGTGGTGCTGGTGATCGGGGCGACGTTCGAGCCGTCGCTCTTCATGGTGAACAGCTCGGCGTTGCCGTTGGCCGGGGCCTGGGTGAAGGCGATCGATGTGCCGTCGGGGGAGTAGGCGGCGGCGCCGTAGAAGACGTCGGACGGGCCGGGGGTGAGGGCGCCGATGGCGGTGCCGTCGGGGTGGACGGTGTAGATGCCGCCGCCGGGGGTGCCGTCGGAGCCGGCCGGGTAGGTGGTGAAGACGATCTGGCTGCCGTCGGGGGACCAGTTCGCCCGGTCGCCGGCGCGCAGCTCCCAGGGGGTGAGCTGGCGCAGGCCGGTGCCGTCGGCGTTGACGAGGTAGAGGGCGCGGCTGTTGGCGGGCTGGCCGGTGGCGCTGGTCTGGTAGGAGAAGACGATCTGCTTGCCGTCGGGTGACCAGGCGGGGTTGGTGACGCTGCCGGAGTACGGCTTGTCGTTGGTGAGGAAGGTCAGCCGCTGGACGTTGGTGCCGTCCGGGCTCATGGCATAGAGGTCGCTGTACTGGATCTGGTCGGCCGTCGAGTCGGTGGCGCCCCAGGTACGGCTGAAGGCGATCTGCGTGCCGTCGGGGGAGAAGGCGGGGGTGACCTCCGCCTCGTTGGTGCAGTCGGGGGCGCCGGCCTCGCAGAGCGGGCCGATCTGGCGGGCGTTCGCGCCGTCGGCGCCGATCGTCCAGATCCGGCCGGATGACTCGCCGTCCGTGCGGTCGAAGGCCAGCGTGGTGCCGTCGGGTGACCAGTCGGGGTGGTCGTCGCGGGTCTGGGCGGGCGGCTGGGTGAGCTGGTGGTCGCCGCTGCCGTCGGAGGCGACGGTGAAGAGGGCGCTGGTCGTGTGCGCGCTGTCGAGGAAGATCCGGCCGGCGATGAGGCCGTTGTGCCGGGTGGCTGTGACGGCTCCGGCGGGTGCCACGGCGCCGGAGGTCGGGACGGAGACGGCGACGGCGGGCTCGGGTGTGGGACTCGCTGAGGGGGGCTCGGACCGGATCTCGCTGAGCGGGATCTCGCCCGGCTCGGCGCCGCACCCGGTGAGCAGGGCGCCGGCCAGCAGAAGGCCCGCACCTGCGCGGGCGCGGGTACGGGCCGTGGTGGTGAGTGGCAGCTGCCGTTTGCCGGTCATCGCCGTGTCATCTCCGTATCTGGTGCAGGACAGGGCCCCGAAGGAGCTGTCACTGTGGCAGATCGGGAGTGCGGACGGGCGGGCGACACGCGACGCTCCGGGACTGGTCGGTCACACGGAGTATGAAGAGCCGACCGTCCGGTTGACCGATCGGGCACGGATGGATCGAGCGTGGACCGGTCGGGTGCCGCGCATAGGAGGGTGCGCACAGGCGGGTTCGGCGGGGCCGGGCGCGGAGGGCCTCAGTACGGACGGACCGGGGACGGACCGGGGGCGGACCGGATGGGCCGGCCCCCGGCGGGCCGCTGACCGGTCGGTCAGTCCCGGGCCGCGCGGCGTTCGGCCCGGGCGGTGGCCTCCGCCTCGTCCTCGGCCTCGGCGATCTCCAGGGTGGGCGCGGTGCCGCCGAGCTGGGCGGGCATCCACCAGGTGTCGTCCGGGCCGCTCGGCTTGCCGGGGTACTCGCGCTGGGCGATGTCCAGCATCTCGCTCATCGCGGCGCGCAGCCGGCGGGTGACCATCACGGGCTTGTCGCCGGGCTCCAGCTTGATCGGCTTGCCGATCATGATGGTGACCGGAACGTGCCGCTTGGTGAGGGTCTTGGGGCGGCCCTTGGTCCAGAGCTGCTGGGTGCCCCAGAGGATGACCGGCAGCAGGGGGGCGCCGGAGTCGGAGGCCATCCGGGCGGCGCCGGTCTTGAACTTCTTCAGCATGAACGAGCGGCTGATGGTCGCCTCGGGGAAGACTCCGACGACCTCGCCGGCGCGCAGCGCGCTCACCGCGGCCTCGTAGGCGGGCTGGCCGTCGGTGCGGTCGACCGGGATGTGCTTCATGCCGCGCATCAGCGGGCCGGAGATGCTGTGCCGGAAGACGTCGTCCTTGGCCATGAAGCGGGTCTTTCGCTTGCCGCCGCGGTAGGCGCCGAGGCCGGCGAAGAGGAAGTCCAGGTAGCTGATGTGATTGCTCACCAGGACCGCTCCGCCCTTGGCGGGGATGTTCTCGGCGCCGACGATCTTGATGCGCACGTCGAGCGCGCGGAAGACGGTCAGTGCGGCGCCGATTACCGGCGGGTACACGAACTCAGCCACGGTCAGTCCTGACTTCCCACGGGCTCTGGCGGCCCGGTACGGCGGTACCCGGGCCGTGCGGTGGGGGCCGACCGGAGGCGCGGCACGCCGCGGCGGCCACGGGTGATACACGGAGATGATCCCCCGAACGGGTGCCCGCTGTCACCTGAACCGGGTCGCCGGACGCGATCCGGCGGTGTGATCTCCGTGATGGGTCGGACGGGAACCTTCCGGTGGTGCCGGGCGACAGTGGGCGGAAGCCGGTCGCCCGGCGGGCTCAGGCGGCGGGGTCGAGGCGGCCCTGGGCGCGGCGGACGCTCAGGTACATCTCGCAGCCGAGGCAGTAGCCGAAGGCGGCGTTGAGGAAGGCCGCGGCCAGCGCGAAGCCGGTGGCCAGCAGCCCGAGCCAGGTCACTCCGGTGAGGAAGCCGAGCGTGCCGACGCCGGCGAAGGCCAGGCCGACCCCCTGGGCGAAGCGCGGTGGGCGCTCGTCCTCGGTTTCGGTGGGCGGTGCCAGCCGGGGGCGGACGAGCGTGCGGTACAGCCCGCCGTACGGGGAGCGGTGCAGGCCTCCGACGGCGCCGAGGGCGAAGACGACGGCCTGGAGGGCGAGCAGAAGCCAGCTGCCGGTGAGCAGGACGGCGATCAGGACGAGGGTGGTGAGCACGGCGGCGAAGCGCGGGCCGCGGGGGTCGATCTGCACGGGGACTCCGGGAGTGGGCGCGGGGAGAGGGCGACGGCGGGGCGCGTCAGCGACAGCGCGAGGCCGTGGCCCGGCACAGGTCGACCACACGGCGGGTGGTCAGCAGCAGCTGTGCGGGGCGGTCGGAGTCCACCCGGCGATCGTACGGCGGTCCGGCCCCGGCGGTCGACCTGCTTGCGGGAGCCGGGCGGCCCTGGCGCAGACTGGGGGGATGACCGGGTTGGTGGTGTGCGTCGTCGTGCTCGCGGTGGCGGGCGCGTTCGGGCTGCTGCGGGCCAAGCGCGACGGGAGGCTGCGGGTGCGCACGAAGGACGGGGCGGTGCGGCTGTCCGTGGAGGATCTGGGCGAGCCGTTGGGCGAGCGGGCCACGCTGGTCCAGTTCTCGACCGCCTTCTGCCAGCCCTGCCGGGCGACCCGCCGGGTGCTCGGCGAGGTGGCGGGCATGGTCGAGGGGGTCGCGCACGTCGAGCTGGACGCGGAGGCGCGGCTGGAGCTGGTCCGCCGGCTGGAGATCCTGCGGACGCCCACCGTGCTGGTGCTGGACGCGGGTGGCCGGGTGGTGCGCCGGGCGGCCGGGCTGCCGCGCAGGGCGGACGTGATCGCGGCGCTGGGCGAGGCGGTCTGACCGGCGCCACCGGCGCACTGCGCCGCTCCGGCGGGGGACCCGCGCACCGACGTGCCGCCCCGTCAGGTGGTACCGGGGGCGGGCTGGGGCAGGATGGGCGCTGACGGCAAGTGCAGGCCGTCCCGCCGCTCGTCCGGATCCGGGGTCTCCGGGGCCGTCGCGGGCACCTTGCGGGGCGTCCGGCCGGGCCCGGCGGCGTAAGCTACTGGCCAGTAGTGACCACTGAGCTACCGGCGAGTATGCTGCCAGGAAGTTCCGGACCGGCACGGGAACACGCTGCCCGGAGCGGGTGCGTGCCGTGTTCGCGCCCGCTTGCACAGCCGCAGCCGCCGGACGAGACCAGTACAGGAGACAGGCCGTGAGCTTGAGGATCGTTGTCTGTGTGAAGTACGTGCCGGACGCGACGGGTGACCGTCGTTTCGCGGACGACCACACCACCGACCGGGAGGGCGTG
>NZ_JBVINN010000088.1:0-5335 GCF_055579305.1 Kitasatospora sp. NPDC032757 | reverse complement strand
CGTAACGCCGGGCCCACTCGTCCGTGACCAGGACGAACACCCATTCCTCGTCGGCGGCGGCCAGCTCCTCCAGGGCCGCCCGCAGGGTTTCCCCGACGAGCTCGATCCGGTCCAGGCGCCGCACCGCAGCCAGGACGTGCGTGGAGTCGGTCCGCTGCCGTCCGCGCCGCTTGACCAACCCGACCTCCGCCAGGCGCTCGACCATCACCGCCAGAAGCCGGTCCGCCCGATCGCCCTCGGCCATCCGGTCACGGAACTCGCTCAGCACCGAGAAGTCGAAGCCCGGATCGTCCAACTCCAGCCCCAGGCAGTAATTTCCAGTCCAAACGGCACCGGACGGCCTCGGCGGCCTGCCGGTCGGTGAGATTCTCCGCGTACTGCAGCACCGACACCAGCGCCAGACGAGCCGGCGACAGACCACGACGCCCGCCAGCGGGATACCACTCCTCGAAGTCGCTGTCCGTGAACAGACCCTCCAGGTGATCCCGCACCCACATCGCCGTCGTCCCCTTCGGATTGCTCGCCCGAGCCATCCGCACGGTCAACGCCGGGATCTCCCGCCCGGACCAGTACCCCATCGCCACCGCAGCCCACCCCCACTGAACAGCCCGAACCTCCAGGCCAGAACAGCAGGCAGGCATGCTCAACGACCGCCGATCGCGGCAATCTCACCCTGACCGGTGAAGATCACCAACAGCATCCGGAAAGTGATCCAGAACCCCGTTTCACCCGTTGCCGACAGAAGGTGACCCCGACCACTCTTCGACCTGTCTTGGCTTTAAATTCGTTCAACGGACACATACATCTTTATTGCCGGGGGTGATATATGCCCCGACAAGAGGAACCGGAGCCTCAACTTTCGTGGCATCAATTGATTGAGCCAGCCAGCCACTTCTTCAAGCCGTTCGTGTATCGGCTGTAGACCAACCAAGGTCTGTGTGTGCGTCCTGGTTGCACACAGCAAACACCCGAAGGAAGGTTGATCGTGCTTAAGAAGATCGCTCTGACCGTGGCAGCTCTCGGAATGCTGACCGCAGGCACGGCCCCCATGGCCTCCGCCGCCAGCACCTCGGTAACAGGATGTGACGAAACCTGGACCGTGAGCAACGGCTGGGGTTACGGAAGCGGCTGTGTGGCGAACTGGGCACCCGGCTGGACGTACATAACCGGGGACGTCCATGACACCGCGTCTGACGGTAGGTGCCCCTATATCCGGGGCCACCTGAACACCGGCGGGGTGAGGGACAGCAACTGGGCTACGGGTAACGGAACCAAGGCATACGTCAGTATCTACGCTCCGGCAGGAACCTGGTTTACTTCCGTGTCGATACAGGCCATCTACTGCTGACGTTCGACCCGAGCAGCAGCCCCCGCTTCGAGGTGCGGCGGGGGCTGCTGTGCCGCACTGTCGAGGCATGGCAGGGATCATCGTGCTCTTGGAGCTGGATCAAGCCCAGGCAGAGAGTCCAGAGAGCGAGCCGGCCGTGCTCCTGGTGCACGCCGTCGGCCAGGACCCCGAGATCCCCGAGGACCCCCTTCCGCGGACACTGTGCGGGGAGGACACGGGCCCCATGGAGCACTCCCACTACCGGCCTGAGAGGCCTGGAGAACCCTGGTACCCGCCAGACCATGAGGACCGGCGGTGCCGGCTATGTGAGGCCGCCCTGAGCTTGACTCTGTCGGTGATCTTGATGTTCGCGGTCAGCTGCCGAGGGTTCGCCAGGATCGCGATCGGGGGATCCTCTGCTGGTCCAGGAAGGTCTGGAAGGCGGTCGGTTGTCTCGACGTGGAGGTTTCCTCGGTTGCCGGTCGGCTGCTGAGTCGTTCGATGTTCACGGCGATGGCCGTGAGTACGTGTTGCAGGTGGGCCTTCGGCTGGCCGCGGTAGCGGCAGTGGCGCATGCCGTGTCCGTGGCCGAACTCGTTGATGGTGCCCTCCACTCCGGAGCGGACCGCGTAGCGGGCCTTCCAGTCGGGTGTCTGCTGCTCGGTGCGGACGCGGACCTGCAGGTTGCGGAGTTCTCGTGGGGGAAGCCGACGTTGCGGGCACGGGCCTTGGTGCACTGGGGGCGGTCCGGACACGGCTGGCACTGGCTCTCGGTGAACCGCGCCACGATCAGGGGTGCCGCGGTGGGTGAGGAGGTCGGGTAGGGGCCGTGCCAGCCCTGGCTGACCTGGCCGCGGGGACAGGTGACTTGTCGGCGGTCGAAGTCGATGTGGAAGTCGTCCCGGTCGAAGCCCTCGTTCTTGCGGTGCTGGCTGGTGGGATTGCCCGGCAGTGGCCCGGTGACGGTGACCTGATGTTCGCGGGCGGCTCGTTCCAGGTGGACCAGGGAGGTGTAGCCGCCGTCGACCAGGTGCTCGGCGGGCAGCAGCCCGCGACGCGCCAGTCGGGTGTGGATGCCGGGCAGGGCCTGGCCGTCGTTGGTGGCGGCCGAGGTGGTGGCCACATCCGTGATCACGTTGACACTGCCAGCGGCGCACGTCTCGGTGAGGTGGGTGGCGAAGCCCTTCCAGCGGATGATGTGCCCGTGACGGACGTAAGGTGCCGTGATGTCGTAGGGAGAGACGATCGCCGAGGAGGAGGGCGGCAGCCCGCCGTCATCAGTGGTGCGCCAGCGCAGGCGGCCTGCGGCGTCGCGGTAGTAGTTCTGCACAACGACCTGCCGCAGGGCCTCGACCTGCGGGCCGGGCCGGTAGCGGGGACCGTGCCGGTGGAGGTGTCCCAGAAGCCGATCGGCGTCGTCGCCTGCGGCGAGGATCCTGGTCTTGGGCCGGGTGGGGTTCTTGCCCAGACGCACCGGCCGGCCGTAGCGGCGCCCCCAGTCCTCGTCGGCCAAGCCGGTCAACAAGTGCGAAGCGGTGCGGGCCACTTCCTCCAGCGCGGCGCGGACTGCCTCGGTGACCAGTTCCAGCCGGGTCAGGTCGCGCACCGCGGCCAGCACGTGAGTGGAGTCGGTGCGCTGCGTGGTGCGTTCGCATACGAGTCCGGCCTCTTTCAGGCGCGCGAGCGCCAGATCGAGGAGGCGGACGGCGCGGTCGTCATGGGTGAGTCGCTCGCGGAAGTCGGTGAGCACGCTGTGATGGAAGCCGGGATCGTCCAGCTCCATGGCCAGGGCGTATTTGAAGTCGATGCGGCAGCGGACCGCCTCCGCCGCCTGACTGTCCGACAGGCCGAGCAGGAACTGCAGCACGCACACGGTGGCCAACTGGGCCGGCGAGAGACCGGGACGTCCGTCGCACGGATACCAGCCGGCGAAGTCCTCGTCGTGCCACAGCCCGTCCAGCCGGTCCCGCACCCACATCGCCGCCCCGGCTGCGAAGACCTCCTCACCGAGTCGGTGGTTTCGCTGACCCGGCTGCGCGACCACACTGCCGGCGCTATACGAAGACGCCCTCAGCTGGCCCAAGTCGACTTGGCATGCCAAGCCGTCGACAGCATGGAGCAGATACTGCGAACTCTCCTGGAAGCGCTCAGCTCCCCCTCCCCCCTTGCCGCCCAAACCTGCGCCGTCGCGGCGCAGCGGCGACTGGACGTGCTCGCCGAGCTGACGGACGAGGCCGCCTGGATGAGCCGGACGGCTCTCAAGTTCGACGACGCGGAGTCCGTGGAGGATGTCGTTAATGTCCTCTTCGCGCAGGGTTTCGAGTTTTATGGCGCTTCGGATCTCTACGGCCTCAACGCGGCGGGCCTTGATGAGCTGGAACGCGTCCTCGGAGCGCGGGCTCCGGGAGCGTCAGGCTTGATGTTCGCCCTGCACGACGTGTTCGCGCGCACGATGTTCGACCGCCGACGGTTCAACGATCTCGTCGGGCAAGCCCATGCACTCCTCACGGCCCATGCGGACGGCGTTCTCGCCCTCGTCGCCGACAGCCTGTTCGAGGATGATCTGAAGGCAGGCCTCCTGGAAGTGTTCGACAGCTGTACGCAGATCTCAATGGTCTTGCGGCAGTCACACATCCCGCGCCATGCCGGACGGGCTCTCCTGGATGTCGCCGCGTCCCTGCTGGAGGGACCGGGCAGGGTACTGGCGTCAATGATCATGCTCGCTTCGGGCCGCAAGTCCAGGCCCTACACCAAGCTGCGCCATGACGACGCCACCGCCATCGTGCGGGCGGCACAGCAGGACCCGGAGCTGGCGGACCTGTTCCAGGGGCTGGACTGCGACCTGCGCAATGCCCGGGCGCACGCGTCCGCGCGGTACGAGGACAACCAGTTGGTGATGGACCTCCGGTCCACCTCCCGGGCCATTCCGTGGGACGAGGTCCTCGACGGCACTCTCCAGGCGCAGGAAGCTCTGCTGGCCTGGCAGGTCGCGCTGACGGCGATGCTGGCCGGGCACGGCATCAGCGGCTACGGGACCCTCGACCTGCACCAGCTCTGCGGCTTTGCCGGCCAGCGGCGCATGATTGCAATCCTGCTGGAAGGCATGGGCTGCCGCGACGTTCTGGTGACCCCCGGCCCCTCCCACTGGCAGATCGACGCGGGAACGGCGGCCCGGAGCGGCCCGATCTTCATGGGTGGCCTCGTCACGGCCATGCTCCGGTTCCTGCCCGGCACCGCGGACACGCTGAGCCTCACCGTTCGACTCCCCGACGGCCCCCATAGCCTGGGCGGGCCGCTCGGGCCGTGGCGCGACTTCACCAGCCACCCCAGCGACAGCAACGAGTACGTGACCGGCATGATCCGGGCCTCGCTGATGTGGACCCACAACGGCAAGCCGTACCTGCCCGGGGACGTCCTGCGCCGATGGGCCGCTCAACAGGCCTTGGAGGCCGCTGACCGGCCCCTGCCGGCCCAGGTCCGACGGCTGCGCGAGCTGAAGGACCTCGCCGCGGTAGCCGAGGACGCCCCGCTGCACGGCGCCCTCGCCGCAGCCATCCGTGCCGTCCGCCTCGGCCGGCCGGACAAGGCCGACCAGGTGTTTTTCGACAACTTGAAGACCTGGAGAAACACGCCGGTGCAGCTCGACCTGCGATGAGGCGGCCGCAGAGACGAAGCCGATGGTGGATCAGCTTTTGGTGCCCGGCGTTCTGGCCCGTCCTGCCCGCCGAACGCACGTTCTCCGACCCTGCTGCGTCTTCCAGTCAAGAACGGACGGCTTCCAACTGGACCGGGGAAGCACATTGCCCCAGTCCCGCTCCGGCCGCGACCTCACCGCGC
This sequence comes from Kitasatospora sp. NPDC032757, assembly GCF_055579305.1. NCBI lineage: Bacteria > Bacillati > Actinomycetota > Actinomycetes > Kitasatosporales > Streptomycetaceae > Kitasatospora > Kitasatospora sp. NPDC032757. The sequence goes on along the minus strand of NZ_JBVINN010000088.1, from coordinate 171 downwards.
CAACTTCCCCGCCGTCCCCCAGGCCCTCACCCCCATACCCGGCGGCACCCGCCGGTCACCGGCGAAAACGTCACCTTCAACGGCCATCCAGAGGCATACAGCGGACCGCGGAGAGGCGGCGGTGAAGGTGCTCCAGTCGGGCTACGCTGCCCTGTGATCACTGTGCGCACC
>NZ_JBVINN010000087.1:0-5337 GCF_055579305.1 Kitasatospora sp. NPDC032757 | reverse complement strand
CTGTTCACGAAGACCGAGCAGTACCCGATCGGCGTCTACGTGCTGCCGAAGCACCTGGACGAGAAGGTCGCCCGTCTGCACCTGGACGCGCTGGGCGTGAAGCTGACCACGCTGACCAAGGACCAGGCCGACTACATCGGTGTTCCGGTCGAGGGCCCGTACAAGGCGGACCAGTACCGCTACTGATCGCCCCGGAACCACGGCGGTGGCCGGCGTCCCCCTCGCGGGGACGCCGGCCACCGGCACGTCAGGGGAAGGTCAGCCGAGCACCTCGGTGGTCCAGTCGGCCGGGGAGAGGCCGAGCGCGGTGAAGTGGCCCAGCCAGCCGCTGTAGCCCCCGACCGAGGCGAACGGCGCCTCGCCCTTGAAGGAGGTCGCACACAGCTTCAGACCTGTGGCGACCGTGCAGGTGTTCTGCTGCCGGGCGGCCCCGGGCAGCCCGACGAGGCTCCCGTCGGAGGACGGTTCGACGTCGGGCCGGATGCCGACGCTGATCTGGTCGGCGCCCGAGTTGTAGTTGATGCTCACCGACCAGGGGTAGCCGTCGGCAGCCTGGGGCCCGTAGCCCAGGCTCACGCCGGACGGCGTGAAGCCGGCGGGCACGTCGTGGAGCTTGAACGGCAGGGGAACGGCCTGCGGGGCGACCTTGATCCCCTCGGCGACCCGGCGCAGGGCGTTCGACACGTCGTCGGCGTCGCCCATGTAGGAGCTGTGCAGCTGCGCCCAGCGGCCGTCGGCGGTCTGCCAGCGGAGGTTCCGGTCCAGCCCGAGTCCGGCCGGATCGTCCGGTCCCATGCCGACCCAGTACGCCGGTTTCCCGTTCACCGGCGCGGCGTCCACCCGGTACTGCTGCTGGCCGGTCGGCGCGTTCCCGACGACGGGCACCTCCCCCGGCGCGAAGAGGGTGAGGAAGATCAGCTGGTGGTTGAACTCGACCGCGTTGGGGCCGGTCTGCTTCGGGCCGTAGGCCTTGGCCTGGAACCCGTTCGGCTGTCCGGAGAATCCGACGGTGTAGTTCACCGAGTCGAAGCCCTCGGGCAGCCAGCCGAAGGAGGCCGGGGCCGCCAGCGGGTCGCGCCCGGTGTCCGGGCCGAGCGGGGGGAAGCCGGCGAGCCCGCCGGTCGGGCTCGCACTGGGCGCCGCGGCAACCGGGACCGGGGCCGCGCCCCCGTGCGGGGCGGGCAGTGCCGCGCCCAGCACCGAGGCACCGATCGCCACCGCCACCACGCCGCCGAGCACCCCGAGCCGGCGCCGCCGCAGTCGGGAGCGGCCCGCGCGCAGGGCCCAGGCGGAGTCCATCCGGGCGGCCGGGGCCGGGGCGTCGGCCAGCCTGGTCAGTTCCGCGGCCAGCCGGCCCTCGGCCGGGTCGGCGTACTCGGGGGTGAGACGGTCGTTCACGATGCGGTCCTTTCCGCCGGCATGACCGGGCGCATGTCCAGGAGGCGGCGCAGCGAGTCGAGGCCCCGTGAGGTCTGGCTCTTGACGTTGCCGGTGGAGCAGTCCATGGCCTCCGCCGTCTGCTCGACCGTGAGATCGCAGTAGTACCGGAGCACCACCGTGGCCCGTTGCCGGGGCGGGAGTGCGGTGAGGGCCGTCCGGAGGTCGACCGAGGCGTCCAGGTCGTGTGCCGAGACGGCGGTCTCCGGTATCGCGCCGTCGGCACGGCGACGGGCGATCCACCGCCCCCAGGGGGAGCGCTGCTCGGCGAGAAAGGTGTTCACGAGCACGGTCCTGGCGTAGCCGTCCCTGTTCTCCACCCCGGACATCCGGTTCCAGTGCACGTACAGCTTGGTGATGGTCTCCTGCACCAGGTCGTCGGCGCGGTGCCAGTCGGAGCAGAGCAGGTAGGCCACCTTGCGCAGCCACGCCGCCCTGGAGGCGACGAACTCCGTGAACTCGGCGTCGCGTTGTTGCTTCGCCATGAAATGGGCGCTCCTTTCGCACGGCACGTTCCCCGTGCCGTCTGCCCCACTGATGAGTGCGCCGCCCCTGAGGTTGCATGCGGGTTCGTCCGGCCGTGCGGCATAGGCTTCGGGGCATGCCCAACGGCCGGTACTCGCTCCACGACACCCATGACCACGTGCTGCTCGGCGAGGAGCGCTTCAGCTGCGCCCCCGGCCCGGCCGGCTGGCGGTACGTCTCCAAGACGTACGGGCCCGAGGGCCAGGTGCTCGGCACGGTCGACCTGACGCTGGACTCGCGGGCCCGGCCGCTGCGGATGGAGCTGAGGGCGGGCGGCTGGCAGGTCCGGGGCGGCGCCGTCGACGGGGTGGCCTGGGTGCGCACCGACGCTGCCGACCCCGGTGGGGAGCACACGGTGGAGGGGCACGACCGGGCCCACGGCTTCGCCGGGCGCTCGCCGGGCTTCCTGGTCGCCACCGCGCGGCTGCTGCGGCTGCGGGAGGGGGCGAGCGCGAAGGTGCGGCTGGTGGCGTTCAGCGAGCCGGTGCTGGCGCCGCGGACCTTCGACCAGGGCTGGCTGCTGGAGGGCATCGACACCCACGAGACGGACTCCGGCCCGCTGCTGGTCGAGCGGTACCAGGTGGCGGACCTGGAGACGGGCGAGCAACAGGTGGTGCACCTGGCCGGGGACGTGGTGCTGGCCGCGGCCGGGGTGGAGCTGGAGGAACTGGAGTCGCCCCCGAACCCCTGGCCGGTGGAGTTCGGCGGGTAGCGCCGGCCGGGGCGGCGCGAGCCGGCCCGGGGCGGGCGGGGCCGGGCTGCGTCAGGCCGGCGGGGCGAAGCCGGTGGCGGGGGCCTGCGGCGGGGCCGTGGGCTGCTGCGCGGCCGGGGCGACCGGCTGCTCCACGGGCGGGGCCGACGGTTGCGGGTGGGGCTGCGGGTGGGGCTGGGCCTGCGGATGGAGCTGGGGCTGGGGCTGCGGCTGGAACGCGTAGCCCTGGACCCGGGTCCACTCGCGCCGCTGGCGCTCGGTCAGCACCGCGCCGAGGTAGGCCGCCGGGTGCAGCCCGTACGGGACGGGGTGGCCGGTGCGGGCCGCCAGGTCGTCGGCCAGCCGGGCGGACATCTGGTGCGCCACCGCCGGGTCCAGCTGGCCGACCCGGCCGAGCAGCTGCCGGATCGCCAGCCAGAGCGGCTCCGGCACGGCGGAGAGGTCCAGCGCCACCAGCTCGCCGCCGATCGCCTGCAGCAGCTGCGGGGGCACCGGCGGCAGCGGGTTCACGGCAGCGCCGCCGCCCGGCACCCGCTCGCGGACCACCAGGGTCCCCGCGAAGACGTCACCGAGCCGCTTGCCGTCCGACGACACCACCGAGCAGATCACCGCCGGCACGCCGCTCAGCATGATGAGCTCGAAGAAGCCGACCAGCCCGCGCACCAGCGAGTGCCGGAACCGCACCGGACCGCCGTCGCTGCGCACCACCCGCAGGCCCAGGGCGGCCTTGCCGAGCGAGCGCCCGCGGGTGAGGGTCTCGACCATGACGGGCAGGGCCACCGTGAAGAAGACCACGAGCCCGAGCATCAGGGCGGTCAGGGCGGCGGGGTCGAGGTCGACCAGGACGAAGCTCAGCGTCAGGGAGCACACCAGGAGCGCGGCACCCTGCACGGTCAGGTCCAGCCCGATCGCCAGCGCCCGGCTCGGAAGCTTCGCCGTGCGCAGGCCGAGGACGACCGCCTCACCCGTCACCAGGTCGCTCAAGACACCCGTCCGTTCCCGTCGGTGATTCATGGTCGGTGGTTCATGGTCCGCGATCCGGGGAGGGAGCTTCCATCGGATCGGCCCCCACGATCCCGTGATCCGCAGTCGTCAACATACGGGGCCGCGCAGCCGCGCGGGAAGGGAGGTCCCGGGCCGCCGGGGAAAGGAGATCCCGGGCGCCCGGGCACTCCCTCCCCCTGGCATGCTGGGCGCACCTGTCCGCACCCGCCTGCCCGCGCGCCCCGCGCCGACCATGGAGCTGCCGAATGGACCTGGACGTCTTCGTCGCCACCCACCAGGGGGAGTGGGCCCGGCTGGACGCCCTCGCCCGGACCCGTCGGCTCACCGGCGAGGAGGCGGACGAACTGGTCACCCTCTACCAGCGCGTGACCGGCCATCTGGCCAAGGTCCAGGCCGCAGCTCCCGACCCCACGTTGGAGGGCCGGCTCACCAGCCTGGTCTCCCGGGCCCGCGACGCGGTCACCGGCAGCCGCAGCAGCGGTTGGCGGGACGTCGCGCGCTACTACAGCGTGAGCTTCCCGGCCGCGCTCTACCGCGCGCGCCGCTGGTGGCTGCCGGTCGCGGTTCTCTCCCTCCTCGGCACCGCCCTCGTCGCCTGGTGGGTGGCGACCCACCCCGAGGTCCGGAACAGCCTGGCCACGCCGGAGACGATCCGCGAGATGACCAGGCCCGGCGGGGACTACGAGGCCTACTACTCGGACCGCCCCGCCAGTTCGTTCGCGGCCCAGGTCTGGACGAACAACGCCTGGATCGCGGTGCAGTGCCTGCTCTTCGGCATCGCGCTGGGCATCCCGGTGCTCAATGTGCTGTGGAGCAACGTCCTCAACCTGGGGCTCGGAGTGGGGCTGATGGCCTCCGCCGGCCGGCTCGACATCTTCCTCGGCCTGCTCATTCCGCACGGCCTGCTGGAACTGACCGCCGTCTTCGTGGCCGGCGGCCTCGGTCTGCGGCTGGGCTGGACGATCATCGACCCCGGACCGCGCACCCGTGCGACGGCCCTTGCGGAACAGGGCCGCTCGATCATCGGCATGGGAATCGGCCTCGCGACCGTGCTGGCAGTCTCCGGTGTCCTGGAAGCCTTCGTGACCCCGTCCGGCCTGCCCACCTGGGCCCGCATCTCGATCGGCGTGCTGGCCGAGATCGCATTCCTTCTGTACGCCCTCGTCCTGGGCCGGAAGGCTGCCGAGGCCGGCGAGACCGGCGACCTGGACGCGGCCGACCGGGCGGACCTGCAGCCGGTCGCGGCCTGAGCAGAGGTGATCCACACGCCTCTGACCTGGTACTCTTCTCGCATCGCAGTCAAACCATTGACGTGGTGGGGCTGGGCTAGTAGGTTTGAACGGTTGGGACAGGTTGGACAACGACCTGATCCAGGCGCTAGTGTCTACGACACCGCCAAATCGAGGCGAGCGTGTTCCACGAAATACGCGCCCTCCGACGAGGTAAATCCCGGAACTGAGCACATCGAAAGCTTTGATAAGCTTCGGAGCGAAGTCGAAGGAAATCCCCCCCAGCGGGAAATCAGAGAAACAAGCGCCGGTAAGAACGGCCGCGAGGATCTGATAAGCTGGAAACACGAAAGAACGAAGCGCCCGGAGGGCCCGCTGGAAGGCGGTCCGAAGGAAGTGTCCGTTCCTTGAGAACTCAACAGCGTGCCA
>NZ_JBVINN010000086.1:0-5821 GCF_055579305.1 Kitasatospora sp. NPDC032757 | reverse complement strand
GATCGGCCGCAGGTGATGACCACCGCCCGGCAGCGGTACCAGGACGGGGTGGACGAAGTCATCGGGAAGCCAGCTCATGGCGCCCGACCGTAGCACCGCGCGGCCATCCGCTCCCCTGGATTTTCCCCGCATACCGCCAGGCTCTGCTCTCATGCGGGGCAAAGCCCGCGATCACCCGATCGAGACTCCCGTTCGATCGACAGACTCCATGACCGTTATGGAAACGGCTTCTGACCTTGTTGTTTAACCTCGCAGGTCACTCGACCTGCTGATCTGCGGTTCTTCCCGGGACAGCAGAGGCGGCCGTTCTCCACGCTTCGAGATGTCGAGTCACGAAGAACCAGAGAACGGCCGCTGCCGATGAGTTTCCCTGTCGAGGCGCCCGCGGGAGATGCTTTGGGCATCTTGTCCCGCTTTCGGGTCGAGTGCTACGCGAGCCTGTACAAGCGGGCAGATGTGCTCTTCGAGCTCACCGACGCGCTGCTGTGCACGGACGGGCCGGTCAAGACGCTGGTGGACCTGTCGTTGGCGGCAGAGCACCGGCGCGCGAACCCACGCTCCAAGCCCATCTCGCCGCGCGACGTTAAAGATCAAGCTGACACCTGGTCAGATGTCGGGACTGGTGTGGTAGAGCCGGCAGACGGAGTGAACATCCCGGGAGTCCCCCCGGGCCGTAGGATCCCTTGGTGATCACTGACCAGGGGAGATCGGCAATGAAGAACAAGCGGGGGATTCTGGCCGCCGCCATAGCTGTCGGCGTGCTCGCCACAGGCTGCGGATCCGACGGCGGCGACAAGAAGGACGCTCTGCCGAAGGCGGCAAAGCTCGCTGCCGACACCGGAGCACGGTACAGGGCAATCGGCGTGCCTGCACTGGACGGCATGACCTGCGACAAGGGCAACGGAGGCTTCCACTTCGGCAGCGACCTGGACATGCTGATCGCCGGTGACGACGATCTGCCGCAGGTGAAGCAGGACTCCGGGGAGGGCAAGGTCTCCTGCTTCGGCGCGACGCGCATCACCCTCAGCAAGGGCGGGATGCGGGCGACCGTGCCGAACCTCACCACCCGAACGACCTTGTACGAGAAAGTCACGGACCCCGCCGCCTCACTGAACGAGGTCTTCTCCCACACCATGGACCTGGAGAAGGGCTACGGCCGGAACCCGGTCGGCCAGCCGAAGACCTTCACCACCAAGGAGTTGGTGGTCAAGTGTCAGCAGAACGTCAGCGACACCTTCCCCATGACGACCTGCTTCTGGGCGAACTACGGAGCGATCGGCGTCGTCGACCTCTTCCCGCCGGACGGCAAGCACGTACCGATCGACGAAGCCGCCGCACAGACGCACAAGTTCGCCGTGGGCGCCCTCTCGGCCACCGGCACGTCCTGACTCCCCTCGGAGGACCGCCAGGAGGTGCCCGAGCGTGTCACCCAGGCACACCCGAGAGGAGATGAAGCGCAGGACGGCTCGGCGGCCGTACCGCCGATCCGGAGGCGAGCTCCGGGGGCTGTGCACCGGGTGAACTGGGCTTCTGCTATCACTGGCAGCCTGCGACCGGCACCTCGAAATGGACCCGACCTGTGGACAACGGGAATCACGACGGCCTCGGCGACTACTGGGACCCGCTGCCCACCGCCCGGCGGCTGCTCATCGAGCATCCGTACCCGGACCAGTTCGACGGGCTCTGGGAGGAGCGGAACTGGCGCAATGTCCCGGGCCCGTTCTATGGCGCCCAGACCGACAGCATGCAGATGGGCCGCCACGACGCGCCGTTCCACATCGCCTACGACGACGAGCACGGGCCGCTGGCCGGCATGGAGTTCGTGTACCGCCAGCCGGTCGGCCCCTCCCAGACCTTCGACCTGCTGAGCGGCTGCTTCTTCGGCCACGGCGGCTTCGCGATGGACGGTGACGAGCACTGGAGCGTCCCCGCGGTGCGCGAGTGGTGGCAGGAGCGCGGGCGGGTGCGCGAGTGGGCCTTCGGCGTGTCCGACCGCTGGTCGCGCGTCCGCGGCGAGTACCGCGTGCATTTCCGGGACGCCGCCCAGGGCCTGCGCGACTACGCCGCCTACCTCGACCACGGGCTGGAGGAGTACCTGCGCGGCTACCTCTTCTGGCTCGCCGAGCGGCGTCCGCGCCGCGCCGGCGAGTCGCTGCCCCTGCTGGAGCGGCCCCGGAGCGGTACGACCGGACAGCCGGCCGCTGCCACGCCGGGCGGCGGGGTCTCGGCCGCCGCGGCGCCGGTGCCCGCACCGAGCACCGCGGAGCCGCTGCTCGCCGGCTATTTCGTGGCGGTCCCCGAGCGGATGACCGGCCCCGGGGCACTACCCGGCACGGAGCGGCTGACCACGGCATCCGACTGCCTGATCGACCGGCTCCCGCAGGACGGCTGCTGGTTCGACACCGCCCGGGAGGCCCTGGAGGCGTGCGCGCCCCTCCGAGGGCTCGAAGAAGCGTATGTGTACGCCATGCTGGTACCGGCCGACCACACCGCCGGTTTCGTCGCGGACATCCGCGCGGCCGCGACGTACGAGCCGGTGCTGCTCACCCACCTCGACGGCCGGGTCGGGGAAAAGGACGGCCGTGGCGACCGCACACCCATCCCGCAGCTGGCTGAGGGTGGGCGCGAGATCGGTTGGGAGGTGCTCGGCTACGACTACGGCCTGCTGCACACCTGGCTCTGCAACGACCTGCACCAGGACGCCGTTCGCTCCCTGGGCGTGATCACCGACGAGCGCGGCCTGCTCCCCTCCCGGGACGCCGCGGAACGCGTAGCCGCCTGGGCCAACACCCTCGGTGACACCAAGCCGGTCACCTGGTTCCCGGCCGCGCTGATCGAGTGGGACATCCCGATCGAGAGCCGGTTCGTCCCGATCACGACGGGAGCTCCGCAACTCCCACCCCAAGAGCCCTGGTGGAACCGACTCGTCCGGCGTGCGCGACCGACGTCCCGTGGTCCTGCGCGACAGGCTCCGTCGCCCATCGCTGCCCTTGGCCGGTCCACCTCCGAGGAGTTCGCCGGGCGCGCTGACTCGTCGTAGCAAGGGTTCACACACCAGGACGCGCAGCGCTCTCCACCGCCTCCTCCGCCGCCTCCGCCGCGGGGCGGGTGACGACGGCGGACGGGGCGGGTGGCGACGGCGGACCGGTCGCCGGTGTCGGCAGCAGGTCTTCCGCGGCACGCACGACGGCCTCCCGGCCCTCGGTTCACCGGCCCGGCTCGTCCGCGGCTGCCGTCACAGGCTCAGCAGCAGATCCCGGACCGCTGCAGGCTGGGACAGGAACGGGTGGTGGCCGGCGTCGAGCTCGACGACGCTGCCGGCCCGGCGGGCGAACTCGCGCTGCAGCCGCGGCGGGGTGCCCCGGTCCTGAGCGCAGACGAGGTACGTCGAGGGCAACTGCTGCCATGCGGCCGCCCCGACCGGCTGCACGGTCACCTGCACGCTCTGCCGGGCGAGGTGGTCCGCCGCCTGCGCCTGGACCTCGGGGTCGCAGTCCTGCAAGAACGTGTCCACGAGCAGCTCGGGGCGGACCCCGAACGTGCCGGCGTCGGGGTCGACGTCGAGGAACGGGGCGGGGCTGCCGTCCCCGAACTCCGACAGGCTCTGCCCGACCTCGGGCAGGTAGCTGGAGATCAGCAGCAGGTGGCGCACCGACCCGACTCCCGCAGCGGCCTCCGCGGTGACGACCCCGCCGTAGCTGTGGGCGACCACGACGGTCGGTTCGTCGCCGGCCTGCAGCACCTGCCGCACGGCGGCAACATCCTCGGGCAGCCCCGGGCCGGCGACCCCGCCGGGCAGGCCCGCCTCGCCGCAGCTCGGCAGCGCCGGGGCCACGCTCGACACCCCCCGCTCCTGCAGCAGCTCGGCGGTGCGGTGCCACCACCACGACCCGTCCCGCACGCACGCCCCGTGCACGAACACGACTCGCATCGCCACCTCCACATCGGCCTCGACTGCCCCTGCCGACTATGCACCCTCGGCCCGCTCTTCCCCAACCGACGGAAAGCCCCCGAATCTGCACGCCGCGCGGCCTCGGGGCATCTGCCTTGCCGTGGTGGGCGCGCAGGTGCGGCGGCCACGACTGTGCAACGCGCACGACATGACGCTCCCGAAGAGGCATGGTGCGGCCTCGTCGACCACCAGGACGTCCGGATGCCGCCGGCCACTCTCACAGCACGTCCCAAGGCTGTCGGAGAAGAGCGCCCGCACAGCACCACCACACGAACCGAGTCACTCAGGATTCGCCGCCACAGGGAAACTCAGTAGCTGTCCCGTCCCGGCTCCACATACGTTCGCCCGCATGGCCGACGACTGCTTCGCGTATCCGCGGCTCGCCGCGATCTACGATCCGCTCGACCCCGACCGCAGCGATCTTGATGCATACCTCCGGATCGCAGAGGAGTTCGGGGCACGCCGAGTGCTGGACATCGGCTGCGGCACAGGGGTGTTCGCACTTCTGCTGGCCGACCGCGGGATCGAGGTCGTCGGGGTGGATCCCGCACTGGCGTCCATCGAGGTCGCCAGGGCCAAGCCGGGCAGTGAGCGAGCGCGCTGGATCCACGGCGATGCGACAGGCCTCCCGTCGCTGCAGGTCGACCTCGCGACGATGACAGCGAACGTTGCCCAGGCGATCGTTGATCCGCAAGCGTGGCAGGGGACGCTACGGGGAGCCTACGAAGCACTACGGCCTGGCGGGCATCTGGTCTTCGAGACCCGCGATCCGGCCGGACACGCCTGGAAGGAGTGGACCCGCGAGAACTCCTACCGCGTGACGGAGATCCCAGGCGTCGGCTCCGTGGAGAGCTGGGTCCAACTGCTCGAGGTGAGCCCGCCCCTGGTGACGTTCCGCTGGACCTACGGGTTCGCGGCAGACGGACAGGTGCTGACGTCGGACTCGACCCTGCGTTTCCGAGGCCGGGAGGAGGTCGAGCGGGACCTGGTCGCGCACGGCTTCGTGATCGGGGAAGTTCGCGATGCGCCCGACCGGCCGGGAGGTGAGTTCGTATTCTTGGCACAACGTCCTTTTCCGGACTACGGGTGTCGGCCGGGTAGAGCATGATCCCGGCGTGATTCGACTCGCCTCCAGTGCGGTGGCGTTCCAGGTGTCGGGGGGACGGAGAGGTCGTGCCGGTAGCTGGACTGTCACAGTCGTCGTCCATGCTGTCCGCCATAAACGAAGACTCCTTTTGGCAGCTCATCGACAAGTGCAGGCCCGCCGGGGCCGATCCGGATTCGGAACAGCTCGCCGCCGTTCTGGCGGCCAGGCTGATGAACGGTCCGCTGCCCGCAGTCGTGGGATTCGCCGAGCAGCTCTCCTGGGCCCTGTACCGGCTCGATCGCAAGGAGTACGGCGCCAGGGTGTCGGGTGACGCGTTTCTCTACACTCGCGCCGCCGTCGTGGCCGCCGGTCGCGACGAATACGAAGCGGTGCTGAACGACCCGGCCCTGTTCTTGCCGTACGCAGACGACTTCATCTGGGCCGAGCCGCTGCTGTACGTCCCGGACACCGCCTACCAGAGCCTGACTGGCCGTGAATGGGACCGCAGCACCCGCTACAGCTACGAGTCCTACTCCAACACGGAAGGCTGGGCGGACTGAGCAATTCACCGCCCGTTGCTCTTCAGCACGCGGGCAGGTGGACGTGGAGGTGCTCGACCTCGACCTGGTGGCCACGGTGTCGGAGTTCGAGGGCAAGGATTTCGGTAAGACCGGATGCCCTTTCCGGACTAACTGATCGTTTCAGAATGAGTTGAACTGCACTCTTGCGCCTGGCGATCTTGGTCGGCAGGCTGTCCGGGTGCCTGTTGATCTTGTGCCGGA
>NZ_JBVINN010000085.1:0-6175 GCF_055579305.1 Kitasatospora sp. NPDC032757 | reverse complement strand
CAAACGACTCCAGTACCGCCCCGACGTCCTCGACGGCTTCCTCGCCGGAACCGGACTCTCCCTCGACCTACCACCCTGAAAAGCCGAAGTCAGTATCGACGACGCTGACCCGGTCTTTTCGGACACTCCGCCCAGACCCGCCCGGTCACCCGATCAGTGGCTCCCATTCCCGCCGAAGTGGCCCCCGAACTCACCGAAGAGCACCCGTCCCGGGCGAGTACACCACCGCCACGAACGGTCTACACCCGGCTCCCGTTCACACCGAAGCAGTGGCTCTCATATGACCCGACAAAATCACCCATGCTGATTGTCGACCCCGGATCGCGCGTCGTGCCCACGAAGATCGACGACTTGCTCTCACCGCTGGCGTAGGCGTGCAGGTCGTTGAAGTCGGACTCCCACGGCTGTAGCCCACCGGGCGGCGCACACCGCCAAACACACCAAGAAGTGGCTTGCCGGCCACCCGCGCTGGACCGTGCCCCACGCCTCGTGGCTCAACTAAATCGAGCTGTTCTTCTCCGTCCTGACCCGCCGAGTCCTGCGACACGGCGACTTCTCCAGCCGCGACGACCTCATCGACAAGCTGGACACCTACGTCATCGGCCACAACGAGACCGCGAAGCCCTACAAGTGGACCTACGACGGGACCCCATTCAAGGTCACCTGATCAGCCCGGACACCCCAACGCGCACCTACGCGGAACTGCACTGGTCCGTTGCGGACTCGGCCAGGATCAGATCGAGGAGACCGGGGAACCGCCGGTCGAATTCGGGGCGGCGGAGCCGGTTGAGCCGGCGTGGTCCCTCGTCGCGCTGCTCGATGAGGCCGGCAGCACGCAGCACGGCGAAGTGGTGGCTGCGCGTCGCCTTGGTCACCGGAAGGTCGAACGTGCCGCAGGCGCGGGTCCAGTCAGGGGCGCCAGCCAACTCCCTGAGGATGGTGCGTCGTACAGGGTCGCCGACCGCGTCGAGCGCGTCCTGGAGCGACACCTCGGTCGGGTGGGCGTGGGTGAGGCTGCGGGTGCGGGCGGACATGGACCGATCCTCTACAGAGTGTTCGACGATCGCCATACACTGATATGGTCGATGTTCATCGAACACTGTAGCTGGGCTCTCCGGAAAGCGAGCGTTCTCATGCCTCTGGTCCGCATCGACCTGTCCGCCACCCGGCCGCCCGCCATCCGACGCGCCATCGCCGACGGCGTACATCAGGCCCTCGTCGACGCCATCGGCATCCCGGCCGGTGACCGCTTCCAGATCGTCAACCCGCACGATCCCGAAGAGCTGATCTTCGACCCGAACTACCTCGACGTGGCCCGCCGAGACGTCGTCTGCGTCCAGATCACCCTGGTGGCGGGTCGGCCTCGGGAGCTCAAGCTCGACCTGTACCGGCAGATCACAGCCAACCTGACCGATGTCGGCGTGCGGCCCGAGGACGTGTTCGTCACGCTCATCGAGAACGCCCTCGACAGCTGGTCGGTGGGCAACGGCAGGGCCCAACTGGTCGACCTGGGTGCCGTGGCGGGAGCGCGCGTCGAGCCGTGATTCGTCGCATCACGCCTGTCGTGCGCGCCGTGGCCGCAGGCCTGACTCTCAATACCCCTACGCGAACTTCTGCGGAGCACGCGACGGCCAGCCTGCTCGGCAGCCGTTGGGGGTGGTGGAGCTGCCGTGACCTGCTCCAACCCGCAACCTCCCGGCTGCCGAGACCGCCACGGCTGCCGACGGCCGGGCTCCTCGCCTGGAGGCCCGGCCGTAACGGTTGCGTGCGGCACTACCGGCGCAGTCTCGCCGGGTCGATGTCGAGGGAGAACGGGTCGGTGAGCGCGGTGCTCTCCCCGGGCTGGACCATCCGGTCGACGTAGAAGCCGTTCTCCAGGCGTCCCAGGTAGAGGCACGGAAGGGGCTCGAGTTCGAGGCGCCAGTAGTGCGGGATGCCGGCGGCCGCGTATAGGGCGGGCTTCAGCAAGGTATCGCTGACGCGGGTGGACGGCGTGGTGATCTCGATCGCGACCACCACGCCGCGTGCGGCGAGCACGACGCTGGCATCGGCGGCCGCGGCCGCGTCGCCGACTACCAGGTCCGGGATCAGCAGCCCGTCGGGGACGGTGACGTTGACGGCCTCCAGCACCTCGAACGGGGCCGACTCAGCCGCGCTGGCGGTGGCGAGCAGGGCCGCGAACCGGGATTGGGTTCGCTGGTACGCAACGTCAGGGTTTGGGGTCAGCAGCAGCGAACCCCCGGACAGTTCGATCCGGTGGTGGGTGACCTCGGGCAGGGCCAGGACGTCGTCCACGGTCCACGGCCCGAGGTGGCCGGCGAACGCGGGCGTTCTCTCTGTCGACGGGATGGCGGGGTGCGTCCGGCTCACGTCCGAGCCTTCGCGTCTGGGCCGGTGGCCGTGGCGTAAGCGTCGACGACGGCGGTGAGCAGGTTCGGCGGCAGGACCGCCGGGACCTCCTCGTGGTGGTCCTTGATGATCCGGTGTGGCCTGGTGGGGGCGTGAAGGACCGCGACCAGGCCGCGGAGCGGGAAGTCCGGTGCCAGGCCGGGGTCGGCAAAGGCCCGGATCATGTCGGTGGCCACGGGGTTCGGCTTGGACCCGGCCTGGTCGCGGTTCAGCAGGATCTGCAGGGATCCGTCCTGGCGCAGGGGAAGCCAGGCCAGGTTTCCGCCTTCGGCGCTGCCAGCCACAGCGGCCTCGATCGGGTACAGGTGCAGGCTCGTGACGAGGCCGGCCGGCCCGGGCACCAGTAGCAGGGTGCGGTCGGTGTTGATCAGGGCGGCGAGGACCACGGTGTGCAGGCTCTCGGGGCGTCCGGAACCTCAGGGACAACCTACTGCGCCGGCCGCTCGGGGAGCCGGTAATCGAACGACCGTAGCCCTCCTCATCGATGTGACGATGTGATTCCGGACAGTGATGATCGTGATCGGGTCAGCAGCTGGCGATCACTGCCCTGCTCCCCCCACTGCGCCGCCACCCTTGTCCCGGCACGGCCACGTGCCACACCCACAGGGGAGGGCAGTTGATGGGCACCGCCCGCCAAGTCGATCTTCTACGGACCGAAGTCGGCAACGGCTTCACCGAACTGCGTACCACCGGCGAGACCCTGCGCACCGAACTGGTGAAGGCCGTCACCGACGGCCTACACCACCACCGCGACGCGCTCATCACCGAGCTCACCAGGGAGCGGCAGGAGACGGAGACGGCGCACAGGGACAACCGGAAGCTGCAGCGCCAGCTCACCGAGACCCGCGACGAACTGCACCGCCTCCAGCTCCACGCGGCGGAAGCCAAGACCAGCACAGCCCAGACCACGGCCGAGGCGGTGGCGGATCCCGCCAGGCCGGCGGCGGATGTTGTACTTCCCGCCGAAGTCCTGCCGATCCTCCCTCAAACCGGCATCACGGAACCCGTCGACATCGCTGCGCCGGAGCCCACCCACCTCTTCGCGAAGGAGACCGCCGTGCCCGAGACCGCCCCCACCGAGGAGAGCAGCAGCCCGCAGGCCGGCATCACCGCCGAACAGGCCCACCAGCTCATCGAGCTCCTCGGCCGCCTTGCCCCCGCGCCGGCGGTCCCGGAGGAGCCGGCCGTCGAACAGGCTGCCCCGGTCGCCTCCGTCGATGCAGGAGGCGTTGCCGATTTGATTCCCGCCGTGCTTGCGTGGCCCGCCCACGTGGCCACGCTCCTCAAGGCCGCGGCCGTCAACACCGTCGCCGTCTCCTGCAACCCCCACACCTGGGAGTTCCTCCAGCAGCGGGTCGAGGGCGCCGAACACTTCGACAAGCAGAAGACCGTCCCTCTCCCCCGCGGCGCCGTCCAGGGCAACCAGGGCGACCAGGGCGACAACATCCTGTCGGGGCGCAGCGTGATCGCGCTGCTCAACGCCCTGCGCAGCACCGTGTACGCGGGCACGGGGCAGGAGGTGGAGACGTGGGCGTTGGCGGTCACCTGCTACGAGCGGATCGCCGAGGTGGTCAACGCCACGCGGCCAGCCGGTGACGACCAGCAGCTCGCCCAGCCCCGCATCGTCCTGGACGACCTCAGCGTGAGCAGGCAGGGCAGCGAGCACCACTGATCCGGGCAGGGTGGGACCGCCCTGACCGCCAGGGCCGAGGCACCGTACGCTGGATGGCCGGTCCCCCACGTCGACGAGCGTGGGGGACCGGCCATTTCGTCGTCGCAAGCGGCCAGTCAGCCTCGCCGGTCACACGGGTGGCGTGAGCTGGCAGACAACGACGAGCTCCAGGCGCGGGACGACGTAGTAGGCGAGCAGTCCGCCGGCGATGTCGAGGTAGCGCATTGGCTCGCCACTGCCCTGGTAGGAGGTGCCGTCGAAGTAGAGCGCCGCGGCGGCGCGGACCAGTTCGCCGGCCCGGTGTTCGACGGCGGCGAGGAAGTCGGCCGGCGCTCCGGCGGTGACGTGTTCGGCGCTGGGAAGGTACTCCCAGTTCCAGGTCACCCGGTCACCGTCGCGTAGGCGGCGCGGTAGAGCTCGACGACGGTGACGGCGTGCTCGCGGCACTCCTGGACGGTGCCGGCGTGGTTGGCGAGATAGTTCGCCCGGTGGTAGGCCTGCGCGGTGGCCGGGTGCCGTTCGATCTCGACGACAGCGGCCCAGTGGGCAACGAACGAGCGGATCGGCTGGACACTGCCGGTGGTGATGGCCTCGGCCATCGCCCTGGTCTGCCCGTCGATCATCTCCGGGAGGCGGTCCGCGGCGACCACGGCCAAGGCGGCCTTCAACGCGGCCGGGTTCTGCTCGGGCCGGGGAATGAGCTCGATTCCGTCGTGCACGGGCTGACTCATGGCAGCACTCCTCTTCTCGGGTGTGAGGCTACTCGGAATCGGCCAGGCGGTCGGCACCGTCACCCGGCACCACGGACGGGTGCCCACTCCGGCTTCCTGGCCGTGCGCAGCGGGATGTCGTGGCCGCAGGCGAGGGGGCGGCTGGGAATTACGTGATCGTCGACAAGGCCCGCTTGGCTCCAAGTCCTAGCCCAGACACCAGCCGCACACACATGGCATCGTACGGGCGGCGCGCCTCTTCCGGCCGACCAAGCAGACCAGCTACGTGCACACCAGCGCGGCTGACCCCCGCCTGCGCGGGGAGGCGCGGTGGTGGCGGTGGCGTTCATGGTGCCTTCGTACATGGCAGTGGCGACGGCGAGGCGTGTGGTGTCGTCTGCCCAGGCTCTGGCCTGGCGTTCGAGCCACGTGGTGCTGAGGGAGTCGGGGACGGTGGAGGCGTAGCAGCGGACGCCTCCGGATCCGGTGGCGATGACGGTGGTGCCGTGGCGGGCCAGGGTGGTGAGGGCGCGTGCGGTGATGGAGGTGCGGGGGCCGAGGAGGACGCAGCTGAGGGCCGCTGTGGGAGGTAGACGGTTTCGGTGCCGCGCTGGGGGCTGGTGATTTCGGCGCAGACGCCGGTGTCGTCCTGGACGATGCGGACGATGTCGAGGTAGAGGAAGGACAGCGAGTCGGCGATGCGGGGCAGCATCGCGACGGTCAGCTCGCGGTGGCCCCAGGCCTGGGCGTCCCAGGTGTAGCTGTCGCCAGCGTCAACCTGGACAATCCAGCTGCCCTTCCCGGGTCGCCTGGTACGCAGCCGCACCGCCTCGTACGCGGTCACGGTGGTCCTGGTGGTGAGCGCCCGGGGGTCGCCCGAACCGCAGGCCGGACACGGCGGACCGGGGTCTTCCAGCAGCTGGTCGCAGACACTGCACCGCACGGTCACCGGCGAGGCGGCCGACGGCCCGCCTTCCCTCTGCTGCGCACCGCGGACAGCTTGAGTAGCCGGACGTTCGGAGGACACCCGCGGACGGGGTGCGACGGAGCCGACAATGAGCATGACGCGCGTCACATGGACCTTTCCATGATTCTTTGCCGGATCGGCCCGCTCCCGGGCCCAAGGGTGGGGGAACCTCCCCCAGGAGACGGAGAAACGAGAACAGATGACCGCTGACGCCCGGGGCTGCGCCCTCTCGGCCGGGCTCGCCGCACTGCACGAACACGTCCCGGGGGGGGGGGGGGGGGGGGGGGGGGCGGCGGGGGGGGGGGGGGGGGGGGGGGGGGGAGGGGGGGGGATGGGTGGGGGGGGGGGGGGGGGGGAGCTGCCGTGAGGTCGGCGTCGACGCGGCGGGCTCCACCACCCGGGCGGCCGGCATCTCCG
>NZ_JBVINN010000084.1:0-6231 GCF_055579305.1 Kitasatospora sp. NPDC032757 | reverse complement strand
AGCGACGCGCCGATCTCCACCAGGGACTACTCGACCTCGCCTGCAGCATCATCTGCCTCCGACGCCTTCGAAAGTCATTCTGAAACGATCAGTTACCCGGCGTGCGCTGTGACCGGCGCCAATTCCGGGCTTCAACGGCCCGTGCGACTTGCAACAAACTGTGGAGAGGTGGCCTCCGCCGTTCCTCACCGCCGCCCCGCCGTCCAGATCCGTTGCCTGGGACGCGGTCTACGCTCGGCGAAGGGCTGATGAGTGGGCTCGGGGCGCAGCTGGGATGCGGAGGTGGCCGGGTCGACCTCCGGTTCAGCGACCCATGGCGCCCACGTCGGATGGAGCTGTAGCGGCCCATCCGGCACCTTGGATGGCGGGCGCCGAGCGGCCGGAGCAGGGGTAAGGCCGACGCCGCTGCGGTTCCGGCAGTCGGGTTCGGGTGGGCGAGGGCGGATTCGAACCGCCACAGCCGAAGCGGGGGTGTTACAGACCCTTGGGCTCTCCTGTGCCCAGCTCGCCCTTGGCGGAGGAGGTGGGGGTCGAACCCACACGGGTGCTCGCGCACCCCAACGGTTTTCAAGACCGAGGCCGGCGCCGCCTGTCGGCTGGCTCCTCCGAGAACTGCTCTGCTGCGCGGAGAGTGCGCGGATCGAACGCGCGCGGGTGTAACCCCGACGACGGCTTAGCAAGCCGCTGCCTTACCACTCGGCCAACTCTCCTGGTGCTGCGCTGCCGGACGAGGATTCGAACCCCGAACTTCCTGATCCAGAGTCAGGCGTGCTGCCAGTTGCACCATCCGGCACTGCGAGGCGGCATGAAAAAGGGCCGCCCGTTCGGGGATGACCCCCAGGGCGGCCCGGCCGTCGGCCGGTGAGCACGCTACGAGGACATCCCGGGGATCTGGGAACTCGAGGAGCGCTGATATGACTGGTCGCTGATTGCGATGGTCACCGTGCTCTCCTCTCCGCCTCGCTCGGTCTTGGTGTCTCTACTGTCCAACAGGCCCCCCAGACGAGCAAACGAATTTCACGGGCGCACCTCAGCGGTCTCGACCCGCCCCCGCACCGGAAATCACGGGGCGCCCGCGCCGCCGTCTTTGGCCTCACATCGCAGCGGGTGCCAGGGCGGCGTCCGGTCGGCGGCGGGGTGGCGGCCGGGCCGGTGGGCGGACGGCGGGCGGACGGGCGGCCAGGCTGCCACTCAGTCCAGCGACTCGCTGCACTCGCGGCGCCACCACCTTTCGTCAGGACGCTTGGCTTCCCGGCGAACCGGCGACGAGGCGGGCTGTCCGTCATGCGGGACCGTCTCGACCCGAGTGCGCAGCAGCTACGTGCGGCGGTTGGACGACAGTGCCGGGGGCGGGCGTCGGGTGGTGGTCGAGTTACGGCTCCGCCGGTTCCGCTGCCGTGAACGAGCTTGCCCTCGGGCCACGTTCGTCGAGCAGGCGGCGGGGCTGACCTTCCGTCACGGGCGGCGGAGCCTGGGCCTGCAGACCGCGCTGCAGCAGCTCGCCCTGGCCGTGGCCGGTCGGGCGGGCTCTCGCCTGGCCGAGACCTTCGCGGTCCCGGTGAGCCGTTCCACGCTCCTGCGGCTGATACGCGCCCTGCCGGATCCGGCGCACGCGGTGCCGCGCGTGCTGGGCGTCGACGAGTTCGCCCTGCGCAAGGGCCACGTCTACGCCACGATCCTGGTCGACATCGAGACCCGCCGCGCAGTCGATCTGCTGCCCGACCGCACGGTCGAGACCGTCCGGTCCTGGCTGGCCGACCATCCCGGGGTGAAGGTCGTCTGCCGCGACCGGTCGGCCTCCTATGCCGAAGCCGTCCGGCTCGGCGCCCCGGACGCGATCCACGTCGCCGACCGGTTCCACCTGTGGCAGAACCTCGCCGACGCGGTGGAGAAGACCGTGCTCCAGCACCATGCTCTGCTACCCGAACCGGCCCCTGCAGCCGAGCCGGCTCCGGCCATCGCCCTGACCGCCGTCAGCTCCGAGCCCCGCCGGACCGGCCGGCTGTCCGACCGGGTCCGCGAACAGCACGCCGCCGTCCACACGCTCATGGAGGACGGCTTCAGCCTGCGCGCCATCGGCCGACGACTGGGCCTGGCCCGCAACACAGTGCGCCGGCTGGCCGGCGCGAAGGACCCGGACGAGCTGCTGGTCGGCCGCTGGACCGGACGCACCAGCATCCTCGACCCTACAAGCCCTGCCTCCACCAGCGGTTCGCCGAGGGCCACACCATCGCCCGGCGCCTGTTCGAAGAGATCCGACAGCGCGGCTACCCGGGCCAGGAGCAGATCGTGCGCGTCTACGTGCGCCGGCTCAGGGAGGCGTTCCCCAGTCAGGACCCACCCCGACGCAAGCCCTCCGTCAGGGACGTGACCAGCTGGATCACCCGCCACCCCGACCGCCTCCGCGACGAAGACGCCCAGCAGCTCAAGGACATCCTCGCCCGAATCCCGGTGCTCGCCACCACCGCCGAGCACGTCAGGGCCTTCGCCGAGCTGATGAACGACCGCCGCGGCCGAGAGCTCAAGGACTGGATCATACGCGTCCAGCAGAACCAGGTCCCGGCCCTTCGCAGCTTCGCCAACGGTCTCCTGCAGGACCTCGACGCGGTCGTCGCTGGCCTGACCCTGAGCTACAGCTCCGGCGCGGTCGAGGGCCACAACAACAAGATCAAGATGCTCAAGCGCCAGATGTTCGGCCGCGCCGGCTTCGACCTCCTGCGCAAACGCGTCCTCCTGGCGGCATGAGGCCGCCGGTCGTGGCGGCGTGGACGGTCACGCGGTCGGCGCGGATGGTCAGGGTATTGACCGCGACGTCGCAGGTCCGGTGAAGCCAGAGGTCTTGGAGGAGATCGTCAGCCACGACCGTTCATGATCGCGGTTCCGGTGACGCTCCGTGGCCCTGGCACGGAAAGTGGCTCTGTCGCTGATTGAGGGGTCTTGGCTGGCTGATCACGGTGATAGGAGGATGCGGCGGCGTAGGAGGTCGAAGTTGGTCCGCCCGTACATCTGGCGCTTGAGCAGCTTGATCCTGGTCACGTTGCCCTCTACTGCTCCCGAGGTGAGTGTGGTGTTCAGGGCCGCGAGAACGGCGGCGTGGTCGCGTCGGATGCCGCCGGCCAGGCTGCGGAGTTCGGGTTGCCCGTCGAGGCGGACGTCGGCGAGCCAGACATCGAGGGCCAGGTGCTCGCTGCGGCGTTCGCGGACCATGGTCGCCAGGCGCCGGGCATACTGGGTAGTCGTGGCCAGGGCCGGGCTGCGTTCGCACAGCTCGTCGAGGCACTTGCGTTCGGTGTCGTCGAGCCGCTCGGGTCGGCGCATGATCCAGTCGGTGACGCGGCGGACAGTCAGGTGGGGTGGTGGGGCCTCCGCCGGGATCGCTCCGGTTCGGTAGAGCCGCAGATGACGCTGAACGGTGTTGACGTCACCGCGGTAGCCCAGTTGCTGGATCTCGCGGGTGAGTGCGGAGGCGTTGGTGCAGCCCTCCATCCACCGGTGGTGCAAGTAGCGCCGGTAGTCGTCGATCACGCTGGGGCGGTGGGTCGCCGCGACGAGGAGTTGCTCCACGTCGGCGGCTCGGGCGAAACGCAGGACGGTGCCGCGACGGAGGCGGAGTTCACGGGCGATGGCCCGCAGGCTGTCGCCGCGCTCGATGCGTTCGTGGATCTGCTGGTGACGCTCGCGCGTGCGGGCGACCAGGGGACGCGGCCGGCCGTGGACGTCCAGCTCGTTCGAGCCGGCAGCTCCGGAACGGGGCATCTCATCCCGCTCTTCTCCGAGGTCGAGGGGTTCGCACAGGTCAGCGCGGTGGCGGCCGACAACTCGCTCGACGGCCTCGGCGAGGTTGTGCAGCAGGTGCCAGGCGTCGGCGACCTGTTGGGCCTGCGGCGCACCCGTGCGGGCACCGTCGCGGAAGGATCCGGCGCGGTCGCGGCAGATCGTCCGCACTTCGGGGTGGTCGCGCAGCCAGGTGGCGAAGGTGTTCGCGGCGCGATCGGCGAGGACGTCGACCGGCCGGTGGGTGTCCATGTCCACGAGGACCGTCGCGTAGGTGCGACCGCGCCGGATGGCGAACTCGGGCCTCCCGGCCTCCCGGCCGCACGCGCTCGTCCTCGAACTCGACGACGACCGGATCCTCCTCACCTCCCCCGGCTCGCCCCCGTCCAGGCCCGCGAGGTCGCCGAGGCCGTCCGCCCGTTCCTCGGCTCCCCCGGCCGCGACCCCGACCACCCTCTCACCACCCCTACCCCTGCACGTCGAACTCAGCCTCACCGACCGGCCAGCCACCGCCACCTTCATCCGCCTCCGCGGCGACTGACGCCCTCGACGCCCGGTCCCTGCGGATCGGGCCCTCGGACATCACTGGGTGCCACGCCGTACGCGGTGCGGAAGGCACGGCTGAAGTCCGCGTGCGCGCGGAATCCCCAGCGGGCGGCGACGTCCCCGATCGTGCGGTGGCGCAGCCGCGGGTCGACGAGGTCGACACGGGAGCGCTCAAGACGGCGACGGCGGATCGTGGCGGCGACCGTCTCGGGCCGCGTCCGGAACAGTTGGTGCAGGGTGCGCAGCGAGATGTGGTGGTGCGCGGCGATGCCGGCCGGGCACAGCTCCGGGTCTCCCAGGTTGTGCTCGATGAAGGTGTCGACGCGCGCGAGCAGCACCTGCTCCCGGGTCTCCACGGGCAGCGCGTCGCGTGCGTCGAGCAGGCCCGCGAAGTAGGCGGCGGCCAGATCGACACCGATGGCGCCCGTCCGGCGGAGCTCTGCCGGGCCGCCGTGGCCGGCACTGTCCAGGAAGCCGGACAGGAAGTGCCCGAGCAGCCCCCCGGCGGGCGATCGGACGGCGAGGGAACGGCCCAGCAGACGCTCCATCCGGTCGGCCTTCAGCGGCACGGCGGTCCGGGGCAGTTGCATCAGTGTGACCCGGTGCCTGCGGTCGTCCCGGGTGAAGAAGTCGGCCGCCAGCGGGCGGGAGGTGTCGAACACGGCCAGGCTGCCGGTCGTGAGGCTGGCGACGTTGCGGGACTGCTCCAGCTGGATCGGGCTGCCCTGCACCAGGAACAGGTGGTACTGCTCCGGGTCGAAACGCCGGATCTGGGCCGGTCCGCGACGGGCCGACATCGGGGAGAACGCGAACTCCGCCACCCGGGCGCCGGGCAGGTCGACCGCCCTCGCACTCCCGCGGAAGCCGCCCTCGTGGTCGCTGGTGAGCGCCACGGGCATGACGTCGGTCTCCATCAGGCAGCTCCACCACTCCAGCCGGTCCGGTGGAACCACCCCGTCGGTGGAGACCGACACCAGCGCCTCGGGTGCCGACCCGCACGCCCCTGCTTCGGTTGACGTGAACACAGAGAGATGATCCGGGTCGCAGCCGGGCCGCGTCCAGGCAGTTGTCGGCCATGACGGACGCCGACTGCGCCCGGTGCCAAGGAAGTTCGCACGCAGCGCCAAAGACCCGGGCGCCGGTGCGCGGCAACGATGTGACCAGCACACGACACGATCCTTCGATTCCCAGAGGTGACACCGTGACAGAGCACCGAACCCCCGGCTCCGGCTCGCCCGCGAGGATTCTCGCCGCGCTGGTCATGACCCTCCTCGCACTGGTGGGCACCGCGAGTGCGGCCGGCGCCGCCACCACCCCGGACTTCTCGGCCCAGGCCCACGGCCTCGGCCTGACCGACGCCCAGGCGAAGAGCCTCCAGGAGCGCGTCGACGCCTACCTGGCCACCACCGGCGGCACCCAGGTCTCGGCCAACAAGATCGCCCTGAACGGCGGGGAGCTGCTGCTCGCCCTCCCCGGGGAGCAGAAGGCCCGCAGCGTCCCAGCGGCGGGTGACGCGACGAGCCTGGCCGCCTCCTGCCCGTACACGTACGTGTGCGCCTACAGCGGCCCCAACTACACCGGTGACGTCCTGACGCTCTTCACGTGCAACTACCTGGTGTCCATTCCCTGGTCCGGGACCGGCTCGTGGATCAACAACCAACGGGCCACCCTGCACGCCAAGTTCTACGACTCGAACCGCAACCTCGGCTGGACGTCGCCCGGCGGCTACAGCTCGGACCCCGCCGCCCCCTGGGGCTGGGTCTTTTGGCTCAGCCCCTGCTAGGAGCCGCCTGATCAACCGCTGGTCGGGGGCCGAAGAATCGGGGCACAACCATGGTCGACGACGCCCCCCCCCCCCTGGTAACCCCGGTAAACGGGGGGGGGGGTGTCCCGCGTGCTCCCGCCCCGCCC
>NZ_JBVINN010000083.1:0-6630 GCF_055579305.1 Kitasatospora sp. NPDC032757 | reverse complement strand
AAACGCTCGGCTGGAGAACTCCAGCCGAGCGCCTGCGTGATCTACTGGCAACCGCATAGGCCATCAGGTGTTGCGAGGACTACTAGAGACCACCCACTGCGCTTGACGATGGCCAGGACCAGCGCGAGGGCGGCGAGGCAGTACTCGACAAGGCTGCCGGTGTAGCCGCCGTCGGCCCAGACCAGGGCCAGCCGGTGATGCGCGGCGGCGACTTGGGCGAGCAGGACCAGGGCTGCCGCACGGTCGCCGACATCGGCGGAGGTGACCATCACCGCGAGCAGCAGGCCGAGCGTGTCGACGACCGCGTGTCGTTTGCGGCCGTTGATCAGCTTGCCGCCGTCGAAACCGCGACTGTCGGAGCCGACGACGGCGTCCGCCTTGACCGACTGGGAGTCGATCACCCCGGCGCTCGGCTCCGGATCCCGGCCCGCCTGCTCGCGGACCCGACGGCGGAGCCGGTCGTGGAACTCCTTGACCAGGCCGTGGTCGCGCCAGCGTCGGAAAAACGCGTAGACCCGGTCCCACGGCGGGAAGTCGACCGGGATGGCCCGCCACTTCGTGCCGTTGTCGACGAGGTAGCGGATCGCGTCCAGTATCGCTCGGTGGCAGTATGCCTCCGGCTGCCCGCCCCGGCCCCGCAGCCAGCCCGGCACCGGCAGCAACGGCCGGACCACTGCCCACTCGGCGTTCGACATGTCCGTCGGATAGCGGCGCTCGCGCACGCCGTGGTCGCCGGCGTTCCCGAACCTGTGGGCCAGGCAGTCACACGCAAGGGTGGCCGAAGTGGACCCCGCCTCGGAGATGCCGTAGAAATGCGCCAACAGGGTCTCCTGGGCAGCTCGTTGGCGTAGACACCCACTGAGCTACCAAGAGGCCCTGCTTCCATGCACGGCAGCCGCCACGGTCACCCAATCGAGACTCCGGTTTGACCGCCACGCCTCAAGATTGAACGACAACAGCCACTCAGGTGTCTCAGAGGCGTGTTCAGTTGCGGGCCAAGGGTTCCGGTCCGCCCGCCTTGCAGCCGATGCGCTGTGGAAGACCCAGGCGTGTCGTGCGGGGAGCTCGTCACCTGGGTCCCACGCCGCGATACTCGGCCCAGTCCCGCGAGGCGGCACGCCAGCCAGCCTTTCATCACCACTCGGATACCCGTTCGAGTGAAGCAAGGAGCCGAAGCGACTGGTCCGACTGGGCTTGGTATGCGGCCGGGTGGCCGTCGGCCAGCCGACGGACGCAGGCGGTGGCCGAATTGAAGCAGAAGATGAGCGAAGCAGCGTAAAATCTGTCTTCGCACCGCATCGGTTCAGTCTGTGTCGGCCAGCCACTGGTCGATGAGCGCCTTGCCAATCGAATCGACCCGGTACGGGCCGCCGAGAGCAGCGTCCGCCAGCCGCGCGCGCAGTTCCGCGGCCGTGAACCAGCGTGCCTCCACCACTTCCACGTTGTCCACATCGATCGCATCGGAAACGGCCTCGGCGCGAAACCCGATCATCACCCCGGCCGGGAACGGCCACCCCTGGGAACCCTGGTAGGTCACCGCACCCACGGTGACGCCGGCTTCCTCCCGCACCTCGCGGCGCACCGTGTCCTCGAAGCTCTCGCCAATCTCGACGAACCCGGCCAGGGTGCTGAAGCGGTTCGGGCCGGATGCCGCATGGCGGCCGAGCAGGCAGCGCCGGGGCGTGCCCGGAAGCTCGACTAGCACGATCACGGCCGGTTCGATCCGCGGGAACAGCAGCTTCCCACAGTTCTGGCAGGTCCGCAGGTGGCCACCATTGCAGGACCGGGCCGGGCCCCCGCAGGCGCCACAAAACCGCTGATTGCGGTTCCAGTGCAGAATTCCCCGCGCGTACGCCAGCAGACCCGCTTCGTCCGGCGTGATGGTGGGAACCATCGCCCGCACGTCCAGCATCCTGTCCGCGCCGGCCAGCTCGACGGCGCTCTCCCGTTCGAGCCCGGACACATCAGCCGCGAACACCGCCCTCTCGCCTTCGAGGCCGAGCAGCACCCGGTCGCCGGCCGCGACGAGGATGTCCCTCGCCTGGGCCAAGGGCAGCCGCAACGGCGTTTCGTTTCGCACCAGGCACTGGTCCTGCCACAGGGGAATGACCTGGGTACTGGCCCTGGTCAGCAGTGCCTCGATCCAGTCCGAGTCTCCCCGCCGATCAACGACACGGTCGAGCCCCAACCCGCTGTAGTACACCGCTCCTCCTGGATCACAGTGTCGGCCTGTCCTCGACACTAGCGGATACGTCCTGCCGACACCCTCCGCAGCCAGAACTTGGCTAAGTGACTGTTGTCTTTCCGGCCTTGAGGGCGGCGTTTTCGCTGTTCAGGCATAGGGTCGGTGGTCTCGGGGAGTGGTGACATTGTTGAGTCGTCGCTCTGCTGGAGGTCGGGGATGCCGTCGGTCGTAGGGCTGCTGGAACAGCGTGAGCTGACCGCTCGCCGTCGCATGGACGAACTGCGGGAGGAGGCCGACCGAATCCAGGCCGAACTGGCCGTGGTCGAGCGGGAGTGGAACGAGTGGGTCATCGCCCGCTCGCGCGTCGGCGAGGTCCTGGCCCCGGGCGACGACGTTGCCGACCCCGATGCCCGCGAGGATCTGACGGATCGCAGTCAGCCGCCGACAACGCCGCCACGGTCACCCGATCGAGACTCCGGTTCGACCGCCACGCCTCAAGATCGGAACGACAACAGCCACTCATCGAGGTTTGACGAGTCTCACCGAAGTTTGACCGGCGAGGGTTTGTCTCATCGAAGGTTGACGGCCGATTCAAGAGGGCTGTCCTGTCGCACTGCGCCTGTCGGATTCTCACTGCTTCTCGTTCGTGCTGGCGGATTCTCATTGCGTCGCGGCCTGAGCCGCGACGGCTACCCCGTACGTCGGGTCGGTTCTGTCGTACCTGGCTCGGCCTCCGGTAGCTGTTGATCGGGCCGACCGGGTGGGTGTGGCAGGGCCACCTTCGTTGTGCCGCTTGCCCCTACGTTGGTGGCCATGCACACGAACCGGCTGAGTGAGTTCCTACGGGCCCGGCGCGCACTGGTGCGTCCCGAGGACCACGAGATGCCCGCGGGGGCGCGCCGTACTCCCGGTCTGCGACGCGAGGAGATCGCGGTCCTCGCCGGGGTGAGCACCGACTACTACGTGCGGTTGGAACAGGGACGCGAACGCAATCCCTCGCCCCAGGTCCTGCGGGCTCTGGCGGGCGCCCTGCTGTTGAAGGACGAGGAAGCCGCCTACCTGCGCGCGCTGGTCGATCCGCCGCACCCCTGGCGCTCCGAGCCCGTCCGGGAGTACGCGGGCCCGCAGCTGGTGGCCTTGCTGGACATGTGGGCGGACACACCGGCTCTGGTCTACGGCCGGTACCTCGACCTGCTGGCCGTCAACTCCCTCGGCGAGGCTCTCTTCTCGTGGCTTGGCAGCGATTCCGGTCTGATCACAGCGATGTTCCTCAACCCGGCCGCCCGGGACTTCTACCGCGACTGGGCCGTCATCGCGCAGGGGTGCGTGGCCGCGCTGCGAGCCGCCAATCCCGCTTCGGACGATCGGCGGCTGCAGGAGCTGGTAGGCGAACTGTCCGTGCGCAGCCTCGACTTCGCACGCATGTGGGCGCGCCACGAGGTACGAGCCAAAACGGCCTCGACGAAACGCTTCCACCATCGGCTGGTCGGCGACCTCACCCTGGGCTTCGAGACCTTCTCCGTCAACAGCGCCCCCGGTCAGCACCTCGTCGTCTACCGAGCCGAACCCGGCACCGCTGCCGAGCAGTCACTGGCCCTGCTCGGCAGCTTCACCCTCACCGATCTCCACGACACTCCAACCGAAGGGCACACCCCGCATGAGCTCCCCTGACTTGCCGGTCTGGTTCATCACCGGCTGCTCCTCCGGCCTGGGCCGGGCACTGGCCACCGCCGTGCTGGAGCGCGGATGGCGGGCAGTGGTCACCGCCCGAGACCCCCGCACGGTCGCCGACGTGATCCGCGGGTACGACGAACGCGCCCTCCCACTGCCCCTGGACGTCACCGACTCCCGGCAGATCGCGACGGCGGTCACCCAGGCACAGACCGCCTTCGGAAAGATCGACGTCCTGGTCAACAACGCCGGCTACGGCTACCTCGCCGCCGTCGAAGAGGGCGAGGACGACGAGATCCGCGCCCTGTTCGACACCAACGTCTTCGGCTTGGCCAACACCACCAAGGCCGTCCTGCCGGGCATGCGCGCCCGCCGCGCCGGCCACATCGTGAACATCTCCTCACTCGGCGGCCTGCTCGGCTTCGGCGCCACCGGCTACTACCACGCCACCAAGTTCGCCGTGGAAGGCCTTTCCGAGTCACTCGCCGCCGAAGTCGCCCCCCTGGGCATCAAGGTGACGATCGTCGAACCCGCCGCATTCCGCACCAATTGGCCCGGGCCCTCCATGCGCCAGTCCGCCACCACCATCGACGACTACGCCCCCACCGCGGGCACCCGGCGCGCCAGCACCCTGGCCACCTACGGCCACCAGCCCGGGGACCCGGCACGCGCCGCCCAAGCCATCATCGACGCCATCACGGCCGAACAGCCACCGCTGCGCCTGCTGCTGGGAAAGGCCGCATACGACATCGCCACCGCCAAGCTCGACTCCCTCAAAACCACTTTCGACGGCTGGCGGGAGGTCACTCTCAGCACCGACTTCCCCTCGAAGCAGGTCGCAAGCTGAACGGCGTGCATCACCGATCCCAGGTGCCAGCTCTCCGCCCTGCCACACCGTTGAACGCGACATTCTGCAGAAGCCAGCTCTGTTGAGAACGCCGGGACGAACGGCTCTCAACCAACCTGGCAAGCCTGCAGCCCACGGCAAGATCCACGGACAACTGCACTGCGACGGGACAAGGGCGGCTGGCCGCGTGGTCTTGGCCAAGGCCTGCTCGTATGCCCGACGGCACCGGCTGGGAGGATCTCCGGCATGACCTCCCCGCTCCATGTCCTCCATGTCCTCGGTGCGCGCCCGTTCGCCGAGGTCGGTGAGCCTGTCCTGGCTGTGTCCGACGAGGGGCGTGGTCTGCTCGCCGTGGCGGGTGAGCGCGGGTTCGCCCAGATGGCGACGGTGGCGGTGTACGGCGTAGGGGACCTCGGCTGCCGGGCCGTGTTCCGGACCCGGTTCCCGGTGCACGCCCTGGCCTTCCACCCGACGGAACCCCTGCTCGCCGTCGGGACCGGGAAGTACGACGGCGGCTTCTTCTTCGAGGGCGAGCTGCTCCTGCTCGACTGGGAAACGGGCTCCTCCACCACCCTCATCGAGCACGACTTCGGCCGCCAGGTCCTCGGACTGACCTGGCTCGACGGGCAGGCCCTGCGCGTGCTGATGGCACCGCCCGACGACTACAAGGACGAACGGAAGGCTCACATCGAGGGCCACGTCGCCGTCGTGCGGCGGTCCGACTGGCGTGCTGCCGCACCCCGTTCGCTCACCGCCGCCGACCTGGCCGGCCCCCGGGTACCCGCCCCGCGCCCCGACGGACGGGACGAAGCCCATCGGGCGCTCTCCGCGCTGAGCCCGGACTGGGAGCCCCGGCGCCACGTCCTCGCCGTCGAGGAACTGCCGGACGGCACCGTCCTGGCCACCCTCGACCAGGAGGAGGACACCCCGGAGCGGCCCGTACGCACCGTCCTCGCTGACTGCCTGCTGATCCAGCACCGGACCACCGCGTACGTCGACCGGCAAGAGCGCCTGCGGATCCGGCGCGGCAGCCGGGACTACGTTCGCCAGGTCGCACGAGCCCGCCGGGGACCCAAGCAGGACTGGCTCGCGGCGCTCTCCCGCAAGGGGCCGGGCGCCCAACCCCTCTTCCCGTTCTCCTGGGAGCCCGGGCAGACGCACTTCCCCGGCCCGGGCGTGGAAACCGACGACGGCGACCTGGTGTACGCCGGCACCGTCTACGACGGCCGAGGCCTGCAACCCGGCGGTTCCTTCGTCGTCCGCCGCGCGGCCGCCGACGGCGTGCCCCGCTGGATCTTCCGGACCGACCACGTCGCCACCGACCTCGACACCGGAGCGGACACCGCCTACCTGGCCTACCGCAACGGCGAGCTCCTGGCCCTCGACCTCCACGGCGGCACCCTCCGCTGGCGCCACCGGCTGACCGTCGCCGGGGTCCCCGCCGTCCCGACGGCGCTGACCGTTACCGAACCCGGCCGCCTGCTCGTCGGCACGTCCGACGGTCGAATCCTGGACTGCGCCACCACCTAACCCCACACCCGGTCGGACCGGGCCAGTTGCGACGTGCGGCACCGGGTCGCCGACCGCCCCGAGCAAATCCGTTGGCACCGAGAGCCTTCAGATGGCAAGACTGCACTGGTGAACACCCTGCCGCCGTTGCCCGGCCCGCTCCCGCTGCCAGTACCGGACCCGCGTTCCCGCGACATCGTTCTCGACTATGCGGGCATGCACGCCCTGGTGGCCGACCTCGTTCTGCCCGGCGACGCGTCGATGTACGTCATGAGCGCGATGGAAACGTCCCGCGAGCTCATCCGGCACTCCTACTACCGGTTCGAGTTCGCCACCGTCGCCGTCACGCATTCCCTGTCCGCCCTGGAGCACGTCCTTGCCGAGCGTCTGGCGATCAACGAACCACTCCAGGACCTCA
>NZ_JBVINN010000082.1:0-7589 GCF_055579305.1 Kitasatospora sp. NPDC032757 | reverse complement strand
CGCGACCCAGCCCGAACCGGGAAGTGTGTTTCTAGGGATTGGCCGCCCCGGGACCGTCCGCGCCGATGCGTGTCCGGTGCTCCCTGCCGAGCGACCAGACGACACTACGCCAATCCGGGCAGGAAACAAAGTCGCCGACCAGGTCGGGCACGGTCGCCTCCCCCGACTTCCTCATCGGCCCCTCGTGTCTGATGAAGCAGAGCGACTACCGGGAGGGTGGCCTCGCCCGTACCCAGCGCACCAAGATCCTGCCGCTGCTGGAAGATCACCACTACGGCGAGGGTGTGGACGTCGAGCGCCGCTACGGGCTCGACAGGCTCCGGGTAGGCCTTCATCCCCAGGGGAACTCGTCTACCCCATGGCCACCGAGCACGCCTGCCCGGTGTCCTTCAGGGCCTCGACGTGAAGTGGCTCCGGCCGGTCCGCAAACTGCTGATCGGCCTGGAGGCGACGGCCGCCGGCTGGGACCCTGCAAGCTCGCCCGAGCTCAAGTGGCAGCACCCGCACATCACCCCGGGATACCAGAGCCGTCAGCACCTGTGCACCTTCGCCGACCTCGATGGCACGGACCGGTGCTTCTCGTGGCACGGCCGAATCACCCCGGAGAAGGGGGACGGCTGCACTTCCGGCTCCTTCCCGAGGCGCGGGCGTTCCGGCTCGGTTACGTCGGCGCCAAGCTCGGTAGCGACGCGGATTCCTGAGGAGGTGCCGTCCCGTGGCCCGGTCGCGGGACGGCGCACCCCGGAAAGTACGCGCGTTCCCGGTCAGAGCTGATGTGCTGCGGCGAACCGGACGAAGGCTGTCCAGGAGGCAGGGTCGAGCTCCAATGCGGGCCCTGCCAGATCCTTCGTCGATGCCGGCGTTGTCCTCACGGTCGAGGGGCATGACCTGTGCCTCGACGTTGCGTCTCTGCCCGGCGAGGAGGACCTGTTCCAACTGGCGGCCTGGCATCACCGCTGTGCCGCCAAGTCGCCGCAGCACCACGGACTCCTCCAAGGCGAGGCTCAGCAGCGGAGAGATCCGGGATGCGAGCAACTCCTGCCGTCCAAGCGGGCAGCTACTCGCTGCTCGATGGCACTGTCCTCCAGCTTGGCGGCGTACCGGAAGAACGCCGGGTACCGCGCCCACGCGACCTCGTCCTTCATCGCGGTCACGGCACCGCCCGCACTCAGCGCCTGATCCGCCCTCTCGATCAGCTCGGGCCGGGGGATCCGTCGGCCGAGCTCGACCGAGGCGACCTGGTCCTCGCCGTACCCCGGCAGTGCGCCCAGCTGGGCCCGGGGTCAGGCCCTCCCGTTCGCGCAGGAGCGTCACCTGCCGCCCGAAGGAGCGCAGGAAGCCTGCCCCGTCATCCTGTTCCGCCATGTCGCCACCTCCGACCCACCACCCTCAACGGCGTCGCCCACCGCACGGCCCCACCCGGGCATCCGCACACGATCGGCGATCAAGAGGATACGGACCGCAACCAGCCGGCATGTCCGTAATCCCGTCAATTCACGCCCGCTACGCCGCGGGCACCGCCACCGCACCGCGCAGCAGACTGCGTGCACGTTCAGCGCCACGCCGGTTGCGCTCGACGACGGCCACGTCCGGCCCGGCCACCGGAGGCGCGACTCCCGCGCAACGCAGGCAGATAGCGCCACCGCCCACCACCGGGTCCGCGCAGCGCGCGCACTCCCCCATCGCGCGAGGCGGAGCAGTATCGAGCTCCGCCGCCTCCACCGGCATCCTGCGCTCCAGGCGCGCCCGCACGAAGCCCGCCGGCGCGAGTACATGCGGGGGCAGATCGCCCAACAACGCATCCCGCAGCCGTCCGACATCCGGATCCCGGGCCAGCCAGTCCGCCGCCAGCGGGGCGAGGTCCAGTACTTCAACCACCCCCAGCCGCAGGCGCCGGTCCCGGGCGGTCAGCCGCCCGAGCAGTCCGGCCGCAGCGGCCCGGGCCTCCTCGTCGGCGTCAGCACCCTCACCCGACCTCGCCGGGAGGGAGGAGGTGTTCCCCTCGTTCTTCTCCCCCTTGGGGGAACTGCCGACTTCCCGGGCCTCCCCCTCACCGAGTGCCGGGTTTCGGACCGCAGCGCGCCAGGCTGCCTCGATCTCGTCCGTCTCCGTCAGCGACACGCTGCTGACGAGAACGCGGGTCGTCCACGTCCCCTTCGTCGGGTGCTGGGAGCGTCGGACGTGGAGAAAGCCCTCCTCGATCAACTGTGCCCGCGCACCGGCGACGGCCGTGCGCCCCTCGGGCATGCGCTTGCCGATGGTGAGGATCGTGTCCCGACTGCCGGGTGGCAGCGACAGCGCCCAGAGCAGCAGCGTCTTCGCCGTGGCACGCAGACGCGGGTGGCGGACGATCTCGTGTGACGCCCGTACGTAGCGCTCGGGCGCGATAAAGTGAACGTGCATGAGGAGCTCCGACTCCGTGTGCCGGACCCCGGGGTGTTGGCGCACCGCCGGGGTCGACTATTGATCTGTAGCCGGACGGTAGCACGCGGTGACCACTCCCCGCCCCCGAATCCGGAATCCCACCCGGACCACCTGAGGTGGCGTCCGCCGAGCTCTCGCCGGGGATCAACTGCGGGCCGTGGAACGTTGAGCCGAACTGCACGGCCGTCAGTCACTCACCCCGGGGACACGCGACAGCGTGGTCAAGAAGACCCGTCCCGGTTCCTTCCCCCGTGCCCGTCGTGGGCGCGGACCCTGTCCAGCTCCGTTACAGCTCGCTCGCCATCGCCGCCCACGAGGACCCGGGCCGGTCGGCAGCCACGGCTCGAACGTGTACTACGCCGTCATCGGCCCACGCGGGCTGTGGCCGGCCGGCCAGTTGATCAAGGCGGCGCTGAAGGTCCAGGGGGAGACTGCCCAGTTGCGCAGCGACCAGCCGCACTCGGCGCTCCCGGTCCTGCGGGCGTACGGCATCCATTGCGTCCAGCGGGTGCGGTGGGTGGACGACGAGACGTACCTGGAGTTCACGAAGCCACAGAGCGCGGGCAGCACGTTCTGACTGTCCGCTCCGACGAACAGCGCGCCAACTTCCCACCGCCTCAGACCGATCCAGGCCGGCGGTGTGCCATTCGCCGGCCTGTCGGCGCGTCGGGTCTTCCTTGCCCCTCCCGGACCGAACCAGTCAGTAATATGACCGCATGTATGTCGGCCGTCACCGTCGTGTCAGGGGGCGGGGGGACACATGGACGACATCCACATCCGTACGGACGTCCTGCGGCAGTCCGCGAGCGGCCTTCAGGAGGCCGCCGCCGTCGTCGGACCGGCCGGGCACTGGCTCGACAGCAGCATCACCGCCGCAGCCGCCAAGACCGCCTGGGAGTCCGGGCCGGCGCTCAAGGACCGCGCCACCGCGTGGCAGGCGCACATGAAGTCGGCCGTCGACCAGCTCCACCGCTACGCGGAACAGCTGCGCGACTCGGCGCACTCATACAACCAGGCCGAGCAGGAGGCCACTCGCCGGGTCACCGCCGCTCTCACCGACCTCCAGGGGGCGGCGGGCACGGGACGCAAGGCGCTCGACATCCTCCAGCGCGAGGCCTCCCAGGTCGAGCCGGCCATGTACACCGGGGGCATCCCGGGCGGGCAGGCCCCGCGTCTGGTGGCCGACTGGTGGAAGGCCTTGACCGACAACCAGCGCAAGCAGCTGATGCTCTCCGACCCGGTCACGCTGGCCAACCTTCCCGGTATCCCCGACGTGAAGCTCGGCCTCCGCGGAGGCCCGGGCGCCAAGTACGACCGCATCAAAACCGTGCCATGGGCACTGGAGCACTGGGACGCCACCGGCATCGACGACTTCGGGGACAACTGCACCAACTTCGCCTCGGAGGCCCTGCAGCAGGGCGGCCTCCACATCAAAGGGGACGGACTCTGGGGCTGGCGGGGCGACGACACCTGGGGGCGCAGCGAGGACGCGGGCGGTGACTGGCTCTCCCAACGCGCCGACTACTCGAAGAGCTGGGCGGGCGCGCAGAACATGCACGACTTCCTGATGCGCCACGGCAGCGAGGAAATAACGGCGGACCAGGTGAAGCCCGGAGACAGCGTGTACTGCGAGGAGAACTCCGACCAGGACGACCAGGACAAGAAGGGGGCCGTCCACCACACCGCGGCCGTCACGGCGGTGACGCCGGACGGGGGCATCCGGTACACCCAGCACGGCGGCGGCCAGAAGAACGCGAGCCTCGGCGGGCGGATCGACAGCTTCCAGAAGCAGCGCGGTCACCAGAAGCTGCACTTCGTCCGCGTCAACCCGGACTGGTACTAGACCGATGGCCGAAGAACATCGCTCCCTCCCCCGCTTCCGGGCCCGCGGCCCGCTGCTCCTCGCCCTCGCGGGCTGGGCGTGCGCCGTGCCCACCCTCGCCGCGGACGACGACGTCCGCGCGCTCGTCAGCCGGTGCCAGGACAGCCCGGGTGCCGCGGCCGACGTACTGCCGCTGGCCTGGGCGGGCCTGGTGCTCGGGGTCGGCGCGCTCTGCTGGGGCGGCCGGCAGGTCGTCACCGCCTTCCGTCGGCGGACGGTGCGACTCGGCGCGGGACACGTCCTGCTCTTCATCCTGCTGGCGGCAGCCATCGGTCTCCCGTTCCAGTACGCCCCTCGCACAGACCGCTGCCCACGACACCGGCCCCCAACGGAGGAGTTGCTTCGGGCATGACCGGCTGACGATCACGCTCGACCCCGCCAAGGTGCCCGGAGCGCGCCCGACAGTCTGAGCTCCACCGGGGGTTCGGAACCGACGGCCCGCTCGGCGTCGCACCCCCGGCCGCCCACCGCGTACACCACCGCCCCACCCGCCGTACAGGGCTCGGCCGTACACGCGTCACCACTGGACACAGGCCTGACACGGCGGCACGCTCCTCCCCATGACCTCCCTGCACAGCCCGGAGCCCGCCGAGGCAACAGCAACCGTCCGCGAGTTCGCCATGCGGTACAGCTCCACCCCGCGGAGACCGGCTCGCCCGCCGGCTCCTCTCCCACCGCCTCGACGGCTAGTAGTGCTTTGTTAGGTCGGGGCTGGTGTGGGTCTGGCTGGTGGTTGGTGGCAGGTCGGGCATGGTCCGTTCCAGGTCGCGAGGAGCTGTTGAAGTGCTCTGACGGCCTGGTAGAGGGTCATGCCCGAGCAAGGACTTTTGGGCGGCTCCGGGCGAGGGTCACGAAGAGGTGGGCGGCGGTGACCAGGGTGACGTGGCGGTGCCATCCCGCGAAGGAGCGTCCCTCGAAATGGTCAAGGCCCAGGGCGGTTTTGAGTTCGCGGTAGTCGTGCTCGATGCGCCAGCGGATCTTGGCGAGGCGAACCAGTTCTTCGACGGGTGTCTCGGCCGGCAGGCTGGAGACCCAGTAGTGGGACGGTTCGGGCAGGTCGGGCGGCCATTGGGCCAGGAGCCAGCAAGCGGGCAGGGTTCCGTCCTGCTCCAGCCGCGGGCGGCGGCCGGCCAGGCGCACGCGCAGGGCAACGAAGGCAGAGGTCAGCTGATCGCGTGAGCCGCGTCGCCACGTCACCGTCCGGGCCGCCTCCCGACCTGCGGCCCTCACGTGCTCGGCCAGCGAGACGGGGCGTGTGCGGTAGCGGGGCTTGGGCCTGGGGCCGAGTCCGCCGTAGGGCGGCTGGTGGGTGACCACCTCCAGTGGGTGCGCGGTCGCCAGGCCCTTGACCTGAACGCACCGGGCGAGCCGGTGCCGTCCTTCGGGAAGCCGGTGTCGTCCACGACCCACGCGTCCGGTGCCAGCGCCCGCACCGCCCGGTCCGCCGGGCGCGCTCTGACCTCCTCGACGGGCCAGGTCGAGGAGGAGATGAACTGCTGCAGGCGCTGATGGTCGATGCCAAGCCGCTCGGCCATCGGCTGCATCCACTTGCGCCGGCCGTCCAACAGCAGACCACGCAGGTAGCTAACGCCCTTGTCCTGCTGGTCCGCGCGCTGCAGCGAGGCGAAGATCTCTCCCGCGAACGCCTCCAACTCATCGCGTAACACGCCCAGTTCATCCGGAGTCATGCTCGCAGAGAACCGCCGAGCACCACTCCCGGCCAGCCCCCGCGCACCACGTGACAAGCACTACTCGCGGAACACGCGCACGGGACAGGCGGGCCCTCCGCTCGCTCCCGGCGTTCAGGTGGACTCGGACGGCAACGACGCAGCCGTGCCCCGGGCCCAGCCGACGACCCGGCGCCCGACCTGCTCACCCCAGCCCTCGGGCAGCGGCCCCTCCCACCAGGGGTTCTCCTCCCAGAACTCCATGGCGAGGGGAGCCGTGTCCGGAAAGTGCCGACGGATCTCACCGGGCACCCCGGGGTCAGAGGTCAGCAGCTGCCACGATGAACTGTCGAACTCTCGTAGTACCAGCACCCGTTCAGTCCTCACGTAGCCCGCAAAGTCCGCATTGATCGCCTGCAGATCCGAAGGCAGCAGGGCCAGCAGCTCCAGCGTCCCCACCCCGGCCTCGGAGAGCTTCGTGATCTCGGCAAGCCAGTCCTCGTCCTCGTAGAACCGCACCCGCCAGGTCAGCCCCAGCCCGAAACTCCCCAACCGCACCAGGAGTTCATTCAGCGTGACGTAGCGCCGACCCGCTGGCGCCCAGGGCACCGGCTCGTCCTCCCGCCAGGCCTCGAACGCCACCGACTCCATCCCACCACCCGCAGCACCGGTTTCCATCCGGCGACCGTACCCAGGCGGCCGGATGCCTGCCTCCCCAATTTTCATCGCTGCCGTCCGGAACGGACACTGCGGCGGGCGTGAGCTTCGAGACTGCGGCCTGTCACTCCGCGCCACCTGACAAAGCACTACTAGGCGTTCGGCTACGACTCCCCGCTCAACGACACCCTGGCCCTGATCACCGCCGAACTCGCGGCCAACGCCGTCCGCATGCCGCCGACGCC
This sequence comes from Kitasatospora sp. NPDC032757, assembly GCF_055579305.1. Lineage (NCBI taxonomy): Bacteria > Bacillati > Actinomycetota > Actinomycetes > Kitasatosporales > Streptomycetaceae > Kitasatospora > Kitasatospora sp. NPDC032757. Next base: position 714 of record NZ_JBVINN010000082.1, on the reverse strand, counting down.
GTAGAACGCCAGCTCCTGATGGCGCGTCACAAGCGCGCCCACGGGGAGTTCAGGCGTCCGGCCCACGCGTCCGTGATCCCTCATGGCAGCCAACGGGCGGCATGCTCCCCCGTAACACGGCCGGCGTCATCGCGCCGTTCTGCCTGAATCTCCGCCTGTATCGCGGGCAGAAGCTCGGCGACCGGACAGGCCGCTCGGTCTGCGTCATACGCGTCCGCTCCCCCATGACGTATGCAGAGTGCTTCCCCCACTGTACGGAGTGCGACCGAGCCCGGGGGTGGCTTCCGGCAAGCCTCAGTCGAGCCTCTGGCCACGCCTGGCAACCGGCCGGCGAGAGCGGGCTCCGGCAGTGCGGGCTCAAGGCCGTCGAAACCAGGTCCTCCGGTACCTCGACCCGGACGAGGCCGGCTTCGCCGAGCTCCCAGGCCTTCCACGCCGCCCGTTGGGTCGCCCGCCCGGCCGCGAGCGGGCGCCAGGACTGATTTGAGTAGCTCGCCCCGCGGAACCGCACCGTCCGGAAACACAGAGAGCCCCTGCCCGGGACCCGGGCAGGGTTCTCCGTCCGCACATGGTCCGGAAATGCAGAAAGACCCCCTCCGGAATCCGGAGGGGGTCTTTCTGGAATGATTGTTCGGCGGCGTCCTACTCTCCCACAGGGTCCCCCCTGCAGTACCATCGGCGCTGTGAGGCTTAGCTTCCGGGTTCGGAATGTAA
>NZ_JBVINN010000081.1:0-8075 GCF_055579305.1 Kitasatospora sp. NPDC032757 | reverse complement strand
AACGCCTCGAAGAACCTCGTCTTCAGCGCCTCAAAATCCATGATCCCCGCAACCCCTGAACTCCAGGGTGTTGCGGGGATCAGTAGAACCCACGGATGCTCGACGGGGGCGCTGCCATCTCACTGCGGAGGGCGTGCACAGGTGATCAACGCGTCTGGGCCTCGAAGTACCAGCGCTGGTTGGGGTTCCCGAGGCACTCCCAGACATCCAGTGCGGTGCCGTTGTCGTGCTTCCAACCGGGCAACTCCAGGCACGTGTTGGATGCCGGGTTGTAGATCGACCCGTCGTAGCGCCGCTCCCAGGTCTGCGCCGCGGGGTCGTCGCCGCAGGTCTGGAACCTGACCGCGGTACCCCGGCCCACGGGCTTGTCCGCGGTACCGAGGCACCTGTTGGTGCCCGGCACCTGGATCTGGTTCTTGTCGGTCAGCGTGAAGTGCTGCTGGTCGCCGTTGTAGCAGTCGTACACGGCGGCGGCCGTACCGATCGCGCCACCCCAGCTGTCGATACAGGTACCCGGGCTGAAGGCGCTGCGGATCCGCGCACTGGAGCCGGTGGTGGCCAAGGTGTTGACCTGCGGTCGACGAAGTGGTTGAACACCATCACCACGTCGGTCCGCTCCGGCGGGTCCTACCGTCCGGTGGACAGCTACGAGCTGACCCACGTGTTCAAGTCGCCCGAGAACTCGGCCGAGAACACCAAGATCCCGTGGCTGGAGTCCGTCCGGCGGATAGGCAAGGACACCTTCAACGGCTCCGAGGAGAAAGACCTTCCGAAGGTCACCTTCGCCAGCGCGATGCTGCCCAACCGGGTCGACGGTCTCGTCCCGGCACGCCCGCGGTACAACCGCCCGCGAGTCGAGGTCATCACCACCGAGACCGGGGGCACCGTCCTCGTCAAGTACGCACAGGACTCGTGCTCGCGCACCGCTGGGAAGATGCCGGCCTCGGCCGACAACAACACGATGAGCTGCTACAACGTCAAGTGGTATGACACCGGTGTGAAGGCCACCGTCGACGACTGGTTCCTTCGCTACCCGGTCGAGTCGGTCACCGTGGACCCGAATGGCAACCTCATTCAGGGTTCCGTGCCGAAGGTCACCACCTACACGTACGGCGAGGCCGCCTGGCACCGCAATGACGGGGCCCTGGCCGAGGATGACTACCGGACGTGGGACCAGTTCCGCGGCTACGCCAGCGTGACGGCGGTGTCCGGCTCCGGCACGGATGGCGTGAAATCGAAGTCGGCCACGTACTACTACCAGGGCATGGACGGCGACTACAAGGCGGACAAGAACGCGAAGGCTGCGAGCGTCGCCGGCGTCAAGAGCGGCTCCCGAGCCGACTACGACTGGCTGTCCGGCCGTGTGCTGGAGCAGGTCACCTACACCGACGTCAACGCCGCCGATGACGACCCCGTCGGGTACGCGGTGAACACCAGCTCCGGCGAGGTGGAGACCGCCAAGTACACCCGTGGCGATCTGCCGGCCTTGGTGGCCCGCTACGCGGCGACCACATCGACCAGCGTCAGCACGACGAAGACCACGAACGGCACCCGCACCACGTCGACGGTGACCAAGAGCGACAAGGACCACAACAACCGGGTCACCACGTCGCTGAGCACGGCCGACGGCACGCCCGACGTCTGCGTCCGCACCGACTACGCGGCCGCGGCCAACCCGCAGATGACGGCTCTGGTGTCGGAGGTACTGACCGTCTCCGGCAGCAACGCCTGCGGGGCGACCGCGACCGCGACGAACACCGTCTCCGGAGTCCGCACGCTCTACGACGGTGGGACGTTCGGCAGCACGGCCGCCAAGGGGCGGGTGACCGGCGCGCAGGGCCTCGACCGGTACGACGGCAACGGCACCGCCCAGTACGTCACCAGCGCCGCCACCAGCTACGACGGCTACGGCCGCGTCGCGACCGTCACCGACCTGACGGTGACGGACGGCAAAAATCCCAACGGGGCCGTGGTCTCCACCGTGTACAGCTCGGCCAACCCGGGTGAGCTGCCCGATCGCACGGTGACCGGCAGCCCCGCCCCGGCCGGCGCGCCGGATGAGGGCATCGCGCGTACCACCACCATCACGTTCGATCCGGCCCGTGGCCTGCCGATCACCACGGAGGACCCCAACGGCCGCAAGGTCACCCAGTCCTACGACTCGCTGGGCCGGCTCAAGGCGGTCTGGACCCCGGGCCGTGACACCGCGAAGAGCGCCAACTACACGTACGACTACTCGGTCAACGGCACCGCGGCGCCCTCCACGATCACCAGCAACACGCTGCGCCCGAGCGGCGAGTACGGCACCGCGACGCAGATCATCGACGGCCTCGGCCGGGTGGTGCAGACACAGAGCCCGCCGGCGGTCTCCGCCTACCACGGCCGGATGATCACCGACACGTTCTACGACTCGCAGGGCCGGGCCAACCAGGTCTACAACACGTACTACGAGGACACCAGTGGCCCGAGCACGACCCGCTGGAGGCCGGACGGTGCCATGGTGCCGAACCGGACCACCACCTCGTTCGACGGCATGGGCCGCCCGGTCAGCACGCAGCTCATCGCCCTCGGTGTCCTGCAGTCCACCACGACCACGGCCTACCCGGGGGCGGACCGCGTCGACGTGACCCCGCCGACCGGGGCCACCGCCACCAGCACCATCACCGACGCCCGCGGCCGTACCGCCCAGTTGTGGCAGTACCGGACGCCGACGGCGACCGGCAACCCGGCGGACGCTGACGTGACCGCGTACACGTACACCCCGGGTGGCCAGGCCGCCACGCGGGTGGACGCGGCGGGGAACACCTGGAGTTACCAGTACGACCAGCGTGGCCGCCGGGTCCGCGCCGACGACCCGGACACGGGCGTGTCGACCCGGGCCTACGACGGCGCCGGCCGGCTGGCGTCCACCACGGACGCCCGCAACCAGACGGTGGCGATCACGTACGACCTGCTGGGCCGCAAGACCGGTACCTACAACGGCAGCGTCGCCCCGGCCAATCAGCTCACCGGCTACACCTACGACACCGTGGCGAAGGGTCAAGCGGCCTCGTCGACCCGGTACGTGGGTGGTGCGAGCGGCTCGGCCTACACCAAGGCCGTGACCGAGCTGGACGTGGCCTACCGGCCGACGAAGACCACCGTCTCGATCCCCGGCAGCGAGATCGGCAAGTCCGGCCAGACGACGTTCACCTACGGCGCTGTGTACGATCCGATCAGCGGTGCGATGACACTCGAAGGCCGGGCCGCCGCGGGCGACCTGGGCGAGGAGTGGGTGACCTACAACTACGAGCACTATGGTCTGCTTCATGACATGGGCGGGCTGGATACGTACCTGCGGCAGTCGGACTGGGACGCCTACGGCCGCAACATCCGCTCCACGGTGAACCCGTGGGGCACCCAGATCGTCGCCACCAACACCTACGACGAGCCGACCGGGCGGCTGCTGACGCAGTACATCGACAAGCAGACCGCCGCGACCGGCTCGGTGCAGAACACGACCTACGCCTACAACCAGGCCGGACAGGTCACCGCGATCAGGGCGATCCCGAACAACACCCCGGCCGCGACCGACCTGCAGTGCTTCAGCTACGACTACCTCGGCCGCCTCACCACTGCGTGGAGCGACACCGGGCAGCTCAACCAGCCCACCCCGTCCCTCGGTGGCCAGGGCTCCTGCGCCAACGCCACGCCCACCAGCGGGGCGGCCGCACCGGCGAAGACCACGGTCGGCGGCAGCGCGGCCTACTGGCAGGAGTACACCTATGACCTGACCGGCAACCGCACCAAGCTGGTCAACCACGACCCGGCGGGCGACCCGGCCAAGGACCTGAGGACCGACCAGACCTTCCCGGCCCCCGGTACCCGCAACACGCCCACCGCCGCGCCTGGAACGGGTGGCGGCACCGGCGGTCCGCACGCGCTGGCCACCAGTAAGTACACCTATGGCTGGAGTGCCGGCACCCAGGGCACCGACCAGTACGACGCGGCGGGCAACTCCACGAAGATCAACAACCCTGGCGGCAACAAGATCCTGAACGCGGGCTTCGTCCTCAAGTCCGGTGAGTCGGTGCGCTCCAACGGCGCCCAGCTCACCATGCAGGCCGACGGCAACCTGGTTCTCAGCTCACTGCGCTCCGGCCAGGCTGTCTGGTCCACCAGCACCCAGAACCACCCGGGCGCCTGGGCCACCATGCAGGCCGACGGCAACTTCGTGGTCTACGACCCGCAACGCGTCGCGCTCTGGTCCTCCAAGACCTATGTCGGCGGCACCAGCGGCTACTTCGCGGTGGTACAGGACGACGGCAAGCTCATCGTCTACGGCCCCGGCTGGCAGTCCAAGTGGTCCACCCCGACGTGGAACGCCGTCGATGCCGCCAACAGTGCCACGCTGACCTGGGACGTCGAGGGCAAGCTCGCCTCACTCACCCAGGGCAGCGCCACCACGACGTACGTCTACGACGCCGAGGGTAACCAGCTGGTACGCCGCAACCCGGGGAAGGTGACGGTCAACCTGGGCGGCGGTGACGAACTCACCTACGACACCGGTAGCAAGACCAGTACCGGCGCCCGCTACTACACCGTCCCCGGCGGCATCACGTTGGTTCGCCAGGGTCCGACCAAGCTGACGTACCAGTTCTCCGACCACCACGGCACCAACAGCCTGTCCATCGATTCCGAGACCACCACCGAGTCCCGGCGCACCTTCGATCCCTTCGGCGCCACCCGTGGCCCCGGCTCCCTGAGCACCCCGTGGTCCGGCGACAAGGGCTACGTCGGCGGACTGAAGGACGACGCCACCGGCTTCACCAACCTCGGCGCCCGCCAGTACCAGCCGAGCACGGGCCGCTTCCTCAGCCCGGATCCGATTGTTGATCCGAAGGATCCGCAGCAGTGGAACTCCTACGGTTACAGCAACAACAATCCGGTGAACCGGGCTGACCCTAACGGCCTCAAGTCGGAGGAGTGCGGCACGCTGTACGACTGCGGCTCTGCCGGCACCATCACCATGAAGAACGCCGCGGAGACGACGGCGAACTACGTTCCGGCGGCGGCTCTGCAGCGGCTCGACGAAACCCTGCCGGAGCCCGACTACTACGAGGCTGCTCGGCAGATGGGCTTCGGCGCGAAGCCGGCGACCTCCCAAAGGGCTGCGCCGAAACAGATGGGGCCGCGTAATGATGATGGTGACGGAATCATCATGATAAGGTTCTATATTCACCAGGAAAAGGCCCAGCTCGCAGGCCTGCTCGGAGACAATCGCTCCTGGTCGAATGTCCCAGTGGACAGTGCTCGCATGCTTGTCTTCTGGGACACCGCTACCGGTGAGGCGACGTTCACCGTGATGCCCTCCACGACTATGGGCCAAGTGGTGACCAAGTACACGGGGAGGATGCCAATGAAGGTATCGATTCCCCCGGAGGTCATTCCTGCCAAGGGGATCGAGTTTGGCGAGAGCGGCCTTGGGACGACGTGGAACCACAAGAACGCGCTGCAGTTCAATGGGGTTAGCGCCAAATTGCTTGACCTCACCGTCCATGGAATCAACAGCAAGATGAGGGTATTCGGAGTTGATAATACCCTCAAGCTGGATATCAGGCCCTCGGGTATCCAGATGACTCGCAAGGGCGATGCCTATCCTGACATGGAGGTGATTCAGTATCGCCAGGGAAAGAGTCCCAATGTGATCGCCCGAGACGGCATGGGGGATGCTCCGATCGACCAGGGGCTGAGGTCGGTGACGCTGCCGGGACCCTTGAGCATATCCATAAATCACACCTTTGAAGAGGGGAGGTGCATTGCCGGGTGTTGAGTATGAGATTGGGCCGGGGTGGCCTATGGCTCGCGCGGGCGGTGCTGAGGTATATCGCGGTATGCGTGGCTCCGCTGTATTCGCTGATGCTTGTGCTTGCCGCATTCGCACCTGACAAGCGCCAGGTTGACGATCTCGCCGCTGGAACGACTTCCGAGGGCTACTTCGCGTTCCTCCGGATTGTTTTGGCGACGATAACCATCCCAGGGACCCTGTCGCTGCTGCTGCTGGCCCTTCCCGCAGCCTGGGGGAAGGATGTCCGCGCGGCCGGCGCGTGTTTGCTCGCGCTGCCGCCACTGCTCTTCCTCTTTGCGGGATATTGGCCCTTCCTGTTGCTGAGTGCGCTCGGCGTCTTCTATGCGCTGAGGGTGATGCCCAAGCCTGGCTCGTAGGGTTGTAGTAGCGCGGGGCCTGATACACGATGCGTATCAGGCCCCGCGTATTTGCTGCAATGACGACGCCACTCACTGGCTTCACCAACCTCGGCGCCAGGCAATACCAGCCGAGCACCGGCCGCTTCATCAGCCCGGACCGGATTCGACATGACTGGAAGGCTGCATGGCATGAGCGGTCAGCCTGCGACAACTAATTGGCAGAGGACGGTCGGCGCCCATTTCGTGTGGTCTGAGGCCAAGGTGTTCTCCGATGGTGACAAGCTATCTATGAAGATCACGATCCGCTCCAGGGATCGCTGGGACTTCAACCGAGGCGCCAAGGATGTTGACAGCGGCACGCCTGATGCTGTCAACGGGAGATTTGCGACGCTTGGATGGGCGCATCCATTCATGACCAACGGGAAGCTAGAGCGGAAGATGACCTGGACGAGGGGTAGCGCATTGGAAACGACAGTCATGGGTGAGGCCTCGCGATGAGAGGAGGCCGAGGGGGGTTCGCCAGCGTAGTGGCAGTTCTGATATTGGGCGTTCTGGTGGGGGCGACCTCCGCCTGCGCGGGTAGCGATCGTGCGGCGAGTGACAGGACGACGGTCTCGGCCAGTCCTACAGTCGGTGCCATTCGGACCGATCGTGGCCCGGTGGAAAGCAGGTTTCCCAAATTCGGAAACTTCGACCGCGTCACGTGGATGGCTAAGGTTTCCGGAGGAGGCTCCAGGGTCCCAGGTCCTACCGACTACGAGATGCGCGGACTTGTCTGGCTCTCGGCGGACCGCGCGGCCGAGTTCCGAGCTGCTGGAGATTGGGAGAATAAGGACGTTGCTGACTTCCCGGCCGGGCTCGATCCCAGTCTGGGTGTGTCGGGTGATTGGCTGCACAGCGATGCGTTCGACAAGTCGTTTCCGCAGGCTGCGTTCGGCAGCCGCTTCTTCCTGAGCAGTTCATCGCCATTGCTCTACTTTGACGCGGTGAACCCTCCGATCGTCTCTGCTGAGCCGACCTCCTCATTGGCGTCGTAACCCTGGCGCCACCGGTAGGTGAACTCGCCGAAGCCGTGGCCCCCGATCCGCTTGGGGGCCACGGCCCGCAGTCGCCTGGCAACGCGGGCCTGCGGTCTCGATGTTGGAGAGCGTGGTGAGCCAGCCGGGGGGGGGGAGGGATTCCTGCGGACACTCGCCGGTCGCTTCGACGGCAACCTGGTCCTCAGCTCCCTGCGCTCCGTCCAGGCCGTCTGGTCCACCAGCACCCAGAACCACCCGGGTGCGTGGGCGACCATGCAGGACGACGGCAACTTCGTGGTGTCCACACAACCGACGATGATCAACGGTGGCCGTGCCCTTTCTACGCCACCCAGCAGTACAGGTTCTCGTCTCCCTCGCGGACGGCACGGGCCAGGTCGGCCAAGCCGCTCAGGATCCACGCGGCGATCTCGGGGTCGAAGACCTCGCCGTCTGCCGCCCGCTCGGCCACCCACAGCCGGCTGACTTCAGCGAGCCGGTGCTCGACGGCAGTGCACAGGGCATCTCGAAGGGTGCCGGAGACGGCGAGGACGAGCGGACCCTCGCCGTCGTCCGGGTCGACAACAGTCTCGGGAACATCGTCGTCAAGGACTTCCTCAAAGCTCCGACCGGTGAAGATGCCCTCCCACTCGATCAGAGCCTCCTCGACATCGAAGTTGCCGAAGGTCAGGGACTCGAAGACCCCGTCGGGACCACCCTCCGCGACAGCAGCGGCAGCTTCGGCGTCCGGTGCCATGAAGAACGTGACGACGATGCTCACCGGGGCATGGTGCCTGTTCCACCGGGCCCGGTCTACCTGCCAGCGGCCAGCAGAAGCCGACCTGCCGACCCGAGATGCTGTCCGCCCACAGG
>NZ_JBVINN010000080.1:7286-8312 GCF_055579305.1 Kitasatospora sp. NPDC032757 | reverse complement strand
CGGTCGAGTACCTGTGGGCCCACGTCAAGCACAGCCTCGCGAACCTCGCCAGCGTCGCCTTGGACCGACTCGCCACGCTCGTCCGCAACCGACTCAAACGACTCCAGTACCGCCCCGACGTCCTCGACGGCTTCCTCGCCGGAACCGGACTCTCCCTCGACCTACCACCCTGAAAAGCCGAAGTCAGTACCGCCATCCGCGCCGACGAGCTGGAAAAGGGGGATGCCGATTAGTAGTACTTCGTTAGGTCTGAAGCGTTCGGGAGCGTCCTGGTCGGCGTGCATCGGGTAACTCGCGGTGTCAGGTGGGGCATTCGCCGGTCCAGGCCCGTATCAGGTCCTGGATGGCGTCGAGGACTCGGTAGAAGGTCAGGCCGGCGCTTCGACTTTTGGGTCGAGGCGCCGGAGGGTGAGGAAGGCGTGGGCGGCGGTGACGAGCGTGACGTGGTGGTGCCAGCCGCGCCAGGTGCGGCCCTCGAAGTGGTCCAGGCCCAGGCCGTGCTTCATCTCGCGGTAGTCGTGCTCGATGCGCCAGCGGATCTTGGCCAGCCGCACGAGGTGGCGGATCGCCGTATCGGGCGGAAGGCTGGTGAGCCAGTACTCGGTGGGGGCGTCGGTGCCGGGCGGCCATTCGACCAGCAGGGTCTCGGCCGGCAGGACGCCGTTCCAGGCGGCGCTTCCGCCCGCGTCGGCGGCGGCCAGCGCCCGGGGGATCTTTCCGGCGGGCCGCACCTGTAGGACCCGGAAGCGCGAGCGCATCGCGCCGCGGCTGCCCTGACGCCAGGTGACCTGCCGAAACGCCCGGCGCCCGCCGGAGGTGGCGTGCTCGTGCAGGGCGACAGAGTCGGTGCGGTAGCGGGGCAGTGTCCTGCGACCGGCGCCGTAGGCGGGCGCCACCGGCTCCGCGTCGTGGGGGGGGGGGGGGGGGGGGGGGGGGGGGGGAGGGGGGAGGGGGGGGGGGAGGGGGGGGGGGGGGGGGGGGGGGGGGGGGGGGGGGGGGGTGGGTGGGGTGGGGTTGGGGAAGAAT
>NZ_JBVINN010000080.1:0-7276 GCF_055579305.1 Kitasatospora sp. NPDC032757 | reverse complement strand
GGGGGGGACAAAGGGTTGTGGGGGTAATGGAGACGTCTCCTTCAACCTGCCCCTGCGGCCGCCCCCCCCCCCTTCGTTTTTGTGCTGGTTCTGTTTCCCCCCCCCCCCCCCCCCCACGATGTAGTCCAGGCCCCGGGAGCGCAGAGCATGGCGGAAGGCCGCCGACTGGCCGTAGCCGGCGTCGGCGACCACGACCTGCGGGGCCGGCCCCCAGGAGATCAATTCCTCGAGGGCCTCGATCGCCAGCCGCCACTTCTCGACGTGCCCGACCTCCACCGGCAGGCCGGTGCGTCGCCGGCGGTCATCGCCGCGGTCGTCCCAGTCCGGCGGCACGAACAGCCGCCAGGACAGCGGGCTGGAGGCCTGGTCGGTGACGGCGTGGACGCTCACCCCGACCTGGCACAGCGAGCGTTTGCCCAGCGCGCCGCAGTACTGCCGGGAGGCCGCCACCGACTGGTCACCGGCCTTCGGGAACGAGGTGTCGTCGATCACCCACGCCTCGGGCGCGATCGCGGCGGTCATCTTTCGGGCGATCTGCCGCAGCACCGGCGTGTGGTCCCACGGAGACTGGCTCACGAACTGCTGCAGGGCCTGCATGTTCCCGTCCGGCAGCCGCTCGGCCATCGGCTGGATCGACTTGCGCCGCCCGTCCAGCATCAGCCCGCGCAGATAGCAATCACCCTGCCGGCGCTGATCCTTGCGCGCCAGCGACGCGAACACCTCGGTCACGAACTCGCCGAGATGTTCGCGGAGCTTCTCCACCTCACCAAGATCCACAGGCTGCAGCATGCACCGCCGCAACCGCCAAGATCAAATCAACCTAACGAAGTACTACTAGCTAGGGTCCCCGGCCACGGGCCGCCTCCGTTCGAGTGCTGAGCCGGTGGCCCGTCGAGCTCCGAAGAGCGCGACGGGCCACCGAGCCGACCATGCGAGGAGGTGACGGTCCTGCCTAGAGGTGGCCGGCCGCTGCGGGGCTACCGGTCAGTGCCACGGTGCTGTCCAGTTGCTGCCAGGTCCCGGACGGTCCGGTGCCGATCCGGTACCACTGCCACAGGGTGTTGTCGGTGGCGCGGGCGTAGACGTTGACCCGGGGACCCACCTGCGTCGCGGTCGGCGCACCGAGGACGGTGTGGCCGAGGTCGTACCAGGAGGACGACCAGCCGCCTGCGGCGGTCCAGCTGAGCTGGCCGACGCTGTTGGTGGGCGCGAGCCCGGCGAACACCTCGATCTGGCCGGGGCCGCCGCTGACCGCTGTCGGCGACGAGGAGAGCGTGCCGCCGTGGCTGGTCCAGCCCGTCTACTCACCGTTGACGTAGCTCTTCTGCCACAGCGCGTTGTCGGTGCCGCGGGCGAAGACGTCGATCCGGTTGAGCGAGGCCACCGCCGCGGGGGCGCCGACGATGGTGGTCGAGTTGGGTGCGTCCACGTACGCCCAGCTGCTGGTCCAGTTGACGCCGTAGTAGTAGGCCGGAAGGTCGTTCGCGCCGGGTGTCTGCTGGAAGGTCTTCTGGTACACCTTGCCGTCGGTGCCTCGGACGAACACGTCGATGCGGTCACGGCCGAGGCTCGCCGCGGTGGGGCTGGCGGTGAGGGTGCCGCCGAGGCTGGTCCAGCTGCCCCAGGCGCCGTTCTTTCCCGCTCGACGCCGCCCGCGGCTCACGCCGCAGCGACCAGCGCCCCATCAAGCACGACCGCGTCCTGTTCGAAGGCACCGCCCTCATCACCGACGCTGAAAGCCTGCGCTCCCGCCTCTCGGACGGTATCGGCAAGGGCAAGGCCTACGGCTGCGGACTGCTCAGCATCGCCCCTCACCGAGGCGACCGGTGACCGCTCAACGCCCCGATCCGAATGGCGCCCGGCGCCGACTCGCCGCGCCCACCGTCGCGATGCTGCCCCGCATCGCCGACTCGCTGTCCTTCCTCTACCTCGACATCGTCCGCATCGTCCAGGACGACACCGGCGTCTGCGCCGAAATCACCAGCCCCCAGCGCGGCACCGAAACCGTCTACCTCCCCACAGCGGCCCTCAGCTGCGTCCTCCTCGGCCTCGGCACCTCCATCACCGCACGCGCCCTCACCACCCTGGCCCGCCACGGCACCACCGTCATCGCCACCGGATCCGGAGGCGTCCGCTGCTACGCCTCCACCGTCCCCGACTCCCTCAGCACCACGTGGCTCGAACGCCAGGCCAGAGCCTGGGCAGACGACACCACACGCCTCGCCGTCGCCACTGCCATGTACGAACAACGCTTCGGCCCCGACGCCGCTCCACGCGGCAGCAACCTCAACAAACTCCGCGGGCTGGAAGGCCAACGCGTCAAGGCCCACTACCGCCTGCTCGCCCAACAGCACCGCATCGGCCGATTCCGCCGCAACTACGACCCCGGCTCCTGGGACACCCAGGACCCCGTCAACCTCGCTCTCTCCTCCGCCAACACCTGCCTCTACGGCATCGTCCACGCCGCCGTCCTCGCCCTCGGCTGCTCACCGGCCCTCGGATTCGTCCACAGCGGCAACCAGCAGGCCTTCGTCTACGACATCGCGGACCTCTACAAGGCCGAACTCACCATCCCGCTCGCCTTCTCCCTCCACTCGTCGCCCCAGCCCGAGGCCGAAGCCCGCCGCAGCTTCCGCGACGCCCTGCAGCTGTTCCGCCTTCTGCCCCGGATCGTCACGGACCTCCAGCGCCTGCTCGCCCCGGACCAGAACATCGAGCAACCCGACCCCGAGGAACAGCTGGTCGGTGGGACCCGATCAGCGGCGCCCTGCCCGGCGGCGTCAACTACGCAGATGGTGAGGGCCTGTGAGGCCGCCGGTGTCAGCTGTCCTGGTCCGAGGGCGGGGCGTGGCATGCCCTCGATGATCGTCATCTCCGTCACGGCCGTCCCCGACCATGTACGCGGAGCCCTCACCCGCTGGCTCCTGGAGGTCACGCCACACCTGTACGTCGGGACGGTCTCAGCCAAGGTACGGGATGAGCTGTGGCATGCCGTCAGCAGCTGCATCGGCTCAGGTGTTGCCGTCCTTGCCCACCCCGCAGCGAACGAGCAGGGGCTTGAACTGACCACTGCTGGTGAACAGCGACGACACACAGTCGACTTCGACGGCCTGACATTGATCGCATCCAGGGCACTGAGAAATGGTCAAGAAGTCGCAAAGCCATAGAAGAAGCCCAGCTCGCGAAGGGTCCTCCCCGCGCAGGCGGGGGTCAGCCGAGCGAGTATGTCGGCCTCTGGTACCGGCGCATGTCCTCCCCGCGCAGGCGGGGGTCAGCCGCCCGCATTCCACGCCTGGTTCCGGATGATTCTGTCCTCCCCCTCGCAGGCGGGGGTCAGCCGGTGGCGGACAGCAGAGCTGACCGACGTGCGCGCGGCTCGCCGCAGACCTCGGCACCTTCACACGAGCGGGAGTCCGAACCGTGAGGTGCGGTGCGTCCTGCGTGCTGCGTGCTGCGTGCTACAGATCGGAAACAGTGATCGTCCGGGCTTTGTGCGGGCACCCGTGGTTGGGCATATTCATTCCAGGCCCACAGATCGTCCACCACATCATCACTCGACGTCCGGGAGTTCGCAGATGCACGAGCAGCAATCCGGGTTACCCGCACAGCCGCCGGGCGGGAACGTCCCGCCGCCGCCCTCGATCCCGCCCGCCTACGCTCCGCCTGCGCCCGCGTACGGACCGCCGCAGGTGGGGTGGAACCAGCCGGCGCCGGCCCGGTCCTCCCGCACCGGGATGTGGGTCGCGCTGGGGGTCGTCGGTGCGATCATCCTGGCCGGCACGGCGTTCGCCGTGACGAGGTCGGGGGACACCACGTCGCCCGCCACGGCCCCGGCGGGTGCTGGGGCGTCTCCGGCCGGAGACGCGGCCGCACCGGCGGCAGGCGGCGCTGGGGCGGGTACCGGGGCAGGTGGGGCGGGTGCCGGGGCGGGTTCGAGCAAGCCGGCGCAGGACGCGGGGAACCAGACTATGGGCCGCGTCCGTCTGCCCGACACCTTCCTCGGGATGAAGCGCGACGACAACGCCCCCGAGACTGCGGTGCTGCGGCAGCAGGCCGAGGCCATGGTGCGGGACGATCCACACCAGCACGTCGTCGTGACGGCGTACAAGAGCGGTCAGTTCGGGGAGAACCACGCGATCGTCGTCGCGGTCGAGGGCGACGTCCCGTTCTCCGAGAAGGACCGCGCGGATGCGCTGGCCGAAATGAACGATGGCTCGGTGGAGGTGCCGGGCATGAAGGTGACCCATGGCGAGGTCAAGGACGTGGACCCGGGATCGCTGGGCGGCGTCATGAGGTGCAAGGTCACCATCACGAAGACCGAGTCGACGGACCCGTTCGGCAACAACCTGTCCAACGCGACCAGTTGTGCATGGTTGGACGGAAACACCTACGTGACCGTCAGCGAGGCCGACGGCATGACCGGGCTCAACCTCGCCAAGGCCGCGGAAAATGCCCGCCAGTTCCGCGCGCAGGCGGAGACCCGCCGGTAGCACGCCCCGCTCGGTGGGCCGGCCGCGCCACCGGTCAGTGCGGGCAGCGGCCGTGGCCGGGCCGGTGCGGTGACGGCGCCTTGGAGGTTCGGCAGGCGGCTCGAGCAGTGGTGCTCGCCTTCGGCAGGCTCCCGGAAGCAGTAGAGGAGCCGAGGAACTGAAACGGCCGGTCGATCCGAAGATCGACCGGCCGTTCGGCAGGAGAACCTCCGCCAGGCGATCTGGCACCGCCATCCGGGAACTCTGTTCGGGCGGCAGCTTCCGGGACGAAAAGGCTGCAGCAGCCGGAGCGGTCCGCCCTCGTACAGGTACGACCGGGCCATCGTCACCAGGCCAACGAGCTCGCGCTGCTGGAGCAGCGGCTCGCCACCGGTGACCACGACCAGACGAGGCGAGCGCGCCATCACCCATGCGGCAAGGTCCTCAACGCTGTGCCGGGTGGAAACCTCGCGCGGATCGAACCGCGACCAGTCCCACGTCTCCGGGGTGTCGTACCGCAGGCAGCGGAGGTTGCAGCGCGACAGTCGTACGAACCGCGCTTGCTGCCCCACACTCGGACCCTCGCCCTGGAACGTCGGACCGAAGCACTCCGCCGCCAGCAGCCCCCGCCGCTGGGCTCCTCGGCGTCGGTGGACGGCGAGATCCACTTGGTGATCAGTTGCTGCCGCTCCGCAGCGCTCAGGCTCTCGGCCAACGGGTGCTCCTCGCTCAAGACGGTGGCGGGCACCCTACCTCCGGGGACCGACAACCGGGCCCCTTCTGACGCAAGAGGCGGGCGGCCGGGCTGTCTACGGGCCCGGCCGCCCGGGGGCTTCACCGTGCGGTGCCCGGGCCGTGGGGGTGCAGGTGCCGGGCGGTGTGGAGCAGGCGCAGCCGCACGCCCTGGTCGGGGCGGTCCAACGGGCGGGTGCCCGGTTGGGCAACGGGAGGTCAGCCGGCTCCGGCGAGGCGGGTTCGGAGGTCGGCATGGACTGGGGTGCGCTGGGATCTCGGGGCTCCCGCGTGAGCGGTGTGCGTGGCGTCATTGTGCGAACTTTTCGATGGCCTCCGGGGTGACGGGGGTGAAGAAGTTGACGAGGTTGCCGTCGGGGTCGCGGAACAACAGCGACCGGTTACCCCAGGGCATCGTGGTGGGCTCGTTGACGAAGTCGGTGACGAAGCCGGTCAGGTTCTGGTGAACGCGGTCCACGTCGTCGACGAGGAACTCGGTGATCACGCTGTGGTTGTCCGCCGCGCGGGCAGAGCCCGGGGCGAACAGCGGGACGGTGCGGGTGCTCGCGATCGCGAGGGTTGCGCACGCGGTCTTGAGTTCGGCGAAGTCCTCGGTGGCCCGTATCACCTGCATCCCTGTAACTCGCTCGTAGAACTCGACGAGGCGTGCGACGTCGCTGGTGATGATGCGGATCGAGACGAAGTTCATGGAATCTCCTTGGCCGTGCTGGAGGCGTGCACGTCGCAGGCTAGGCGAAATAGTGGACAGAATCGGTCCTGTATTCGCGTAGGCTGCGAATATGCCACGACCCACCGGCCGCGTCCTGACACTCCTGGAGCTGCTGCAGTCGGGCGGCACCCGGACGGTGGCCGAGCTCGCCAACCGTCTCGGCGTCGAAGGGCGCACCGTGCGGCGGTATGTGGACCAGCTGATCGACCTGGACGTGCCCGTGGAGTCGGTGCGCGGCCGCTACGGCGGGTACCGGCTGGCTCCCGGGTACCGCTTGCCTCCACTCATGCTCAGCGACGACGAGGCGCTGGCCGTGCTGCTCGGCCTGGTCGCCGGCCGCCGGGCAGGGCTGACGACGACGGAGCGCACGGCAAACGAGACGGCGTCAGCGAAGATCCGGCGGGTGCTGCCCAAGCACATCGCCCGCCGGCTCGACACACTCCTGGAAGCTCTCGCCTTCACGGATCAGCCCGGCGAGTTGGACCACCCGGACGCCGGGCTCCTGCTCACCATCGCCGATGCGGTGCGCCACCGCCGACCGGTCTCGATCCGCTACACCGACCGCGACGGACGGCGCAGCGAACGCACACTGCACGCATACGGGATCGTCGCCCATGCGGGCCGGTGGTACGTGACGGGCAAGGACGCCCAGGTCGGCGAGGACCGAACCTTCCGGCTCGATCGCATCGCAGCCGCGAGGGCCCTGCCCGGCTCATTCGAAGCGCCCGTGGGTCCCGGTCCGGCACAGCGCGTGTTGTCAGGATTCGCCACGGCCGAGTACCGGCATGAGGTGACTTTGCGGATCCACGGGACAGTCGAGCAGATCCGCGCGCACCTTCCCGCCGGCGTCGCGAGCCTGGAGGAGCACGAGCCCGCGGCCGGCCAGGCCCCGGCGGCCGAGCCCTGGCTGCGCGTCGAGCTGCGGGCGCAGCGGCTCGACTGGTTGCCTCCGGTACTCGCCTCACTCGACCGGCCGTTCGTCATCGAGCGCCCCGATGAACTACGCGACCTCGTCATCGCGCTCGCCGATCGCCTCACGTCCTACGCCCGCCAAGCCTGACAGCGAGGAACCAATGTCATGAGACGGCACAGCTAGGTCTGCCCGAACCGCTCGGCCTGTAGTCCTCCCACGGGCCCGGGCGGTGCTGCCCGCACGTGCTGCCCACCTGCACGAACACGTCCCGGGGGGGGGGGGGGGGGGAGGGGGAGGGGGGGGGGGGGGGGCGGGGGGGGGGGGGGGGGGGGGGGGGGTGGTGGGGGGGGGGGGGGGGGCTCCCCCCCCCCCCCCCCCCCACTCCCGCGCTGTTTGCAAAGGCCACGCTTTGCAAACAGCACGGGCGAGCCC
>NZ_JBVINN010000079.1:0-9100 GCF_055579305.1 Kitasatospora sp. NPDC032757 | reverse complement strand
TGAGCGAGAGGGCCTTCACCGCTTCACGCAGGGAGTTGCGCGACAGACCGAGCCGCTCGGCCAGGTCGGCCTCGTTGGGGAGTCGCGAACCGGGGCGCAGCTCACCATTGACGATCATGGCTTTGATCTTCTCGATCGCCGAGTCGGTGACTGGCACGCCGTTGCCTCCCTGGTCCTGATCGTTGCAGCATAGCTTCCACAGCGGCGCCCAGATCACCTTGACCGCGACAGGTCAAAGCGGTCCGGCACGATCCACCGGTGCCCGTCCGTGCGGCAGCTGCCCCGGACGAGCCGTCCTTCGTCTGGGTCGGCTACGGACCCGTCGGGCCTGCACGTCCCTCGGCAGGCCAGCGCTGGCCGCCGAGCCCGTACACGCGGATCGCGTTGTGCCGGAACACCGCGTCCTTCTCCCTCGCGCTGAGCCCGTCCACGAGGCGCCGGGTGATCCGGGTGACCTCGGTGTAGCCGGCCTCCAGGGTGCAGACCGGCCAGTCGGAGCCGAAGAGGAGCCGCTGCGGGCCGAAGGCCTCCAGGGCGGTGTCGGCGTACGGCGTGAGGTCCTCCGTCCGCCACCGGCCGGGGGCGGCCTCGGTCACCAGGCCGGAGAGCTTTGCCACGGTGTTGGGCAGCGCGGCCAGGCGGCGCAGGTCCGCTGCCCAGGGGTGGAGCGTGCCGTCGGCGACCGGGGGCTTGCCGAGGTGGTCGAGGACGAACGTCAGGCCGGTGAGCCGGGCGGCCGCGAGGGCGGCGGCGGGCAGCTGGTGCGGCTTGACGACGAGGTCGTAGGCGAGGCCGGCCTCGGCGACGGCGAGCAGGCCGCGCTGGACGTCGGGGCGCAGCAGCCACGCGGGGTCGGGCTCCTCCTGGACCTGGTGTCTGATGCCCACCAGTCGTTCCCCGCCAGGGAGTTCACGCAGGGCGGCGAGCGCGTCGGCGACGTCGGGGGCGGTGAGGTCGGTCCAGCCGACGACGCCGGCGATCAGGTCGCTGCCGTCGGCCAGCGCCAGCAGTTCGGGGGTCTCCTCGGGGACGCACACGGTCTGCACGACGACCGTGGCGGCCACCCCGGCCTCCGCGGCTTCGGGGGCGAGGTCGGCGGCGGTGAAGGAGCGGGCCAGCGGAGCGAGGGCCTCGCCGCTGATCCAGGGCTGCGGCCGCGTGTCGAGGTCCCAGACGTGGTGGTGCGCGTCGACGATCCGACGTCCGGTCACAGCTCCCACACCACCGGGAGGCCGGCCCCGGCACCGGCGTCGGAGTAGTCGTGGCTGATGTCGAGCAGTTCGCCCATCCTCTCCTGCCAGGCGACGTTGACCGGGAGCTGCTCCAGTTCGGCGAGGAGCCGGGCGTAGTCCTCGCACTCCAGCAGGTGGAACAGGTCGCACCCGCTGCGCCAGATCCTCCACGAGGTGACGCCGGCGGCCCGGATGGCTGCGACGAGTTCGGCGGGCACGTCCCGGTGGGCGGCCTCGTACTCGGCGATCCGGTCCGGGCGGAGGCGGGTGTGCAGGGCGACACTCATGGCTTCTCCGGGTGGGTGGGGTGGTCGACGATGATGACGTGCAGGGTGCGGGGGCCGTGCACGCCCTCGACGCGGTCGAGTTCGATGTCGCTGGTGGCGGACGGCCCCGAGATGAAGGTGAGTGGGTTCCGCGGGTCGAGGCGGGCGAGGGCGTCGGGGACGTCGGCGACGATCTGCTCGGTGCGGACGATGCACAGGTGGTAGTCGGGGACGAGGGTGAGGGCGCGGCGGCCCTGGCCGGGGCCGGCGTCGAGGACGATGGTCCCGGTGACGGCAATGCCGACGGCGGCGAGGGTGCAGGCGCCGTCCAGGGCGTTCAGGGCCTGGACGTCCAGCGGTTCCCGGTGCCACTGCCAGTCGCCGGGCGGCAGCAGCTCGGCGGGAAAGCCGCCGGGCAGTGCCAGGTTCTTCGCGCCGCACGCGGTGAGCGCGGCGGCGATGGCGGCCGGCAGGCCCGCCTGGTCGGTGCGGGTGACGTTCGCACGGTAGTCGGCGACCCGCTCGGCGAACAGGGCGACGATGTCCTCGCCCGGCTCGGTGTGGCTGCGGCGGTAGGCGCGGGGTACGGGGACGTCGCTGGGCAGTTCGCCGGCGGGGACGTCGGTGAGCGCGGCGCGGATACGGCCGAGGATGGCCTGACGGCTGTTCATGCTTCTTGGTCCCTGTTCTTTCGCCACCAGGTGCGGAAGGACTCGGCGGGGGGTGCGGGGGTGTCGCGGGTGTCGGACCAGCCGTGCAGCGGGCCCGGCAGTCGGCCGATCCGCCCGTTCCGGGCCAGGGCCCGGCCGCCGATTGCGGCCGCCTTCTGGGCGGCGGAGAGCAGGCGCGGGGAGTCGAGGACGGTGGCGGCGGCCTTCATGGCCAGCGCCTCCACCCGCTTCGGCTTGCTCTCGACGGCCTTGGCCCGCAGGTGGGCCAGCACCTCAGGGATGTCGATCTTCACGGGGCAGGCGTCGTAGCAGGCTCCGCACAGGGTGGAGGCGAACGGCAGCGAAGCGGCGTTCTCCACGCCGACGAGCTGCGGGGTGAGGACGGCGCCGATCGGTCCGGGGTAGACGGAGCCGTAGGCGTGGCCGCCGGTGCGCTCGTAGACGGGGCAGACGTTAAGGCAGGCGGAGCAGCGGATGCAGCCGAGGACCTGGCGTCCGACGGTGTCGGCGAGGGTATCGGTGCGTCCGTTGTCGAGCACGACCAGGTGGAAGGCCTGCGGGCCGTCGCCCTGCGTCACCCCGGTCCAGGTGGAGGTGTAGGGGTTCATCCGCTCGCCGGTGGACGAGCGGGGCAGGAGCTGGAGGAAGACCTCCAGGTCCTGCCAGGTGGGGACGACCTTCTCGATGCCCATCACGGTGATCAGGGTCTCGGGCAGGGTGAGGCACATCCGGCCGTTGCCCTCGGACTCCACGACCATGACGGTGCCGGTGTCGGCGACGGCGAAGTTGGCGCCGGAGACGGCGACCTTGGCGGTGAGGAACTTCTCCCGCAGGTGCAGCCGGGCCGCATCCGCCAGCTCGGCGGGTGAGTCGGTGAGCCCGTCGGGCGCGGGCTGGCCCCAGTGGCCCATCTCGGCGGTGAACAGGTCCCGGACCTCGGTGCGGTTCCTGTGGATCGCGGGGACGAGGATGTGGGAAGGCCGGTCGTCGCCGAGCTGGACGATGAGTTCGGCGAGGTCGGTCTCGTAGGCGGTGATGCCGGCTTCGGCGAGGGCTTCGTTGAGGCCGATTTCCTGCGTGGCCATGGACTTGATCTTCACGACCTCGCGTTCGCCGGTGGCCTTCACGAGTTCGGTGACGATGCGGTTGGCCTCGGCGGCGTCCGAGGCCCAGTGCACGGTGCCGCCCGCGGCGGTGACGGCGGCCTCCAACTGGACGAGGTAGTGGTCGAGGTGGCGTGCGGTGCGGTTCTTGATCGCGGCGGCGGCGTCGCGCAGCTGCTCCCAGTCGTCCAGCTCGGAGGCGACCGCGAGCCGTTTGTCGCGGATGGTCGTGGTGGCGCGTTTCAGGTTGGCGCGGAGCTGGGTGTTGCCGAGCGCCTCGCGGGCGGCGTCGGGGAAGGACGGGGAGCCGAGCCAGACGACGCCACGGCTGCCGGGGTTGCTCATCGTGCGGTTCCTTCGGTCGCGGCGAGGATCTCGGCCAGGTGCACGGTCCGCACGGCCGAGCCCTGGCGGGACAGTCCGCCGCCGATGTGCATCAGGCAGGAGTTGTCGGCGGCGCACAGGACGTCGGCTCCGCTGTCCAGGACGGCGGCGTTCTTGTCGGCGAGCATCGCGGCGGAGGTGTCGGCGTTCTTGACGGCAAAGGTGCCGCCGAAACCGCAGCAGGAGTCGGCCGCCGGCAGGTCCACGAGGTCGATGTCCCGGACGGCGCGCAGCAGGCGGTCGGGGCGGTCGCCGAGGCGCAGGCCGCGCAGCGAGTGGCAGGTGGGGTGGTAGGCGACGCGGTGCGGGAAGCGGGCACCGACGTCCGTGACGCCGAGAACGTCGGTCAGGAACTCGGTGAACTCGTACACCCGGGGCACCAGTTCGGCGACCTGCTGCTGGAGGCCGGCGGGCCCGTACTCCCGGGCCAGCAACGGGTGGTTCTCCTTGACCATTCCGGCACAGGAGGCGGACGGCGTGATGACGGCGTCGTAGTCGGCGAAGGTCCGGGCGAAGCGGGTCACCAGCGGGACGGCGTCGGGGCGGTAGCCGGTGTTGAAGTGCATCTGCCCGCAGCAGGTCTGCTCCTGCGGGAAGTCGACGGCGTGGCCCAGCCGCTCCAGTACGGTCACCACCGCGCGGCCGGTTTCGGGGAACATCGTGTCGTTGAAGCAGGTGATGAACAGGGCGATGCGCATCAGCTCACCTCCTCGGGGGCGGGGACGCCCTCCCGCAGCAGACCGCGGTCCCTGAGTTCTGCCCAGAGCGCCGCCGGGACGGGGTGATCGAGCATAGCGGCGGCGTCCCGGGCCTCGGCGGCGCTGCGGGTGCCGACCAGGACGCTCGCCACCGCCGGGTGCCCGAACGGGAAGCGCAGGGCGGCGGCGCGCAGCGGCACACCGTACCTCTCGCACACCGCCTTGAACTCCAGGGCCCGGTCGAGCAGGTCTGCGGGGGCCGCGGTGTAGTCGAAGGTGGCACCGGGCCGCGGGTCGGCGAGCAGGCCGGAGTTGAAGACGCCGCCGATCACGACGCCGACGCCGCGCCGGTGGGCCAGTGGCAGCAGTTCCGCAAGGCCCCGCTGGTCGAGGAGGCTGTAGCGGCCGGCCAGCAGGACGACGTCGAGGTCGGTCTCGCGGATGAACCGGGCGGGCAGCTCGGCCTGGTTCATGCCGACGCCGATCGCTCCCAGGACGCCTTCGGCCCGCAGGCGTTCGAGTTCCGGGTAGGCCTCGGTGAGTGCCTGTTCGGCGTGGTCGTCGGGGTCGTGCAGGTAGGCGATGTCGATCCGGTCGAGGCCGAGCCGGTTCAGGCTGTCCTCGATGGAGCGGCGCACCCCCTGGGCGCTGAAGTCCCAGACGCGGTGGTGGGTGGAGGGCACGGCGAAGCCGTTGGCCAGGTCGTCGCCGCCGGAGGGGGCCGGCTCCAGCAGGCGTCCGACCTTCGTGGAGATCGTGCACTGCTCCCGGGGGAACGCCCGCAGGGCCTCGCCGAGTCGCCGCTCGGACAGGCCAAGACCGTAGTGCGGGGCGGTGTCGAAGTACCGTACGCCCGCTTCCCAAGCGGCGGTGACAGCTTGTTCGGCCTGCTCGTCGGTGACCGGGGTGAACAGGTTGCCGATGCCGGCGGCGCCGAAGGCGAGTTCGGTGACCTGGACCCTGCCGCCGCCGAGCGGGCGGTGGCGCAGCTTCACTGGCGTGGCTCCTGTCGCAGGCGCAGGCCGGCCATGCCGCCGTCGACCGCGAGAGCGGTGCCGGTGACACTGGCGGCGGCCGGGGAGGCGAGGTAGGCGATGGCTGCGGCGACCTCCTCGGCGTTGACCAGCCGCCCGGTGGGCTGCCGGGCGTTCAGTGCGGCGCGCTCGGCGGCCGGGTCGTCGGCGGCGTCGAGCAGCCGTGAGACCCACGGGGTGTCGACGGTGCCGGGGTTGACGCAGTTGACCCGGATGCCTTCGCGGACGTGGTCGGCGGCCATGGCCAGGGTGAGCGACAGGACGGCGCCCTTGCTCGCCGAGTACAGCGCGCGCTGGGGCAGTCCGGCGGTGGCGGCGATCGAGCAGGTGTTGACCACCGAGGCGGAGGCGGAGCGGCGCAGGTGCGGCAGGGCGGCGCGGGTGGTGCGGACGATGCCGAGCACGTTGACGTCCAGGACGCGGTGCCACTGCTCGTCCGGGTTGTCCTCCACGGTTCCGGCGGCGCCGATGCCGGCGTTGTTGACCAGGATGTCGATCCCGCCGAGTGCCTCGGCCGCCGCCTGGACGGCCGCGCGTACGGAGTGGTCGTCGGCGACGTCGGCGGTGAAGCCGCGCAGCGGTGTGGGGACACCACTCGGGTCGAGGTCGAGAACGGCGACGTCCGCACCGCGTTCGCCGAGCAGTCGGGCGGTGGCCAGGCCGATGCCGGAGGCGCCGCCGGTGACCAGGGCGGTGAGCCCGTCGAGGTCGGTCCTCATGAAAGCTCATCCTTGTCGCCGCCGGCCAGGTCGGCTGCCCAGAAGGCGCCGTCGGGGTAGGTGTAGGTGTCGATGCTGGCCTGGTGCATGGTGGCGCAGAAGCCGGGTACGGTGGGCGCCCGGTAGTGGCCGTTGTCGATGACGACGGGGTCGAGGAAGTGCTGGTGGAGGTGGTCGACGTACTCGATCACCCGGTCCTGGGTGGTCCCGGAGAGCGCGACGTAGTCGAACATCGACAGGTGCTGGACGAGTTCGCACAGGCCCACGCCACCGGCGTGCGGGCAGACCGGGACGCCGAACTTGGCGGCGAGCAGCAGGATGGCGAGGTTCTCGTTGACGCCGGCCACCCGGGCCGAGTCCAGCTGGAGGACGTCGATGGCGCCGGCCTGGAGCAGTTGCTTGAAGACGATGCGGTTCTGCACGTGCTCGCCGGTGGCGACCTTGACCGGGTGGACACCGCGCCGGATGGCGGCGTGGCCGAGGACGTCGTCGGGGCTGGTCGGTTCCTCGATCCAGTAGGGGTCGAACTCGGCGAGGGCGTTCGTCCACTCGATCGCCTCGGCGACGTTCCAGCGCTGGTTGGCGTCGATCGCCATCCGGATGCCCGGGCCGACGGCCTGGCGGGCGGCGCGGCAGCGGCGGATGTCGTCCTCCAGGTCGGCGCCGACCTTCAGCTTGATCTGGCCGAAGCCGTCGGCCACCGCCTGGGCGGCGAGGCGGGTGAGCTTCTCGTCCGAGTACCCGAGCCAGCCGGGCGAGGTGGTGTAGGCGGGGTAGCCGACCTCCCGCAGGTGCCGGGAACGGTCGGCGGCTCCCTGTCTGCCCTTGGTCAGCAGCTCCAGCGCTTCCTCGGGGGTGAGCGCGTCGGTGAGGTAGCGGAAGTCGACCTGGGAGACCAACCACTCGGGGTCGGCGTCGGCGAGCAGCTGCCACAGCGGCTTGCCCTCGCGCTTGGCGGCGAGGTCCCAGACGGCGTTGACCACGGCGCCAATGGCCATGTGCATGACGCCCTTCTCGGGGCCGAGCCAGCGCAGTTGGCTGTCGCCGATCAGGTCGCGGGAGAGGGAGCCGGGGTCGGCGCACAGCTCGGCGACGGAACGTCCGACGACGTGCGGGCGCAGCGCGTCGATGGCGGCGACCTGAACGTCGTTGCCGCGGCCGATGGTGAAGGTGAACCCGTGGCCCGCGGGCTCGCCGTCGGAGGTGCGCAGGACGACGTAGGCGGCGGAGTAGTCGGGGTCGGGATTCATGGCGTCGGACCCGTCCAGCTCCCGCGAGGTGGGGAAGCGGATGTCGTAGGTGTCGACGGCGGTGATCCGCGCTGTGGTTGCGGACAAGGTGGTGCCTTTCACGCGTTGGCGAAGGTCTGGCGCTGGGTGCCGAGGCCGTCGATGGTCAGTTCGACGGTGTCGCCCGCGCGCAGGTAGGGGGTGCCGGGCAGGCCCAGGGCCACGCCGGCCGGGGTGCCGGTGTTGATGACGTCTCCGGGGTTGAGCACCATGTACTGGCTGAGGTACCAGACGATGTGGGCGACGTCGAAGATCATGTTCTTGGTGTTGCCGTCCTGGCGGGTCTCGCCGTTGACGGCCAGACGAAGGCCCAGCGCCTGCGGGTCGCCGGCCTCGTCCGGGGTGACCAGCCAGGGGCCGAGCGGGTTGAAGGTCTCGCAGGACTTGCCGAGGTCCCACTGCCCGGAGTACTCCAACTGGAACTCCCGCTCGGACACGTCGTTGCTGATCGCGTAGCCCGCGACATGGGCGAGGGCCTGCTGGGGCGAGTCCAGGTAGCGGGCCTCGCGGCCGATCACGACCGCGAGTTCGACCTCCCAGTCCGTCTTGGCCGAGCCGCGCGGGATCAGCACCCGGTCGTGGGGGCCGACCACGGTGGACGGGTCCTTCATGAAGACCACTGGCCGGGTGGGGACGGCAGCGCCGGTCTCCTCGGCGTGGTCGCGGTAGTTGAGGCCGATGCAGACGACCTTGCCCGGCCGGGCAACCGGCGCTCCGACCCGCAGGCCGGAGGGGTCGAGCTCGGGAAGTGTGTCGGCGGCAAGAGCGTCGCGGACGCGATCGATCCCGCCCGACGCGAGGAACGCCCCGTCGATGTCGGTGGTCACGCCCGTGAGTGCGAAGACCCGCCCGTCGTCGCCGAGTGCCGCCGGAACCTCGTCTCCCGCCGGTCCGATCCGCAGTAGCTTCATGCCCTGCTCCCGTCCTAAGTCTGCGAGCCGGGACTCTTCACCGGCCGACACATCGGATGAATCTGTGACGCCCCGACCATACGAGCCTCGTCACGCCACCGCAAGAAGTCATCCGATGATTGCTGGGCCCTTCGACTCGTGCGCCCTCAAAAGAACCATCAAATTGGCAGCTCAGGGCGGAAGTACCACTTCACTCATGACACGGGACGGAAACCTGGACGTCACGGTTGAGAATCATCCCAGGTTTCCTCTTGTCAGTCAGATGTCAGGCTCGTATGGTCCTCCTGGCCTGCAAGCCATCCGATGACTGCGGGAAGCGCGATCCGGCTCCGTCTGCCACGGACCGCCGCAACCAGGAACCGGCCTCCCTCCTGGTGAGGGCTGGAAGGGAGGCCGGCTCCCCTGCCCGCTTCGCCCCACCGGGACGGCCTCCCGGCCTCCCGCCACGCCGGATCCCCGTCCACGGGGGACCGGACGTCCCAGCCAAGGAGATCAGCACCATGAAGCCTCGCTCCTCCAGAATCGCGGCCACGGCCGCCGCCGTGATCGTCCTGGCGGGGTTCGCCACGGCCTGCAACCGCGGCAGCGCGTTGGACTCCGCCGGCGGTGGCAAGCCCGCACTCGGGATCGACCTGCCGCGTGCGGACTCCGACTTCTGGAACTCCTACGCGCAGTACGTCAAGCAGGACGCCACCGCCCAGGGCCTGAACACGCTGCCGGTGAGCAACTCGCAGAACGACGTGACCAAGCTGGTCGCCAACGTCCAGGTGTTCCAGAACACGGGCGCCAAGGC
>NZ_JBVINN010000078.1:0-11946 GCF_055579305.1 Kitasatospora sp. NPDC032757 | reverse complement strand
GGCATGCCTTGCCGACTCTCAGGAGAAGACCCGTGAACCGAACCCCCCCCCCCCCCCCCCCCGTCCCCCCCCCCCCCCCCCCCTTCCCCCCCCCCCCCCCCGACCCCCCCCCCCCCCCCCCCCCACCCACGGCATCCGCTGCGGGGTGGGTCAGCGGGGCATGACCGTGATGCCGAGCATGCGGGCGCCGGTGTGGGTGCGGGGGCGGTGACTGCTGCCCGGGGCGAAGACGACGTAGGTGCCGGGGCCGTGATGTTCGGTGCCCTCGATCACCTCGCCGCTCAGTACGTAGTAGCGCTCCTCCGCGGCGTGGACGTCGACCTCCGGCCACTCCGTCCCGGGGGCGAAGTCGATCAGCCAGCCGCGGGCGTACTCGGTCGCCGGCAGCCGGCGGCGCACGATCCCGGGTGCGACGTCGGCCGGTTCGACGTGGTCGACCTGGACGGTGGTCTTCAGTGCTGTGACGTCATGGGTTTCGCTCATGCGGCCACTCTGCGGCAGGCCGGTGCACGCCTTCGAGAGTCTGGAAAGACATCCATGGATATATTCCTGCCATGAGCCGTCATCGCGTGGTCGCCCTGCTGAACGAGCCCCAGTCGCCCTTCGAACTCGCCTGCGCCAGTGAGGTCTTCGGCACGGTCCGCCCGGAGGTGCCGGTGCGCTACGACTTCCGGGTGTGCACCGAGCGCCCCGGGCCGGTGGCGACCACGGCCGGGTACGCGATGCTCGTCGACGCCGGGCTGGTCGCCCTGGCGGAGGCGGACACCGTGATCGTCCCCGGGTGGCAGCCGCCCGGCGGCCCGGTGTCCGCGGCGGTCGTGGCGGCGCTGCGGGACGCCCACCGCCGCGGGGCCAGGATCGTGGCCATCTGCACGGGGGCGTTCCTGCTGGCCGAGGCCGGACTGCTCGACGGCCGCCGCGCCACCACCCACTGGCGCCGCACCGACCAGCTCACCGCGGCGTTTCCCGGCGTCGAGGTGGACCCGGACGTGCTGTACGTCGACCACGGCGACGTGGCGACCAGCGCCGGGACGGGGGCCGGCATCGACCTGTGCCTGCACCTGGTGCGCGCCGACCACGGCGCGGCGTACGCCGCCCAGGTCGCCCGGAGCATGGTGCTGCCGCCGCACCGGGAGGGCAGCCAACTCCAGTACGCCGTGCGGCCCGAGCCCGCCCGGGCCGTCGACGAGTCGCTGGCACCCCTGCTGGAGTGGGCCTCCTCCCGGCTCGGCACCCGGCTGACCCTCGACCGGCTCGCCGAGCACGCCGGGCTGTCGAGTCGCACCCTCGCCCGGCGCTTCGACCAGCAGCTCGGCGTCAGCCCCGGCCAGTGGCTGCTGCGCCGGCGGATCGAGGCGGCCCGGGTCCTGCTGGAACAGACCGACCTGCCGGTGGAGGCCATCGCCACCCGGGTGGGCCTCGCCTCCGCGGTCAACCTGCGCCACCGGTTCCGGGCCGCCCTGGGCACCACCCCCGGCGCCTACCGGCGGGCCTTCGGCGAAGCCCGGTAGGAGCGGTCCGGCAGGAGCGGTCCGGTAGGAGCGGCCTGGTACGAGCGGCCTGGTCGGCGTGGCCCGGCTCGAACGGGCCGGGGAGGGCCACCCCGCAGGGGGAGCTGTCCTCGCATCGGCCGTGCGGCGACGGACCTGCCGTCCGGGCGTCCTACCGGCGGAGGGCCTCCTCGATGGCGAGGCAGTCCGCGTAGCGGGGGAGGAGTCCGGCGGCGCGGGCCTCGGCGAGGGTGGGGGCGACGCCGTCGCGGTCGGAGAGGATCGGAGGTGTGTCGGTGGGGACGGGGAGGCCGAGTTCGGGGTCGAGGACGGAGACGGCCTGCTCGTGCTCGGCCACGTAGGGGTGGGTGAGGAGGTAGGAGACGACGGAGTCCTCGGCCCGGCTGATGAAGGCGTGCCCCACCCCGACGGGGAAGTAGACCGCCTTGAAGGTACGGGGGTTGAGGAGGACGGAGTCCCACGCGCCGTAGGTGGGTGAGCCGATGCGGAGGTCGACGACGATGTCGAGGACTTCGCCGTGCGGGCAGTACACGTACTTGGCGGTGCCGGGGGGCGTGGTGGTGAAGTGCACGCCGCGGACGACTCCGCGGCGGGAGCGGCTGTGGTTGCTCTGCGCGGTGGGGAAGGCGGGGAGGCCGGTCGCCTCGGTGAAGGCGGCGATCTGGAAGGGCGAGACGAACAGTCCGCGGTCGTCGGGGAAGATGCGGGGGGTGAACTCGAGGGCGCCGTCGACGGCGAGTTTGCGTGCTTCCATGTCGTCTCCTGGAGGCGGGGCGGGCCGGTTGGCAGGCGGGGCGGGCCGGTCGGCAGCCGGGTCGGCAGGCCGGGCAGGCGGATGCGCGGGGCGCGTGCGGCGTCAGAGCTTCCGGAGGACCTCGCGGAGGGTGTCGATGACCCGGTCCTGCACGTCGGGTGTGAGGGTGGGGTACATCGGGAGGGAGAAGATCTCCCCGGCGAGCTGTTCGGTGACGGGCAGGGAGCCCCGGCCGTGGCCGAGGTGGGCGAAGCCGGTCATGGTGTGGACCGGCCAGGGGTAGCTGATGTTCAGTTCGATGTCGTGGGCCTTGAGGGCCTCCAGGACGGCGTCGCGCTGCGGGTGGCGGACGACGTAGACGTAGTAGACGTGTTCGTTGCCGGGGGCGGTGGCGGGCAGGACGAGGCCGGTGTCGGCGAGGCCCTCGCGGTAGCGGTCGGCGACGGCGCGCCGGGCGGCGGTGTAGTGGTCGAGGCGGCGGAGTTTGCGGCGCAGGATCTCGGCCTGGACCTCGTCGAGGCGGGAGTTGTGGCCGGGGGTCTGTTCGACGTAGTAGCGCTCGGCCATGCCGTAGTAGCGCAGCCGGCGCAGTCGTTCGGCGGTGCCCTGGTCGCGGGTGAGGACGGCGCCGCCGTCGCCGTAGGCGCCGAGGACCTTGGTCGGGTAGAAGGAGAAGGCCGCCGCGTCACCGGTCGAGCCGGCGACGCGGCCGTGCCGGCGGGCGCCGTGCGCCTGGGCGCAGTCTTCGACGAGCCTGAGGTCGTGGGCGGCGGCGAGCTCCTCCAGGGGCGCGAGGTCGACGCACTGGCCGTAGAGGTGGACCGGGAGCAGGGCCCGGGTGCGGCCGGTGATCGCGGCGGCGACCTGACCGGTGTCCATCAGGTAGGTGTCCGGGTCGATGTCGACGAAGACGGGGGTGGCTCCGGCGCCGTCGATGGCCAGGACGGTGGGGGCGGCGGTGTTGGAGACGGTGATGACCTCGTCGCCGGGGCCGATGCCGAGGGCCTGAAGGGCGAGCTTGACGGCGTTGGTGCCGTTGTCGACGCCCAGGCAGTGGTCGACGCCGTGGTAGGCGGCGAACTCGTCCTCGAAGGCGCGCATGCTGGCACCGAAGACGAGTTGTCCGGAGCGGAAGACCTGGTCGACGGCGTCGAGGAGGTCGGCGCGCTCGTTCTCGTACTCCTGGCGGTAGTCCCACACCCGGATGGTCATGTGTCCTGTCGGTCCGTTCTCTCGGTGGTGGCGCCCCGGGGCGGATACCCGGCCGGGGCGGGGGTCGCGGTGGCGTGCCGGGGGTCAGCCGGGCCGGCCGGCGGTGCCGGCGAGGGCGTCGACGGTGGCCGCGAGGGCCTGTTCCAGGGGCACCCCGGGCTGCCAGCCGGTGGCGTGGCGGAAGGCGGAGGAGTCGATGGTGACGCTGCGGAAGTCGGTGGCGGGGGCGTGGTCGGGCGGGGCGACGGAGAGCACGGGGACCGGGGGGCGGCCGGTGCGGGCGGCGACGAGGCGGGCGATGGTGCGGAAGACGTCGCCGAGCGGTTCGCCGTGGCCGGAGCCGAGCAGCCAGTGGCCGCCGACCAGCGGGTGCGGTCGCCGGGCGGCGGCGGTGAAGGCGGCGGCGACGTCGGTGACGCAGAGCAGGTCGCGGCGCACGGTGCCGTCGTGCCACAGGGTGAGCGGTTCGCCGGCCAGGGCCCGCCGGATCATGTACGAGACCACGCCCCGGTCGTCGGCCCCGGGCGCGGTCGCCGCGCCGAAGACGGTGGGCAGGCGCAGGCTCACCCCGCGGACCGCTCCGGCGGCGGTGGCCTCCTTGAGGAGCTGTTCGGCGCGGAGCTTGTGGCGGTCGTACTCGGTCGCGGGGTAGTCCGGTTCGCTGCCGTCGATCGGCTCGGTCTGCGGCACTCCGATCTGGGAGGCGGCGCCGGAGTAGAGGAGCAGCGGGGGCCGCCGGCCGGGCGGTTGGTCGCCCAGCACCTCGGTCAGGGCGGCCATGACGCCGACGTTGACCGTCTGCGGGTCGTCGCCGGATTCGGCGGCGCGCCATCCGCCGGTGTGCATGACGAGCGAGACGACCACGTCCGAGCCGGCCACCGCCTCGGCCAGGGCGGTGCGGTCGGTGAGGTCGGCGCTGCGCACCTCGGTGGAGGCGGTGCCGGCGGGGACGGTGCTGGGCCGGCGGGCCACGGCCCGCAGCCGGACGGGCAGGCGGCTGAACGCGGCGGTGACCGCGGAGCCGACGAAGCCGGAGGCACCGAGCACGGTGATCAGCGGGGCCTCGTCGGGGCCGGGGAGGGGGGCCGTCATGGGTGTCTGGTTCCTTCGTTCGGCCGCGGCCGCGGGCGCCGTCCCCGGGGCCTGGGGGCGGCGGACCGTCGGGGCGGGTCAGGACGCGGTGGCGGACAGCGCGGCCGGCCGTCGGCGGCCGGCGAGGAGGGTGACGGGGCGTTCGACCAGGGTGTGCAGGATCCACGCCAGGCCCAGGGAGAGCGCCAGGCCGAGCAGGAGGACGAGCAGCTCGACACCGGTGGAGGAGGTCCACTCCGGGCCGAGGGCCTTGCGCAGCTGGGTGAGGACGAGGTAGTGCACCATGTAGAAGGCGAAGGACAGTTCACCCAGCCGCACCCAGAGCGGCGTCCGCAGCAGGGAGGGCGTGCCGCGGGTGTCGGCGGTCGCCGAGGCGGCGATCAGCGGGCCCACCCAGACGGAGGCGAGGCCGCCGACGCCCAGCAGGTAGGAGGAGTAGGTGGAGACCAGGTAGCCGGCGACGGCCAGGGCGAGGGCGGGCAGCAGGCCGACGCGTACCCACTGGCCGGTCAGGACGAGTCGGGCCAGCAGGATGCCGAGCAGGAAGTCCAGCATCCGTACGGGCGGGAAGAAGTAGACGAACCACACCTGGTGGAAGGACATCGATTCGAAGCCGGGGTAGGGCAGGGCGGGTTCGTTGGAGATCACGTAGCGGGCGGTCAGGGCGGCGGCGGCGCACAGGGCGACCACGGCCGCGGTCGCGGGCCACAGGGCGCGCCGCGGGATGCGCTTGACGGCCGGCAGCAGCAGGGGGAAGGCGAGGTAGAACAGCAGCTCGCAGGAGAGCGACCAGCTGACCGGGTTGCCGGAGGACGAGACCAGCGGGTCCGGCCACCAGGACTGCAGGAGCAGCAGGTTGGGCAGCCACCCGCTGACGCCGAGGGCGGTGCCGGTGCCGGCGGTCAGCAGCATCGCCGCCACGAAGGTGACCAGGTGGTTGGGGAAGATCTTGGCCAGGCGCCGGCGCAGGAACAGGCCCCGCGGGGCGCCGTTGCGCTGGGACCAGGTGAGGACGAAGCCGCTGAGGACGAAGAAGAACCCCACGCCGTAGCTGCCGCCGCGTTCCATGGCCGAGTGCAGGTGTTCGCCGGTGGTGCCGCTGACGAACCCGACCTCGACGAAGCCGTGGTAGAGGAAGACCAGCAGTGCGGCGGCGAACCGCAGGCCGGTCAGGGTGTCGAGTCTGGACGCCGGGGCGGCGGTGGTTCTCGCGGGGTGCTCGGTCATGGGCTGGTTTCCTTCGGGAGACCGCGCCGCCCCGGCGGGGGGACGGCGGACGCGGGGAGGCGGCGTGACGGCGGACGGGCGGGGCGGGGCCGGCACGCGGTGCCGGACGCACCGGGGCGGCACGGGCGGGTCAGGCGGTGCTGAGCAGGCAGGCGAGCAGGGTGCGTGCCTGGATGTTGACGTGGTGTCCGAACCGGGTGATCCGGGCGAGTTGGTCGAGGGTGGCCCACCGGTACTGCGGGGGCTGCTCGACGGGGAACCCCTCCGGGGCCTCGACGAGCATGTTGCGGCTCTGCGCGTGGTGGAAGCGGCCGCCTTCCTCGGACTGCAGGACGTCGTAGTGCACCCGGGCGGCGGGGGCGCGGAGCACCTCGTCGAGGTAGGGGGAGGTCTCGCCGGGAAGGCACTGGACGGTCGGGGCGAGTTCGGGCCCGTTGAGGGAGCCCGCCTCCTCGTGGGCCTGCACCAGGACGTGCAGGACGCCGTCGAGGCGGGTGGTGAGGAAGGCGTGGACGGCGGTGCCGGTCGGTTCGA
This sequence comes from Kitasatospora sp. NPDC032757, assembly GCF_055579305.1. Taxonomy (NCBI): domain Bacteria; kingdom Bacillati; phylum Actinomycetota; class Actinomycetes; order Kitasatosporales; family Streptomycetaceae; genus Kitasatospora; species Kitasatospora sp. NPDC032757. The sequence goes on along the minus strand of NZ_JBVINN010000078.1, from coordinate 5,616 downwards.
GCAGGGGCTGGGACCACGAGGCCACTTCGCGGTTGTCCGCTTCGACCTGGGCGCCGATGACGGCGAACGGGCCGCCCTCCCGGTGGGCGATGCGGTCGGGGGTGCGGATCCAGCCGGCCTGTTCGGTGTCGGCGAGCGGCACCCGGCGGGCGGAGCCGGGCGCGCCGGCGCGCATGTCGGTGAGCCAGCGGGTGAGTTCGTCCAGGGTGTGCCGGGGCCGGGCGGTGGGGCTCAGCGACTGCAGGACGGCCGCGCCGGCGCCGTGGACGCCGGACGGGACGAGGCCCTGCGAGTCGATGGGGACGCAGGACAGCACGGTGCGGGAGTCCATGTTGACGAGGTGCTCCTGCCGGAGCAGGCGGCCGATCTGGCCGAGCGTGAGCCAGCGGAAGTCGTGGTTCCCGGGGACGTCCTCGGTGGTCTCGACGACCATGTGCCGGTTGCGCTTGTGCAGGAAGTACGAGCCGTGTTCGGATTGCAGGAGGTCGACCAGGACGTCGGCGCGGCCGGGCCGGGCGAAGTACTCGAGGTAGCGGACGGCCGAACCACCGTGTGCCTGGGTGTAGTTGCTGCGGGTCGCCTGCACGGTCGGCGACAGCTGCACGGTGTTGATGTTGCCGGGCTCCATCTTGGCCTGCATCAGGAGGTGCAGGATGCCGCCGAACTCCCGGACCAGGATGCCCAGGGTGCCGATCTCGGGCTGGATGATGATCGGCCGGGCATCGCCCGGGGTGGGGCGGTCGCCGTCCTCGGCGCGCAGCCCCTCGATGGAGAAGAACCGGCCGCTGCGGTGGCGCAGGTTCCCGGTGCCGGGCTCGCTGTACCACTGGTCGAGGGCGTCGAAGGGGATCCGGGAGACCTTGAAGTGGCGTGCGCAGCGCTCGGCGTACCAGGTGTGGAAGTCGCTGAGCGGGAAGTGCGGGCTGTCCTGGGCGGTGAGGGAGAGCATGAAGCGCTGTGCGAGGGAGGGTGTGCCGCCGCCGGGCAGCGGTCGGGCTGCCGGCAGGGGCGGTGACAGCTTTTCCATGGCTTCTCCGCAACGGGGTGGGGCGGCCGGGGCGGCCGGGGTGTGGTCGGTGGAGGCTGGACGGCTCGGGCCGGGGCGCTACGCCCCGTGGCGGGCGCCGCTCTCCTGCGGCCGCGGGCGGGCCTCCCCGTCCGGGGACGCCGCGGGCGGCGCGAGGGCGTTCGGTACGTCGGCGTCCTGCGCGTCGGGGTTCCGCGCATCGGTGCCCGGAGCGTCGGCGTCCTGCGGGTCGGCGTTTCGCGCGTCGTCGTCCTGCGCGTCGGCGCCCGGAACGGCGGCGCTCCGCTGCGGGCGGCCGTGGCCGAGCAGTCGCAGCAACGGGACGGGCAGGGTGGTGGTCAGCAGGGTGATGACGGTGAGGATGGCGAACATCCGCTGGTCGATGATCCCGGCCTGCTTGCCGATGCCGAGGACGACCAGCTCGGTGAGGCCACGGGCGTTCAGCAGGATCCCGAGGCCGGCCGAGTCGCGCCAGCTCATTCCGGCCGGCCGGGCGCAGAGGCCCGCCGCGAGCTTGGTGAGCACCGCGGCGACCAGCAGCGCGCCGCCCGCCAGGAGGGTCTGCCCGTCCAGCGGCAGCGCCCCGAGGTCGACCGAGAGCCCGAACCCGAGGAAGAAGAACGGCAGCAGCAGGGTGCCGGAGAAGGACGCCACCCGGTCGGCGGCCGCGTCCAGGGCCGGTGTCCCGGTGGGGTAGGCCGCACCGGCGAGGAAGGCGCCGATCACCGCGTGCAGGCCGATGGCCGAGGTCAGCGCGGCCGCGCCGCAGGCCAGGCAGAGCAGCAGGATGATGGCCGCGCCGCCGTCGCCCGGCGCCGTGCGGTCACCGGCCGCCTCCGCGGCGCCCGTCGCCGCGCGTGTGCGGCCCAGCCGGTGGTGCGCGGTGCGGCGCAGCGCCGTGCGGACCGGCCAGAGCAGCAGTACGGCGGTGGCGAGGCCGCCGACCGCGGTGACCCACGGGCTCACCGTGGCGCTGCCCTGGGCCAGTGCGACGGCCACGGCCAGCAGCAGCCAGGCACCGGCGTCGCCCACGGCCGCGGCCAGCAGCGACAGACGCCCGAGCGGCGTACGGGTCAGGCGCAGTTCCTCGAGGATGCGGGCCAGGACCGGGAACGCGGTGATGCTCAGCGCGCAGCCGAGGAAGACCGTGAAGGCGAGCGGGTCCTGGGCGGGGCCGAGGTAGCGGGTGCCGAGCGCGACCGCGGCCACCGTCCCGGCCGCGAACGGCACGGCGAGGGAGGCCTGGGTGACCAGCAGGTTCCGGCTGCCCGTCCCGCGCAGCCGGACCGAGGAGAGTTCCCGTCCGACGCCGAACATGAACAGCGCCAGGCCGAGTTGGGCCAGGGCGTTGAGCATCGGCAGGACGCCGGCGGGCAGCAGCCAGGCGGTGGCGTCGGGGGACAGGCGCCCGAGCAGGGTGGGGCCCAGCGCGATGCCGGCGCAGATCTCGCCGACCACCGGCGGCTGGCCGGCCAGGACGGCCAGCCGCCCGGCGAGCCGGGCCACGCCCAGGACCACCACGACGGCGATCAGGAAGTGCACGGTGGGATCGGCGTGGGCGCCGCCGGCCACCCGGGCGGCCCCGCCGCCGGTGCCCTGAACGTGGTGCAGGGCGATCAGGCTCACGACCGCCGGCACCACCGCCAGCGCGACGCAGATGCCGATGACGCGCCGCCGGCGCGCGGTGGTGTTCTTCTGGGGGGTGTCACTGGCTCTCCGGAGCCGGTCCGTACTCATCGGGTCCGTCTTTCTCACGGTGTCCAACAGGTGAGTCCGGGCGAGAACCTAGGTGCCGTGGAATGACGCCGGATAGGCACAATTGCGCATTCCCCGGCGCGCCCGGCGGCCGGTGTGGCGATCCGCCGCCGGCCCGCTGCCGCTCGACTAGGCTGCCTGGCGGCAGCGCTTGGCAGACCTTGCCGGACCTTGCGATTCCTCGGCAGACCTCGGCGGGCCAGGCGGACTTCGGCAGGACAAAGGGGTGGGGCGTGAGCGGGCAGACGTTGACGGACCGTGCGTTGAACCGTGCGTTGCTGGCCCGGCAGGGGCTGCGCGAGCGGCTCGACCTGCCGCTGCCGCAGGCGGTCGAGGCCATCGGCGCCGTCCAGGCGCAGTACGGGCCGGCGCTGCCGGTCGCCCTCTTCAGCCGGGTGCGGGGCGTGGACGCGGACAGCGTGCGCACCGCGCTGGAGCGGCGCGAGCTCGTGGTCGGCACGCTGCTGCGCCGCACGCTGCACCTGGTGACCCCGGAGCAGCACGCCGCGTACGCGGCCGTGGTGGTCGCGGTCGGGGACGACACCTGGCGCCGCACGCGCGGGGAGTCGGCCGCGCAGACGGACCGGCTGCGGGAGCGGCTGGCCGAGTACGCCGGGTCGGCGGCGCGGTCGCCGCAGGAGGTCGCGGACTGGGTCGAGAAGTGGGTCGCCGCCAACCCCGAGGCCTTCGACCCGGCCGAGCTGGAGCTGCAACGCACGTACAAGTGGCGGCCGTTCCGGTCGACGGTGGCGCTGGTCCGCTCGCCCGCCGACGGGGTGTGGGGGGAGGGCATCCCGGAGGGGGTGCTCGCCGCGCCGCGGCCGGCGGAGGGCCTACCGGAGGCGCAGGAGGCGCTGGAGGAGGTGGTCCTGCGTCATCTGCGGGCGTTCGGCCCGGCCGGGGCCGACGACGTCGCGCAGTGGATCGGCGCGAAGATCACCCCGGTGAAGGCGCTGCTGGCATCGTTGGGCGAGCGGTTGGAGGTGTTCCGGGACGAGGACGGACGGCTGCTGTACGACCTGCCGGACGCGCCCCGCCCGCCGGCCGAGGAGCCGGTTCCGGTGCGGCTGCTGCCCTGGTTCGACAGCGCGCTGCTGGCGTTCGCGCCCAAGCGGCGGGCCCGGATCCTGCCGCCGGAGTACAAGGACGCCGTCTACGCCAAGGCCAACCTGCAGTTGAAGCCGACCTTCCTGGTGGACGGAACGGTCGCCGGGGTGTGGTCGCTGGACCGCAAGCGGCGCGAGGCGGTGCTGACCCTCACGCCCCTGCAGAAGCTCAGCCGCGCGGTGACGGCGGAGCTGGTCGCGGAGGCCGAGCGGCTGCTGCCGGTGGCCGTGCCGGACGGCCCGGCCCATGTCGTGCTGGGCGACTGAGCCGCCGGCCCACGCCCCGGCGGCGAGTGGGGCCGGCGGGCGGGGCGGCCGACTGGCCACAACTGAGCAGCGGGTGCGCCCGGGTGGGCGGTAGACAGCAGCCAACCGACTGCTGAGGAGCCCTCGATGCGTGTGCTGTTCACGACGACACCGGCCCCCGGGCACTTCCACCCGCTGGTCCCGCTGGCCGCAGCCGCCCGCGCGGCCGGCCATGACGTCGCCTTCGCCACCGGCCGCTCGATGCTGCCGGAGGTGACGGCGATGGGACTGCGCGGCTTCGCGGCGGGCCTGAGCCGGGACGGCGACGGCGACGCCGAGTTCCTGCGGATCAAGGAGAGTGCCCGGGGCCTGCCGCCGCACGGCGTGGAGATGGACCGGGTGGCGATCGCCCGGATCCTGTACGGGGTCCGGGCCCGCAGGATGGCCCCGGACCTGCTGGAGCTCGCGAAGAGCTGGCGCCCGGACGTGATCGTGCGCGACAGCTACGAGGTGGGCGGTGCGGTGGCGGCCGAGGTGCTCGGCGTGCCGCACGCGGCGCTGGACACCACCCCGCTCTACGACATGGGCCCGCTGAAGGACCTCATCGCCGAGGAGCTGGCGAAGGTCCGGGCCGAGGCGGGGCTGGCGCCCGACCCGCAGGAGCTGATGCTCCACCGCCACCTGACACTGAGTTGCGCGCCGCCCGGGTACCTGTACCCGGGCCGGACCCGCCCGCAGACCCTCAGGGCGCTGCGGCCGATGCCGTTCGACCGCGCCGAGGGCGAGGAACTGCCCGCGTGGGTCGCCGGGTTGCCGGACCGGCCGACGGTGTACGTGACCTTCGGGACGATCGCGAACCGCTGGGTGCCGGGGGCCTTTCCCGGCCTCTTCGGCCAGGTGCTGGCGGCGTTCGCCGACGAGCCGGTGAACGTCATCGCCACCACCGACCGGGACAGCGATCCGGCCGAGCTCGGCCCGCTGCCGCCCAACACCCGGGTGGAGCGCTACATCCCGCAGAGCCTGCTGTTGCCCCACTGCGCGCTGGCGGTCACCCACGGCGGCTTCAACACGGTTGTGGGCGCGCTGGACGCCGGCATCCCGCAGGTGGTGGTGCCGTTCCTGGGGGACCACCCGGACAACGCCCGCCGGGTCGAGGAGCTGGAGATCGGCCGTTGCGTCGACCCGGCCGCGCTGACCCCCGAGGCGGTGCGCGTGGCGGCGGCGGACGTGCTGGCGGACGCGCGCTACCGGGAGAACACCGCCCGGCTGCGCGCCGAGCTGCGCGGCCTGCCGGGGCCGGCCGAGGCGGTCGGGCTGCTGGAGCGGCTGGTGGCGGACGGGGCCCTGCCGCGGGACTGACGACGCCGCCGTGGGGGGGGGGGGGGGGGGGGGAACAACAAGGACCCCACCCACAAAGGCATGTGGGGGGGGGGGGGGGGCGCAGCCACCCCGGAGGTGGGGGGTTGTATGAATGCCCTAGGG
>NZ_JBVINN010000077.1:0-12173 GCF_055579305.1 Kitasatospora sp. NPDC032757 | reverse complement strand
TCGGGCAACACCGTCCTGTGCTCGCTGATCGACGGCCTGTCCGGCCCGACCGCCCGGGCGAGGATCTGGCGCGGGCTGACCGAGGAGGGCGCTGTCGACCGGACCCGCCAGCAGCACCGCGCCATCCTCGACGCCATCGCCCACCGCCGCCCCGACCTCGCCCACGCCTGGGCGACGGTGCACGTGGCAGGTGTCGAGCAGTGGCTGCGGGACACCCTCGGCGCAGCCGGATCCTCGCTCGGCTGACGCGGGGTGCGTGCCTCAAGGGACGCGACCCCCGCGTAGCCGGGGCGGTGGCCGAATGCGTGAGACCGGTCTGCCGGTCTGCCGCGGCGACGTCGAGGGCCGCGCACCGGACCGTCCGGGAGCCGCCGGAAGGCCCTGCTACCTGGGGCCGAAGGTGTTGAGGAACACCACGGGCTCACTGCCGAAGTACCCCGCCTCGTCGAGGCCGATGAGCGCCGCGAAGGCCTTGGCGGTGTACGTCCTCTCCAGGTGCAGGCCGGCCCGGGCCGAGGCACGGCGGAGGGCCTGCTCTCCGGGTGCGGTCGGGTGTGCGTAGCCCGGACCGAGCCATCGGTACTCGGCGACGACGTCGTGCGGGCCGAGCTCGACTCCCGGCAGGCCGGCCCCACGAGCGTGCAGGAGGGCCCGGGTCTTCCCCGCCCGTGCCACGAGCGCTGCGCCGTCCAGTCGGAGGGTGTCGTTGACGACGACTCCCAGGACACGCGTCCGCAGACCGGCGAGCCTGAGCCCCAGGGCCAGCCCGGCGGCGGTGCCGCCCGATCCGACCGGTGTCACGATCCACCCCGGCTCGGGCAGCAGCCCCTGGGTCACCTGGTCGGCCAGCTCGAGCGCGCACTCGACGGACCCGAGCGTCCCCAGTGCTGAGGAGCCGCCGGGAGGGAGGACGTAGGGGAGGGTGAAACCGTGCGTGTGGCGGGCGACGAGCCAGGGCACCGCGGCGATCAGCCGGGTCCTGGTGTGCAGGAAATGCAGAGCGGCACCGGAGGACCGCAGCCGCCGGAGCTGCGCCCGGACCTCGTCGTCGACCGGATGGTCGACCAGCGCGAGGGCGACGTCGAGCCCCTGCTCCCGGCCGTAGAGCGCGGCCGCCAGGCCCCAGTTCGTCCCGAGCCCGCCGACGCTGAGGATCGTCCGGGCGCCCCGGCGCCGGGCCTCGGGCAGCAGCCACTCGAGCTTGCGGACCTTGTTGCCGCCCCAGCCACCGCTGCCGTAGCCGCTCTCGTCCTTCAGCCACACCGGAGAACGGAAGCCGAGCTCCGTCAGGGGGCGTACCGGCGTGGGCCCGTCTCCCAGCGGGAGGTACGGCAGGGATGCGGCGAGCGCCGGCCGGAGCCGGTGGAGCAGCGGACAACGTCTCATGAGGGCGACTGTAGGGGGAAGTCCAGGTGCGGGGGGAGAGCCCCGAGTGCCTGTTCGATCCCGAACCCTTCGAGCTCGCCGCACCCCGGGCCGGAGCCGGACCGGCTCCGTCGGAACGTCTGATGCAACGTCAAAGTTCCTAGTTTTCCTGCGAACTTGTGCGGACCCCCTTTAAGATCCCTTTAAGGAATAAGCGGCTTCCCGCCCATGCGTGAACTCCTTCGCGAGGTAGGGGCGGCAGGCCCGACTGCACGATGAGAGCAGGGATGACAACGACACGTGAACAGAGGCCCGGTGCCGCGCGCGGCCCGGAGCGGCGGCGGCCGGGTGTGTTCGGCCGCCGCGCCGTGGGCGGCACCGCGGCGCTGGTCGTCGGAATCGGCGCCGGCTCGTTGGTGGCGGCCCCGGCCGCCTTCCCGCAGGCAGGCGACGGGACGGTGACGGTCCGCGTGGTGCGGGCCGTGGACACGAGCGGGGTGTGGACGCCCGCACTGGAGCCCGGCCTGGCCGGCGTGAAGGTGACGCTCACGGACGACGCGGGCGCCGGCATCGAGGGCACCACGGCGGCGGACGGCACGGTGACGCTGGCGCCGGCCAAGCTCACCGGCGGCAAGTACCGCGTCCAGGTGGTGAATCCGAAGCCGGGCAAGCTCTTCCCGGCCTTCGCCTCGCGGCAGGGTCTGACCGGCGCTCCCACCCAGCTGAGCAGCAACGAGGAGTTCGTCGACCTCTCCGGAGGCAAGAACGTGGCGTACACCACCGGGCTGTGGAGCCCCGGTGACTACTGCCAGAAGAACGCGCCGCTGGTGACGGCCTGTCAGCCGACCACGCGCGAGGGCGGGACGCAGCGCACGCTGGTGTCCTTCCCGTACAGCGCGCGCGGGCAGGACGGCGTGGACGTCAACGTGACCGACCTCGCCACCAACGCGGAGACCGGCTCGCTGTACGGCATCGCGTGGAACCGGGCGGACCGGCGGGTGTTCTCCTCGGCCGTCGCCAAGCGCACCACGGACTACGGCCCCGGCGGCGCGGGCGCGATCTACGTGACCGACCTCGCGCAGAAGCGGACCACGCTGTTCGCCACCGTCCCGGACGCCGGCTCGACCGTCCACGGCGCCGGCACCGACGACGCGTTCCTGGCGGTGCCGGGCAAGGAGAGCCTCGGCGGCATCAAGGTCACCGACGACGGCAAGGACCTCTTCGTCGTCAACCTCAACGACCGCAAGCTCTACCGCTACGACGCCAGCGGGCCCACGGCGGCCGCACCGAAGGCCGCCTACCCGATCCCGGACCCGGGCTGCCCCGCGGCCGGGGACTGGCGGCCGTTCGGCCTCGGACTGCAGGACGGCACCGGCTACCTCGGCGGAGTCTGCTCGGGCGAGTCGACCGGCAGGGCGGCCGACCTGCGCGCGGTGGTGCTGCCGTTCGACCCGGCCACCGGGGCCTTCGCGGCGGCGGTCCTGAACCAGCCGCTGGACTACCCGCGCCAGTCGACCGTCGGAGGGGGCGCCTGCGACGGAGCGGGCTGGTTCCCGTGGACCAACACCTACCCGACCTCGCAGAACGGCCAGCCCTGCACGTCCTACATGGCCCAGCCTGAGCCGGAGTTGGGCGAGATCGCCTTCGAGACCGACGGCTCGATGCTGCTGTCCTTCCGCGACCGCTTCGGCGACCGCGCACCGGCCGGACCCACGCCGGGCTCCGTCTCCGTCGTCATGTCGGGCGGTGACCTGAACAAGGCCTGCCCGGCCAACGGCACGTACGTGATGGACACCAACAGCGGTTGCGGACTGTCCCCCCGGGGCACCCGCTTCTTCGACACCGGCTGGGGCGGTCACCACAACACGGCGTTCGCCGGCATGGCCTTCTCCAAGGCCGAGAACACCATCGCGACCTCCGCCTTCGACCCCAACCACACCGCCTTCGGCTACGGCACGTCGTTCCTCCAGCGGAACGGCACGCAGGACCCGAAGTTCGGCCTGCGGCTCAACCCGGCGGGCACTACCACCCCGTTCGGCAAGGGCGCTTCAATGGGCGACCTTGAGGTGCTCTGCGACCAGGCCCCGCTCCAGATCGGCAACCGGGTCTGGTACGACCCCGAGCGCAGCGGCATCCAGCGCCCGGGCCAGCGCCCCGTACCGGGGGCGACCGTCAACCTCTACGACGAGACGGGGAAGCCGGTCGGCACCACCAAGACCACGGAGCGCGGCGAGTACTACTTCGACGACTCCAACGTCACCGGCGGCCTCAAGCCGCACACGAAGTACACCGTCCGGCTCGACAACCCGGCCGACTACGCCAAGGGCGGCCCGCTGTACCAGTGGGTGCCGACCGACGCCGACGTCGGCGACAACCGGTTCGTCGACTCCAAGGGCGTGGTCCCGGCGGGCGGGCAGTACGCCGAACGAGCGCTCACCACGGGCGGACCGGGCGAGAACGACCACACCTACGACTTCGGCTTCCGACAGCAGGAGGGCGCGCTGCGCCTGGTCAAGCACGACCAGGACGGCAAGCCGCTGGCGGGCGCGACGTTCCGGCTCTGGAAGGAGAGCAACGGCAAGGAGGGGCTGCAGAGCACCGGCGACAAGCCCGACACGGCGGTCGGCGACCCCTGCACCACCGGGGCCGACGGGATCTGCAAGGGCAGCGGTGCGCCGGGGTCGTACTACTGGCAGGAGGTGAGCCCGCCGGAGGGCTACTCCGCGCCGGAGACCACGGTGTTCGGGCCGCTGGTGCTGAACGCGGACAACCTGGCCGCCGGAGTCGAGGTGACGGCCGTCAACCGGCTGATCCCCACGCCGACCCCGACGCCCACCCCGACGCCGACCGGGACGCCCACGCCCACGCCGACCCCGGCACCGACCGAGGCGACGCCGACGACGCAGGCTCCGACGCTGCCGAGCCCGGCGGCGACCCCGCCCGCCCCGCCGGCCCCCGCCCCCGGATCGCACCTGCCCGGCACCGGTGCGAGCGAGGGGATCCCGGTGATGCTGGCCGGTGCGGGCACGGCGACCGCGCTCGGCGCGGCGCTGGTACTGCTGGCCCGCCGGCGAAGGGCCCGGGAGCAGTAGCACGCCCTGCGTGGCGGTCCTGAAGGACCGGCACCGATCGGGCGGGTCCGCGGACTCCGGTCCCCGGACCCGCCCGACTGTCGTGACCGACCGACGAGAGAAGGCAAGCGCATGGCCCGGACGGCGGAGCCCCGCAAGGCGGCAGCCCGCAAGGCCGAAGCCCGGAAGGCCGAGGGCCGGAAGGCGGCGCCTCGGAGAGCCGAGCCCGGGAGGGCGGCGGCCGACACCGGTGGGCCGCGTCGCCGGGCCGTCCGGCTCAGGGCCGTGATCGCGCTCGTGGCGTGCGCCGTCGCGGCGGGCGGCGTCGTCGCCTACCGGACCGTCGCCGACGGGACCGGGGAGCGGGCGGTGACCGTCGACGAGGCCTCCCGGCTGGCCCTGTCGCGCCTGAACCTGTTCCAGGCCAGCCCGGTCACGGTGGCACTCACCGCCGCCGAGGGCGGGGGCGTCGACGTCCGGGTCGAGGGCGTCGTGGACTACCGCACCCGCCGGGGCGTGGGCCGCTACCGGGTCACCGGGGCGAGCGGCCCGCTCGACCACGGCCTGGTCGTCTGGGACGCCGGCGGTCTCGGGCTCGCCCCCGAACCGGCCGGTGCCGACGGCTCGGCCTGGCAGCAGGCCGAGCACGTCCCCCGGCAGGGCTGGTCCCCGCGCACCTACACGGCGGACCCGCTGGACGCCGGGCTCCAGCTGCTGGTCCAACTCGGCGCCGACCGGCCGGACAACCCGCTGCTGCTCGCCCAGTCCGGGGCCCGTTGGCTCGGCAGCGACCGCCTGGACGGCCGGACCTACGACCGGTTCGCCGGCCCGCGCGCCCAGGGCGCCGCGCCCGACGGCGGGCGGTCGCCGCTGACCTACTGGGTCGACGGCGACGGCACGCTGCGGCGGATGACGATGCGGATGCCGGGCCTGGGCACCCCGACCACGGTGGAGTTCGCCGGGCAGGACACCGGCGCCAGGCTGCCCGAGGCGCCCTGGCTCACCGGCTGACCCCGGCCCGCCGCCCGCCGCCTCGGCCGTCCCTCATCCCCTCGGCTGCGCCCCTCACCCCGCCGGCCGCGCCGGGAGCGTGCCGGCGTCCGTCGGGAGCGGGTACGCCCCCGGGTCCACCGCGCCCGGCAGACCGGTCGCCGGGCGGCCGGGTACCGTCGGGTCGGGCAGTGACGGCTGCGCGGGCGGTGCCGGCACCCGGCTGAACGGGACACCGGGCGGCGCCTGAACCGGAGCCGTGCGGCCCGGGGACAGCGTCCCGCGCCCCTGGCCGCCGCAGGCCGCCGCGGCCTCCAGGCCGTCCGGGCTCTGCGTGGCGGGCCGGTTTCCGCCGAAGCAGTTGCCGGGGTCGGCCGAGGCGAGCACCAGGTCGGCGCCGTTGCCGTCCACCTGGTTGCCCTCGACCCGGTTGCCGCTCGCCGGGTGCCCCGGCGGGTCGGTGACGATCACCCCGGCCGCGCGGTTGCCCCGGACGAGGTTGCGCTCCACCCGGTTCGCGGTGCCGCCGCCGATCCCGATGCCGATCCCGAAGCCCCCGTCCGCCTGCTCGGGCGTGTCTGCGGCGTTGTTGTCGACGACCACGTTGCCCGCGATCACCGCGCCGTGCTGCGGGGCCAGCGCCTCCAGGTCGTTGGAGTTGACCGTGACGCCCACCCGGTTGCCGGCCACGCGGTTGCCCAGGATCGACAGGCCGTCCGAGGCGTTGGTCAGCTCGACGCCGACCGCGTTGCGCTCCACGGTGTTGCCGCGCACCAGGGTGTCGCAGGGCTTGCACTGGCCGACGTAGATGCCGGAGTCGGCGTGTCCGGAGGCGTAGGAGTCCTCGATCACGCCGGCGCGCGCGTCGAAGGCGTAGATGCCGTACAGGCCGTTGTTGTACGCCGTCACCCGCGTCGCGCGGAAGCCCTCCACGGGCGGGAAGCGGGTGGTGTCCAGCGGGTCGTACGCCGAGCCGCCCGCGCCGCGCTGCTGCAGCTTCGCGTCGGTGACGCCGGTGAACAGGACGCCGTTGGCGAGGTAGCCGTGGACGGTGAGGTTCTCCACCACCGAGCCGGGGCCGGTGACGGTGATGCCGTTGGCCAGCTTGAGCCCGCCGTCGAGCACCACGGTGGAGCGGTCCGTCCCGCGCACCACGACGTTCCGCTTGGTGACGTGGACGCTCTCGGGGTAGGTGCCGGGGCCGATCAGCACCGTGTCGCCCTCGCGCGCGACATCCACGGCCTTCTGGACGGTGGGGAAGTCCTCCGGCACGCGGACCACGCTCCCGGCCGGATGCCTGGCGTCGTCCGAGGCCGGGCCCGCGGAGGAGCACCCCGCGGTCAGGGCGACCGCGATGACCAGGGCGGTCGCGGCCACGGTGGCCATGGGAGTTGACTGACGATCAGGCGACGTGATTTGCATGGCATGTGTTCTATCGTCTCCAATAGGGCGCATGCCCACCGAACCGGAAAACGCGTCGCCGTCGAGCCCGCCCGTCATGCCCGGTCTCGGGCGGCGACGGGCGCTGCTGGCGGCCGGTGCGGTGCTCGCCGCCGGTCTCGGGGCGGCGGCCGGCGAACTGGCGGACGGCGACCGCCCGCCGGGCCGCGCCACCGCGCTCGGTGGGCCACCGCCCGAGGCGCCGGCTCCGTTCCACGGCGCCCGGCAGTCCGGTCTGACGTCCAGTCAGCTCCCGGCGACGAAACTCGTCGCCTTCGACCTCCCGCCGACCTCCGCCGCCGCGGACCGGGAGGCCTTGCGCACCCTCCTCGCCGGCTGGACCCGCATCCTGGCCGCGGCGACGGCCGGGTCCGGCCCCTCGCCCGACCCGCGCCTGCGGGCCGACGGCACCACCCGGCTGACCTCGCTGGTCGGCCTCGGCCCCGCCCTCGCCACCAGGCTCGCCCTCGCCGTCCCCGCCGGACTGGCCGAGCTGCCGCCGTTCCCCGGCGACCGCCTCGACCCGGCGCGCAGCGGTGGCGACGTGCTGCTCCAACTCTGCGCCGCCGACCACTGGACGCTCGCCGTCGTCACCGAACTCGCCACCACGGCCGCCCACTCCGCCGGCGCCACGCCCCGCTGGTCGCAGTCCGGCTTCCTGCCCGGGACGGAGCCGGGCGCCACACCCCGCAACCTGTTCGGTTTCAAGGACGGCACCGCCAACCCGGACGAGGACGCCGCCCGACAGTGGGTCTGGGGCCCGCCGGGGCCGCACGAGAACGCCACCGTCCTGGTCTACCGGCGGATCCGGATGGACACCGCCGCCTTCGCCGCGCTCCCCGAGGAGAAGCAGAACCTCGCGATGGGCCGCCGTGCCGGCGACGGCGCCCCGCTGACCGGCACCGCCGAACACGACGAGCCCGACCTCTACGCCAAGCACCCGGACGGCGCCTACGTCATCCCGGCCGCCGCCCACGTGCGCCTCACCGGCCCCCGTCTCGACGGCGGCGCCCGCATGCTCCGCCGGGGCTACAGCTACGACGACGCCCCCGGCGACCGCGGCCTGCTCTTCTGCGCGTTCATGCGCGACCCGGGCCAGTTCAACCGCGTCCAGGACCGCCTCGCCGCCCGCGACGCCCTCAACCCCTTCGTCGAACACACCGCCTCCGCCGTCGCCTACGTCCTCCCCGGCGCCTCGGAGGGCACGTCCCTGGGCGACCATCTGTGGTCGTGACGCCCCGGGGCCTTCACGCCGGCCTTCACGCCCGCCCTCACGCCCGCCTTCACGCCCGCCCTCACGCCCGGCGGACCGGGCACGCGGTCACCGCGCTGCTCGACGAACCGGCAGCCAGCCTGCTGCGCTGACCCGGCCCGCCGATCGGACTTCCACAAGTTCGTCACAAGGACGCCGTGCCCCCTCCCCCCGACGGCCACGCCCCTGGAAGCATCGTTGCCGGGCGTCGGGGAGGTGCCCGGGTTACGCGATCGAGGGGGTTGCGATGAACGCGCGAATCAGGGACGCGAGGCCGCCCGGCGGATTCCGGCGGATCGCCGGGCCGGTCGTCCGTGTGCTGACGCAGGTCCTGTTCCTGGTGGCCGGACTGGCCACCACCGTGCTCGGCTTCACCTGGTTCGTCGACGGCTACCACGCGGTGGGCGCCTACCGCCACGCCCCGATGTGCGGCACCGCGGCGGCCACGCCCGGCACGGACTGCGTACTGCACGAGACCGGCAAGGTGACGGCGCGGAGGGCCGACCACAGCGACGAAGGCACCACCTACCTGCTGACCGTGGCACGCGAGACGGCCCCCAAGCACAGCTACACCGTCGGCAAGGCCTTCTACGACGACGCGAAAGTCGGCCTGGACGTGGACCTGGCGGTCTTTCGGGGGCACGTGTCCGAGCTCTCCTACCACGGGCACCGCGCCCAGAACCCGAGCACGCCCTGGCTGACCAGCCTGAAGGTGGCCCTCCTGGCCGGCCTGGGATCGGCGCTCACCGCCCACGGCCTGACCTGGTGGCGTTCCGGCGCGCAGGCGGGCCCTTTCCTCATCGCCGCCTTCCTCACCTTCCTCTCGTTCTTCGGCAGCCTCATCCTCATGTCGACGCAGTGGCCGCTCGCCGTCACCCTGGGCATCCCCGCCCTCGGCTGGCTGGTCATGACCGCCGGGAGCACGGCCGCCGCCTGGGACGAATGACGCTCCCGGCCCCGACCCGGCCGGGAGCTCCACACCTGCGGGACAGGGAGGACGGGTTACTCCCGCGCCCCTGGAACCCTCTCTGGTGAACACCCTGGAACACCCGCCGTACGGCGGCGGTGCTCTCCCGGCTCGCCGGTGCGGGATCGCGGCTACGACGGACCGACGGTCCCGGCCTGGGCGAACTCGATGACGCGCCCCCGCCCGGGCACCCGCCGGGCCGCTTCACGCCCTCGCCACGCCCGTGCAACACGCCGCTGGGAGCATCGACCGCATGCTCTCCCTGGTTGCCCCGCCCACGCACGACAGGGCCCCGCTGCCCACCGAAGGCGGCGGGGCCGGGGCCGTGCTGCGCGCGGTACTGACCGGCGGCCCGCTGACCCGCAGCGCCGTCGGCCGGGCCACCGCCCTCAGCCCGGCCGCCGTCTCCCGGCACACCGCCGACCTCACCGCCCTCGGGCTGCTGCGCGTACTGCCCCCGCCGGACGGTCCGCCCAGGGCGGGGCGCCCGCAGCTGCCGCTGGACATCGACACCCGTCACCACCTCGCCTGCGGGGTGCACATCGGCGTGCCGTGGCTCACCTTCGCCCTGCTGGACCTGCGCGGACGGGTGGTCGCCCACGAGCGCCTGCCCCGGCGCGGCGACGCCGGCGCCGTCCTGGGCACCATCCGGGCCCACCTGCCGGGTTTCCTGGCCCGTCGGGCCACCGGCCACTCCGTGCTCGGCCTCGGAGTGGTCACCGGCGGCTGGGTGGACTCCGAGAGCGGCAGCGTCGTCGCCCACGGCCCGCTCGGCTGGCACGACGTCCCCGTCCGCGACGTCCTGGCCGACGCCACCCGGCTGCCCGTGCACGTCGACAGCCACGCCCGGGCGCTGGCCCAGGCGGAGCTGCTGTTCGGCGCCGGCAGCACGGCCACCGAACTGGTCCAGCTGTTCGTCGGCAACGTCGTCGACGCGGCCATCGCCACCGGCGGCAGCGTGCTGCGCGGGCGGCGGTCCCGCGCGGGCGACATCGGCCACCTCGCCGTACCCGGCTCCACCGAGCCCTGCTCCTGCGGGCGTACCGGCTGCCTCCAGGCCACCGTGGCGGACCGGACCCTCGCCCGGCGGGCCCACGCCCTCGGCCTGGTCCCCGCCCCCGACTTCGGCCTGCTGCTGGACCTGACCGGCACCGGGAACCCCGCCGCGATCCGGCTCTTCGAGGAGCGGCTCCGGCTCGTCGCTCCCGCCGCCGGCCTGCTGCTGGACGTCCTCAACCCCGAGGTCCTGGTGGTCAGCGAGGCCGGGATGTCGGTGGCTCCCCGCCTGCGCCCGTACCTGGCCGAGCAGGTCCGGCTGCACTCCAACGCCGCACCCGAACAGCTGGTCACCGCGACCGCCTTCGGCGTCGAGGTGCTGGCGGTGGCGGCCTGCGCCGGGGTGCTCGACAGCGTCTACCAGCGGCCGATGGAGCTGCGGACGGCCGGGAGCCCGACCGCCCGGGCGATGCGTTGAGCCCTCGTCAACGGCGCATTAATTCCACCGCCAGGTGAATCGTTGAACGACCGGAGGACGGGCCGGAGAATCGGGTCAATCCCCTTTCCCCGCCCGCCTTCCGAGCTCCGGAGCGTTCCGTCATGCCCGAAAGTCCCACCGAGCGCCAACTCCACTTCAATCTCTTCCTGATGGGTGTCGGCCACCACGAGGCCGCCTGGCGCCACCCCCGCACCGACCCGTCCGCCGCAGGTGACGTCGCGCACTTCCAGCGGCTCGCCCGGGCCGCCGAGGCGGCCTCCTTCGACTCGGTGTTCCTCGCCGACGGCGTGGAGGCCCGCTCCGACGGGGGCTGGGGCCTGATCAGCCACTTCGAGCCGTTCACCCTGCTCACCGCGCTGGCCACGGTGACCACGCGGATCGGCCTGATCGGCACCGTCTCCACCGGTTTCTCCGAGCCCTACAACCTGGCCCGGCAGTTCGCCTCGCTGGACCGCATCAGCCACGGGCGGGCCGGCTGGAACATCGTCACCTCGGCCGGCGACCGCGCCGCCCAGAACTTCGGCCGCAGCGCCAACCAGGACCACGCCGTCCGCTACGAGCGGGCCGCCGAGTTCCTCGACGTGGTCACCGCGCTGTGGGACAGCTGGGAGGACGACGCGCTGCTGCTGGACCGCGCGAGCGGGGCCTTCGCCGCCCCGGGCCGGGTGCACGACATCGACCACGTCGGCAAGCACTTCCAGGTGCGCGGGCCGCTGAACATCCCGCGCAGCCCGCAGGGCCACCCGCTGCTCGTGCAGGCCGGATCCTCCGACAACGGCAGGGCCTTCGCCGCCCGTTGGGCGGAGGCGGTGTTCACCGCGCAGCAGACGCTGGCGGAGGGGCAGGCCTTCTACGGCGACCTCAAGCGCCAGACCGCCGAGGCCGGCCGCGACCCGGCCCGGGTGAAGATCCTGCCCGGCGTCGTCCCCGTCCTCGGCTCCACCGAGGCGGAGGCACGCGCGCTGGAGGAGGAGCTGGACGCGCTGATCAACCCGGCCCGCGCGGTCGGCGTGCTCTCCACCGTGCTCGGTGTCGACCTCACCGACCACCCGCTGGACCAGCCGCTGCCGCCGCTGCCGCCGGTCACCGAGATCAACGGTGCCAAGAGCCGCTTCGAGCTGATCCGCGACCTCGCCGAGCGCGACCGGCTGACCCTGCGCCGACTCGTCGGGCGGCTCGGCGGCGGCCGGGGCCACCAGGTCGTGGTCGGCACCCCCGAGCAACTCGCCGACCACATCGAAACCTGGTTCACCCAGGGCGCGGCCGACGGCTTCAACATCATGCCGCCGGTCCTGCCCGGCGGCCTGGACGACTTCGTCGAGCAGGTGGTCCCGATCCTGCGGGCACGCGGCCTGTTCCGCGAGGGCTACACCGGGAACACCCTGCGCGAGCACTACGGCCTGCCACGCCCGGCCGGGCGGTACACCACGGCGTGACGGCCGCACGCCGGGCCGGCGCCCGGCTGCACGGGGAAGGCCCGGACCACTCCTCCTTACCTCTTGGGTTCTAACGGTCCTCGCAACACCCGCAATCTGTGGGAGTTGCGAGGACCGTGGGCGTTAGGCGTAGTGATCTTGCTGGGTTGCGGGAGCG
>NZ_JBVINN010000076.1:0-12421 GCF_055579305.1 Kitasatospora sp. NPDC032757 | reverse complement strand
GCTCGCCGGTGTCGGCGAGGACGAACAGCAGCCGTGGGAAGACCACGTAGTGCTGCTGCCGGGCCGGCAGGATGCTCTGCGCGCCGGCGGTGCGCAGCCCTCTCTGGGGGTAACCCTGTGGTGCGAGGCGGGTGGAGTCCACTTTGTGCAGCTCGGCGCCGGGTGAGGTCAGAGTGGCGGGTGCAACAGGTATGGCGCCAACCGTCGTTCGGATGGCCTGGCGCGTCAGCCGGTGGGTGTGCTCCGCTCTGCTGCCTCGCGGGCGTCAATGAGCTCGTCCAGGTGAGTTTCGGCCCATGCGCGGACCACGCCCAGTAGATCGAGGAGACTCCGGCCGAGCGAGGTCAGTTCGTACTCGACGTGGCGGGATGGTTCGACATGGACGGTGCGGATGACGTAGCCGTCACGTTCCAGGGTCCGGAGTGACTGGGTGAGGACCTTCGGCGTGACGTTCCGCAGCGGTGTTCGTAGTTCGGAGAACCGCCGTGGGCCGTCTTCAAGACACTGGATGATCATCCCGGCCCACTTGTCGCCCACCCGGATCGGCATCAGCTCAGAGGGGCAGAGCGGGTCGAACATGTCCGGGTCCAGAGGCTTTGTCACAGGGGCCACGGTAGTTCGGTATCCAGGAGGTAACCATGGGTCCGGCTACTTTGCGGAGTCAGCAGGCAGAGCCTGTTGAGACGAAGCGAGGTAGCCGCATGGGCAAGATCATTGTTTTCGGCGCAGGTGGCCGTGCTGGACGGGCAGTTGTTGCCGAGGCGGTCCGGCGCGGGCACCATGTCACCGCGGTCGTCCGGGATCCGGACAAGTACCGGGATCTTGAAGGGGCGGGAGTCCGCCTGCTCGTCGGTGATGTCACCGACGCCGACTCCGTTGCGGACCTCGCGAACGGGCAAGACGCTGCGATCATGGCTGCCTACGACCCTGGCGCCCAGGCTGACGTGTTCTTCAAAACCGCTGCGCAAGCGCTCTCGGACGGGCTGCCGAAAGCCGGTGTGGGCCGGTTGGTCGTCGTCGGCCTGGCGGCCGTTCTGGAGACCACCGACGGGACGCCGTTGATGGACAGCCCCGGCTTTCCGCCGGAGTACCGGCCCTTCTGCCTCGCTCATGCAGCCGGGGCAGGTGTGCTGCGCACCTCGACTACCGCGCTGGACTGGCTGATCGTCAGTCCAGCGGGCGACTTCGATCCTGACGGGACGCGCTCTGGGCGCTACTCCACCGCTTCCGCCGACGCTGCCAGCCGCATCTCTCACCACGACTTCGCAGTCGCCTTGCTCGACGAGATTGATGAGCCTCGACATCACCGCACTCATGTAGGCGTTGAGACGGCGTGAACCGGGCCGCCGCCGCGACAGCCGTCGTGCCGTGGCGGCTTCAGGGACCCGTGCACGGTGGGACATCGCAGATCAACCGCGTTGGTTAAGGGCTCTTGCCAGGTCCCGGTTGGCCTCCCGTGCGGCATCCAGGTCGGACCGAGCCTCTTCCAAGGCCTCCGTGTCCCGGCCTTCGCCGTAACGGTGGTAGACCTCGGGCAGGAAGTCCAGCGGCGCGCACTCGTCGCCCGCCTTCCGGGCGCCGGCCACGAACGCGGCCTGGGTGCGGGTGACGGCCAGGATGTGCCCGACCCGCAGCCGCGCCTCGGGTGGCGCGCGGTTTCTTGATCGGTTTCTGTTGGGTGGGATCGCTGTGCGGGGTTCTGGCCTGTGGGTATCGGTGATGGGTCGGGAATCGTGGGTTGTCTGAGATGTCCTGGGGTTGCTTGCTGGTCTGTCGGTAGCCCCACAGGTGGGCGACGTGTGGTTTGTCGGGGTTCAGCTGGTGCGTGGGTGGTGGATCCAGGTCCACAGGAGGTCGCCGGGTGGGGGTGCGAGGCGTTCGAGGCGGAGCTGGTGGGCGGTGTGGGTCGGGAACGCGGTGATGGCGGGATGGGCCTGAGGCGCGGGGGCCTTGTCGTGGCTGCCGGGGCAGGCGTGCGGTGGCCAGGACACGGGCGAGAGTGATCGTCTCGGGGTAGGTGACGAGTTCTCGCGCGTACAGGGCCCAGGACTGTGTGGTCGGTGTGGCGTGGGGGTTGGCGTCGGCGAGGTAGTGGAGCCGGTGCTGCCGGCGTGCGGCGCGGTGGGTCTGCTGGTCCTACCAGCGGGTGGTGATGGCGCCTGCCCAGCTGAGCGCCGCGGCGGCGCGCGGGTGGCGGATCAGGCGCTGGTGGTCGCGCCAGGCCTGGCCGAGTTCGGGCAGGGCGGCGGTGGTCAGGCTGGTGTCGGGGCCGGGGCTCCAGCGGTGGTGGCGCGGGCACAGGGTGCGGTGCGCGGGCGGGTGGACGTGGGCTAGGCCGGTGGTTCCCCGGGTGTGGCGCAGGGTGCAGGCAGGACACGCCCGCACGGGCTGCTCGCCTCTCTCCAGCGGCTGCCAGGCGGCGGTGGCGGCCGTGTCGGGTGCCGACACCTCGCCGGGCCCGGGCCCGGCGGTGGGGGAGCGGCGGCCGGGCCCGGCCACCACGGGGATTCCGGAGGGGTCCACAACGACGGGGCCGTTCAGGGGAGTTCGTGTCGAGTGCCGTCGGCGACGGCGTGGAGTTTGTCGGGGTTGGCCACGTTGTGGATGGCCGAGATGCGGCCCTCCGGGTCGAAGTCGAAGGTCATCGTGGCGACCACCCGGTCCGGGCCGTGGAAGACCACGCCCGGGCTGCCGTTGATCCAGGTGAGCTCTGCCCGCATCTGACCGGGTTCGATGCCTTGGTAGGTCGCGGTGCCGAGCGCGGCGAACCATCCGGCCACGGTCTCCAGGCCGATGACCGGCTTGAGGGCCTGGCGGACCTTGCCGCCGCCGTCGGTCCACAGCGTCACGTCCGGGGAGAGCAGTTCCATGAGGGTGTTGATGTCGCCGCCCGTCGCTGCCGCGAAGAACCGCTCGGTGACGTCGCGTTGGCGGGCGCGGTCCGCCCTGAACCGGGGCCGGCGGGCCTGGACGTGCTCGCGGGCGCGGTGCGCGGCCTGCCGGACCGCCGCCTCCGAGCGTTCCACCGCCTGGGCGATCTCCGCGTAGCTGAAGGCGAAGACCTCCTTCAGGACGAACACCGCGCGTTCCAGGGGGCTCAGCGTCTCCAGGACGACCAGCAGAGCCATGGAGACCGAGTCCGCCGTGGCGACGCCGTCGGCGGTGTCCGGGCCGGTGAGGATCGGCTCGGGCAGCCACGGCCCGACGTAGGTCTCGCGCTGGTGGCGGGTCGAACGCAGCCGCTCCATCGACAGGTTGGAGACGATCCGGGTCAGGTAGGCCTTGGGGTCGGCGACCTGGGAACGGTCGGCCGCCGACCACTTCAGCCACGCGTCCTGGACCACGTCCTCGGCATCGACGGCGGAGCCGAGGATACGGTAGGCGACGGAGAAGAGCAGGGTGCGGTACTGCTGGAAGGCGAGCTGGTCGGGGCCGGCCGGTTGCGGATGGGTCACTTGGCGCTCCTGAAGCGGGTGTAGCGGCCGCCGTGCGGCCAGAGGGCGCCCGAGGCGGGCATCTTCTTCATGCGGAGAAAGGTCGGCCACGGCGCTGCGGTGACCGTCTCCTTGTACTTCGCGGCCCGCTTGCCGGTCAGCACGATCCGGCGCGGGCTGTCGTCGGGGTGGGTGAACTGCACGACGGCGTCGCCGCGGCCCAGGATGACCGGGGTGTGGTAGTAGCCGAAGCGGAAGGGCTTCGGCTCCTTGCCGGCCAGTACCCGCAGGATCGACAGAGCCGCGTGCACTCCGGTGGGCATCCCGCTCTGGCAGGTCCCGTGCATCACGCCGAAACCCTGACGGATCGCCGCCGCATCGCCCACGGCGTAGACGTCCGGGTGGGAGACCGAACGCAACGCACTGTCGGTCACCACCCGGCCGCGCTCGTCGACGGTCAGGCCCGCGGCCGCGGCCAGCGGGGACACGCGGGTGCCGCTGGTCCACAGCACCGCGGCCGCCTCGATGCCGGAGCCGTCCGCGAGCTCGACACTGTCCGGCAGCACCTTGACCACCTCGACGCCGCTGCGCACCTGCACGCCGAGCCGGGCGAGCGCCGCGTCCAGGTAGGCCTTGGCCTTCGGGTGCATGCTCGCGCCCGGCTCCTGCCGGCCCAGCAGCACCACCTGGAGTTCCGGGTGCCGCTCGGCGATCTCCGCGGCGGCCTCGATGCCGGTGAGACCGCTGCCGCCGACCACGACGGTCCCGCCGTCGAGCCGGGCCAGCCGGTCGGCGAGGAGGGCGGCGTCCTGCGGACTGTTCAGGGTGTAGGCGTGGTCGTCCACGCCGGGGACGGCGACGGTGTCCGCGATGCTGCCCAGGCCGTAGACCAGGGTGTCGTAGCGCAGGATGCGGTCGTCGTCGATCCGGACGGTCTTTGCCTCGGCGTCCACGGCGGTGACCCAGCCGCGGACGAAGCCGGCCCCGGTGCCGTCCAACAGTTCCGGGACGTTCATCTCGGCCGTCTCCTGGCCGGTGGCGGTCATGTGCAGCCGGAGCCGCTCGGTGAAAGTGTCGTAAGGGTTGACCAGCGTCACTCGCAGGTTCCCACGCTTCCTGGTGCGGGCCGCCAGCTGGATCGCGGCGGAGAGCCCGGCGTAACCGGCGCCCAGGACCAGGACCTCGTGCTGCTGCGCTGCTGTCGCGTTCATCGTTCTACTGCCTCTTTCGTGTCGACCGTTCCCGCCGTGCGGACGACCACCAGACGCAAGCTGCCCTTCCGTTCGTGACATGGGAATGATGTGACCCGCGTCACCTCGCGAAGAGAGAGTGGCCGCGCACGGCATCAGCACCGTCGTCGGCGGCGAACCGGAGGCGCGAACGGGCCTGCGCCGCCTCTACGACGCCCTCACCCGCGCCGTCTCCGGTCGCGCCGTCCTGCACGCGGCCCCGCTGCCCGAGCACCTGGTCCAGCGCCGCCGGTACGGAGTACCCGTGCCGCGGCTCAGCTCGGCGCGTTCATCGGGACACCCTGGAGCACTGCGGCCACCTCAGGGGCGCGGACCAGGGCTTCGAGGTCGCCCAGTGGGGCCGGGCCGACGTCGTGGCCGCCGCCGCTGGGAACACCGCCGAGTCCGAACACCTTTCCCTGCGGGGTGGCCAGCGTGACGCCGGTGACCGGGTTCGTGGTGCCCTTGCTCAGCCAGCCGGTCGAGCCGTCCGAGAGGGTGACCGATCGGCAGTCCGCGAAGTACGCCTGCCCGGCAGGCCCGGCCGCGTCGCAGGGGCTGCGCGGATACGTCCCGGCCGGGAGTGGGTTGCCCATGACGGCCGCGACCGCCACGGTGCCCCCGTCCTCGCGGACCAGCTCGAAAGTGGTCGGGCCGCTGCCGTCGACGACGTTCACGTAGCCCGCCGGAAGGTTCGCCCGCAGCGCGGCGAGCATCCGGTCGTGCCACTTGTCGAGCTGGTGCATGCCGTCCTGGCGTACCGGCCTGCCCGTGCCCCCGGCCGCCGGCCCCACCGACGTCGGGCGCGATCCCCCCGCTACCACCGTGCCCGTCCCGCACAGCGCCAGCACGGCCAGCGCGCCCACCCCGACCGCCAGCCGCCTCCTGCGGCGCAACCTGCGACCGCCTGTCCGCACCTCGTCCAGCACCGGCGGCGGGTCCGGCTCCGGCTGCGCCAACACCTCCTGGAACAGGGCGGCGGTCATCCGGTGGACCTGCTCTGCGTCGTTCTGCGATGTCATGCCTCTCTCCTCTCCCCGCGTCAGATTGCGGCGATCTCGCTGAGCGACTCACCGAGGATCGCCCGCAGCTGGGCCAGGCCCCGGTGTGCGTCGGAGCGCACGGCTCCGGTGCTCACGCCGAGGATCGCCGAGGTCTCCTCGATGCTCTGGTCCTCCCAGTAGCGCAGCACCAGGACGGCCCGGTAGCGGGGCGACACCTGGGCCAGCGCCGCCAGCAGCGCGAGCCGTCGGTCGTTGTCCGGCCCGGCCGCGGCCTGCTCCGGCAGGTCCAGGCCGGTGAGTTCACCGCTGGAACGCCGGCGCCGGCCGTCGATGTAGGTGCGGGTCAGCGTGGTACGGGCGTAGCCCGCCGCGGACTGCGGGTCCCGCAGCCGGGACCAGCGCGCGTACAGCTTGATCAGCGTGGCCTGCACCAGGTCCTCGGCCCGATGCCAGTCCCCGCACAGCAGATACGCCGTGCGGCGCAGCGCCGCGTAGCGCGCCGCGACGAACTCGTCGAACTGACTCTCACGTTCCGGTGACATCCGATCCCGGCCCCCTGCCCCGATTCGCGGCGCCGTCGTACCGGCGCCACCAGTAGTCACGCATCGGGCCGCGCGAAATGTTGCGCCGAACCCCGCCCGTCAGCCGCCGATCAACTCGCGCCACTTCGCGGCCTTCACGGGCGCCGCCACGCCCGCCCCAGCCGCCGCCCGCCCCAGCCGCCGCCCTCGCGGGCCGCACCATCGAAAGGGCGTACCGGCTCTCGTCGGGCAGCCAGTAGCGCCTGCGCTGGATGTTCTAGATGAAAACAGATTTCATTCTTCTATGGTTCTCGCCACCGCTCCTGGAGGACGTCATGGCCCGCAACGAAGTGCGCCCGCGCCGCGATGCGCGAAGCGAACAACCGCTGGCAGGCGATGACCCGTTCGTCCCGTTTCCCGCGCGGGGCAGCCTGCCACACCACGGTCCTCGGCCCACCGCAGTCGGTCCTCCTCCACAGGATCGGCGACCTCACCTGCACGGCACGGCAGTGGGCGCTGCCGCTCTGACCCGAGCTGCGTTTCGAGGTCCCGCTCGGCCCCGAGGGCACCGGCGACGCGATGTGGAACGAGTGGCCGGTGGTGCGCCCCGCCGACGCGCCGCGGCCCGTCCTGCGTCCGCTCGCCGACCTGATCCCGTGGAGCTGTGTCGTCTCGGACGTCGCGGCGGCCTTCCTGCCGGCCATGCTCCGCGAGGGCACCGCGCCGACCCGGTGGCGGCTCGAGTTCGCCGCCGACCCGCAGGGCCTGCCTCGGCCGTACATCGCCGACTTCACCTGGGGCCTCCTGCAGGAGGTACGCACCGGCGGGCGCCGTTGAGACGTCATCAGGCTCTCGAAGCACCCTCTACCGTGAGCAGCGACCGCATATCGTCGATCACCCGCCTCGCCGCCCGCGCGGCCGTCGACGCCGTCGCCTGGACCCGCGACAACGCCGACTCGGACACCTCGTCTGTCGCGCCCAGCGCCCCTGGCGCCAGCGCCCACGCCCGCACCGGCAACTGCCCGCGTATCAGCAGACAGCAACAGGAGAACCATCAGCGCCCTGGCCGATGTGGCCCGGCGACCACAATGCGACCACCAGGTGACGCAGCAACAGAAAGAGCCCCGGACGAAGACTCATACGTCACCCTCTCATAGTGGTCACGTGTCTCAGCCTGGTCGTGGTCGGGCGGGCGCCCCAACGACACTGGACCGCACATCGGGCCGGCCGGTGTGCTGCCCTGGGGGGCTCCTTGCCCTGCCAGGACAGCGCGGTTCGGCGCTGCGCGGCTCGTCCGACGCTGTCGGGACCTACAGCGCCGAGAGGTTGCCGGCCAGATCGTCCAGGCCCAGGGAGCCCTGGGAGAGGGCCTTCATGTGCCAGGTCTTGAGGTCGAAGGAGGGGCCCTGGCGCCGCCGGGCGGCTTCGCGGCCTGCCAGCCAGACGCGTTCGCCGAGCTTGTACCCGATGGCCTGGCCCGGCCAGCCCAGGTAGCGGTCGATCTGGCCGCCCCGCTCCTCGGCCGAGGCGCCGTTGTAGGTGGCCATGAACTCCGCGGCCAGGGCCGGGGTCCAGCGCTCGCCGGGATGGAAGCCGGAGTCGGCGGGGATGGCGAGCCGCAGGTGCATCCCGATGTCGATGATCACCCGGATGGTCCGCAGCATCTGCCCGTCCAGGAAACCCATGCGGTAGCCGGGTTCGGCGAAGAACCCCAGGTCGTCCATGAGCCGCTCGGCGTACAGTGCCCAGCCCTCGATGTTGGCGCTGACGATGCCCAGCGTGGCCTGGTAGCGGCTCAGCCGGTCGGCTACGGCGACCCACTGGGCGAGCTGCAGGTGGTGGCCTGGCACGCCCTCGTGGTACCAGGTGCTGACGAGCTGCCAGGTCGGGAAGGACTCCCGGCCGAGTGTGGGCAGGTAGGTCCGGCCGGGGCGGCTGAAGTCGAGGCTGGGGCCCGAGTAGTAGGGCCCTCCGACGCTGCCCGCGGGCGCGATCAGGGACTCGACCTTGCGTATCGGTCCGGTGATGTCGAAGTGGCGGCCGTCGAGGGCATCGATCGCCCCGTCCATGAGCTGCTGCAGCCAGTCGCGGATGCCCTCCTCGCCCTTGACCGCGTGGCCGTGCCGCTCCAGGTGGCGCATGGCCTCCAGCGGAGTCGAGCCGGGCAGGACGCCGGCGGCCGCGGCCTGCATGTCGGCGAGAGTCCCGTGGAACTCGCTCCAGGCCCAGTCGTACGCCTCCTCCAGGTCGAGGTCGGCGCCGGTGTTGTAGCGGGCGGCACGCAGGTAGCGCTCGGGGCCGACGGCGTCCGGCGTGCCGGCGGCGGCGGGGGCGTAGGTGTCCCGCATCCAGTCCCGGAACTCCGCGACCGCGGCGGTGGCTCGCAGGGCGGCGGCGTCCAGTTCGGCGCGGAGCGACTCGGGACCGCCCGCGACGAAGCCGGCGAACCAGTCGGCGCCAGCGCCCGCCTGCGGTCCGGCCGCCCGGTCTGCCGTTCCTCCGGTCCAGGCGGTGAGCTGGCCGATGACCACGTCCACCTGGCGCGGGGCGGCGAGCAGGTCGCGGGAGATCCCCTTGGTGAGGGTGGCCCGGTAACCCTCCAGCGCGCCGGGGAGATTGCGCAGTCGCCCGGCCACGGCCGCCCAGTCCTCGTCGGTGGCGGTGGGCATGAAGGTGAAGATGTCCCGGACCTGGTGGACGTGGGCGCCGATCGCCCGCAGCTGGCGGTAGTTGTCACCGGCGTCGTGGACGGCGAGTTCGGCGGTGAGTCGCTCCCGCAGCAGCCTGGCGCAGGCCAGCTCGGCGGGATCGGTAGTCACCGGGGCGGCGTCGAGTGCGGCGAGGGAACGGCGTGCTATCTCGGCGTGGGCCTCGAAGCCCTCCGGCGAGAGGTCCGGCTGCCGGTCGTCGCCGGGGTGCAGGCCCAGCCATGCGGATTCCAGCGGGTCGTGCGCTGCGACCTGGTCGAGGTAGCTGTCGGCGATGGCGCGTGGGGTGGTCCGTTCATCTGACATACCAGCATCATGACGCACTGTCATCCGGAGCAGCCAGGAGCGGTCACTGTGTTCGTCCTGTCCCCACGCACCCCCGTTCCGGAACGGGGGGACCGCTCGGTTGTGACGTGGTTCCTGGCCGCCTGGCTCCGGCATCCGGGCTTCCATCTGGTCAAGTGACGGACTCGGCCGCTCTCGGCCCGCGGCTCAGGTCGCGCCGCGCCGCAGCCACGGCGACGCGGTCAGCACGCCTGCACGGTATCGAGCAGCCAGCTTCGATCCGGGTGGGTGCGCCACGAGGCGCCATGACGTCGAGATGTCCGGGGCGCTTCCTCCGAGACCCTCCTCGTCCGCGCCTTCGTTCAGGCCGCTCGGGACCATCTCGACGGCCGCCCCTGCATGCGAGCTCGCTGGACGGGGCGAGCGCGGCGCGGCGGAACCCGGTGCGCCGGCAGCAGCGCTCTCAACGGCGGGCTTGCGCCGCCCTGCTCGCGAGTGTGTCGACGGCTTGCTGGAACTGGCGTCGCCAGCGTGAGGCGATCATCGGCTTGGTCAGGCCGATGACCGTGCCGTCGAACACCTCGGTATTGCCGATTCGGGTTCCCCCTCCAGCCCGCGCGGTGAAGGTCCACAGATGGCAGGAGCGCACCCCGTTGGCATCGCCGGACCAGGAGGCGCGGCGAGCGGACTCGGCGATGCCGACGGTGACGTGGTCGGTGGTGGTTCCGGCGGGAAAACCGAGGCGGAGAGTCTGGTCGAAGGTCGCACCCGCCGCGAATCCGGGCGGTCCGGTCCATTCGGTGCCCTGGTGCAACGGCGACCAGGACGGCCAACTGCCCAGATCGCTCCAGAGCGCCCAGATGTCCTGCGGGTCGGCAGGACTGTCGGCTGTCGCGGTGACGATGAGCGTTTTCCAACCGGGCTCGGCTACCCCGACCCCCTCCAGGCAGAACTGGACATCCGGGTGAGTGGCTGGGTTCTGGCTCGTCATGCTCGACTCCCTCGGGTACATTATCTCGGAACTCAGATACAACATCCTGGTCGCGGAGGCAGTGCGGTGTCAACAGATCCAGCAGAGGCAGTCAGCGCGACGTTGGCGGCGAATCTGCGGGCCGGAAGAAGAGAGCGCGGCTGGCGCCTGGAAGACCTCGCCTCTCGCAGCGGAGTCAGCCGCGGCATGCTCCAGCAGATCGAAACCGGGCAAACCAATCCCAGCATCGCGACGGTCGCCCGCATCTGCGCCACACTCGGGATCTCCATCGGACAACTCGTCGAACCGCCCGACGATCTCGGCCACGTGACGACCGCCGCCGACATCGACGTCCGGCGAGCCGGACGTGCCAGCGAGGCGAGGCTGCTCATCAACGACGGCCAGGCGCCGTTCGTCGAACTGTGGGATTTCGTCATCGCGCCGAACGACGAGATCAGCTCACACGCCCATCCCGCCGGCACTCGCGAGTTGATCCACCTGCATCAGGGAGAACTCGACGTCGAGGTCGGCGGAGCCTCGTTCCACGTCCCGGAAGGCGGGTCGGTACGCATCCGAGGCGACCGGACCCACGTGTACCGAAACCCGACCGCTCAGCCGGTCCGGCTCACCATGACCGTGGTCTACCTCGGCAACCAGGACCCGCGCTACACCCGGCCCGCCCTATGACACGGTCCTCTTACTGATCATTTCAAAATGAGTTCGGCTCAGGGGCTTGGCAGTTGAGGTGGCCGGGCGGCAGAGTGCTGCACGTGTCGGATGATCTTGTGCCTGATGACCTGTGGGAGCGGGTGGCTCCGCTGCTGCCGCCACGTCCGCCGCGACGCCACCGCTACCCCGGCCGGCTGCCCGCGGACGACCGTGCCGCCCTGCGCGGCATCGTCTACGTGCTGTGCAAGAGCGTGAGCTGGCGGGATGTACCCGCCGAGCGGACCGGCTGCAGCGGAGTCACCGCCTGGCGGCGCCTGCGGGACTGGACCGAGGCCGGCGTGTGGCCGCGCCTGCACGAGGTCCTGCTCGGCGAACTGCGGGCGGCGGGGCTGTTGGAGATGGACGACGCCGCCATCGACGGCTCGCACATCAGGGCACTCAAACGGGGGCTCACACCGGACCTTCGCCGGTCGACCGGGGCCGGCCGGGCAGCAAGCACCACGGTGGCGGTCGGCATGGCGCCGGGGGGCGGGGTCAGGGGTTGGGGCCGAGACGGGAGCACGCCCTCCTGGCCGTCGCCCAGGCCGTCCTGCTGTACCCGCTGCGCCCGGTCCGTCGTCTCAGCCGGCCGTTAGGCGCTTGACCCCACCGGTGTTCGGGACCAGGAGCAGAGGCGCGTCGCCCCCCGGCGGTTCACCGCCCGTACCAGGATCAGCGCGTCCCATCGGCAAGAGCTCAAGGACCGAATCGAGGCTGCATGGCGGCTGCACGGCTACCAGCAGAAGCCGCCGGCCTGGACCCCGAGCAGCGGACGAGGGCCCGGACCAACTCAGCGCTGAAACCTCGGAGGGAATTGCCGTCTGGATTGCGCTCTCCCCGGAACCGGACGGGACGGTCACCCTCACCATGTCCGTCAGCGGCGCTGACGTCGCGTACGCTCCGGACTACGCCCGCCCGCTCTCGCCCCTGACACCGGACACCGAGGACCCCTACTGGTCGCACTGAGCCGAGCACATCCCCCGGGACGACAACATCACCAGCACCGAGCTCGAGCGGCCTGTCAAGGCCGGGTGCCCTTGGCGGGTGGTGTTGCGGCGTTCTCCGGGCTGGCCGGTGCGGGGGTGTGCGATACCAGGAGCCGTGGAGCCCCGGAGCGGGGCCGGACGGGGAAGACGGTGGATCCGATGCGGGTCGGCGAGGCGCGGGAGTGGACCGGCGAGGCGGTGGTGGGTGCGGTGCGCGCCGGCTTCACGTGGGAGCACGAGCACTTCCGGTAGGCCAAGCACCCGGCACCGGAACCGGCGTTCAAGGCCGGGCGGGAGCGCGCCGGGCACGCCTCCTCCCGCGTGCCCGAGGTGCCCACGGGGCGCAGGCGTCATCGATCACGGTCGCGGGGAGAAGCCCCCGGCGGCGAACAACGGGTGGTTCGGGGGGTCCTCATCAGGGGTGGGGCCAAAGAACCAACCCCCGGGGGGGGGGGGGGGTGGGGCGAACGCGGCCCCCCCGTAGCCCCGGTCACCCCCCTACCCCGCGCCAAGCGGAGAGGAAAGGGTACAACCCAAAACCTGCGAGAGAGCGTAACCAGCCAAATTTCCCTCCCC
>NZ_JBVINN010000075.1:0-14437 GCF_055579305.1 Kitasatospora sp. NPDC032757 | reverse complement strand
CAACCGACTCCAGTACCGCCCCGACGTCCTCGACGGCTTCCTCGCCGGAACCGGACTCTCCCTCGACCTACCACCCTGAAAAGCCGAAGTCAGTAATTGAGACGCCAGGTGGCCGAGAGTCTCAGGCGATCGGGTCTCGGACAGTTGGATGCCGAGCGTTGTCTCAGTTGATCTGGCCCAAGTGACGCTGTTTCGAACGTCATGCGAATGACCGGCGGTGCTGTGGCAGCATGCGTGCATGGCATCCGAGGTATGGGAAGACGAGGGCGACTACTACTGCTTTCAAGCGGCTCATGTGGAGTCCGAGGAAGCTTGGATCTTCGAGTTTGAGTGAGGCCCGCACAGCACCCGCCATCTGGGCGGGGACACACCATCAGGACGCCGTCATGCCCGGCATCGTCGCGGTCACCGTTGTCGCCCACGACCCGGACGTAGAGAAGCCACCGTATGTGCGCTTCGATCCTGAGCAGACAGTCCCCTTCACGGTACTGAGGCAATTCGTTCAGGTGCCTCTCCCGCTCCCGGTACTGGGCGGCGGCCGCGAGGTTGCGGCGCTCTTTCTCCGCGTGCGTCACCCTCCCCGCCGGCTTCTGCTCGGCGGGCAGCGGTTCCAGCCCGAGGACGTGCTCCAGCGCCCACTGCTGCGCGGGGCTGAGCTTGTTCCGGCCGGTCTGCTGGGCGCGGCGAAGGCGGCGTTCGAGTCCTCGCTGCGCCGCCCGTGGGCCCGTACGCACGACCTGCGGCTGTGGCCCACCGTCTACCCGCCCACTGGCCGGGCGGGGTGGGCACGGTGCGCTCCCGAGTCCTGCCACGAGAAGCACCGGCAGCGGCAGCCGGACCCACGCGGCTGCACCGCGAGGCCGATGCCTGCTGCGCGGATCGCGGGGCACCCGGTCGTCGGACTCTCCTCGGATCAGCCGGTCTTGACCCAGTCCTGGCAGGCGGTCGTCTTGAAGAGCTTGTCCCCCGGCTTGATGGTGATGGTGGCGGGGCCCTGTACGGTGTCGTTGGCAATGATGGAACCGACGCCGTCGCCGCCGTTGTTGCGTTCCCAGTAGCACATCCCGATGCCACCGGCCTTGGGGCCCTTGCTCTTGTAGGTGCCGGGCTGGACGTCGACGCCGACCTCGTAGCTGCCGTCGCCACCGATCGTCTCGCCCTTGGGCTTGTCCGGCGTGCTCGGCGCCACGGGGGCCGCAGGGGCCTCGGCTGTCACGGTGACGGTGGCGGTGGGAAGCGGGGCGGGAACCTTGGCCGCCGCAGCGGGAACGGTGACCGTGGCAGTGACGGTGGGTGCGGCCGCCGGGGTGCCGCTCTTCTTGTCCCCGCCTCCCGCCGCGCCGACGGCGATGCCGACGATCAGGGCGACGGGGGCGACGACGCGGACCTTTCGGTAGACGGGGCGCTTGGGGGCGTTCTGAACAGGGTGGCTCATGAAGGACGTTCTTCCTCTGAGGGTGGTGCTCGGACAGCGGCGCCACCCTTGCGCATCCCGGGGCGGCGGCGAGGGCATGTGATCGAACCGTGTCCCACCAGCAGAGGACTCGTGGCGTGACCGGCCTGCCCGACGACGCCGTTGCGGTGCCGGCACTCCCGCGCGATTCCTCGTTCCTGCGACTCCCGAGCGGTGACCGGGCGGTTCGACGGCGTGCGGGACGGGGGTGGAGGCCCTGCAGTTGCGGAGTGCCCGGTCGGGGTGTCGGGCTCAGTCGACGGATTCCCACTGGTCGTCGTCGACGGAGAAGACCTCGGGGTTGCGTCGGAGCCGGTCGCGCTGCCGATCGGTCAGCCGGGCGGCGAACCTGCGGACCTCGTCGCACGCGTGCAGCAGGGTGCCGTCCAGTCCGGCGAGCAGTGCGCGCAGATCGCCGTCGTCAGCCACGGCGATGGAGTACTGGCCCACGACGCGGTGCGGGCCGAGGACGCGGTGGTAGCGGGCGACGCCGCCGACGCAGTCGTGCTCGACGTACTCGACCTGGCGGTCGCCACGCAGTGCGGCGAGCTGATCCGCGTCCGAACCCCCCGGCCTGGAGAAGGACTCCCTCGGGGCCGACAGCCGCTGCAGCCCGCTTAACTCCGGCCCGGGCTCCGTCAAGTGGCGGGTGTGCACGCGAGTCCAGGCCGACCGGATCTCCTTCGCCCTGGAGATCACCAACCGAGGCACCGGACCGGCGACGGTCAAGGCCCGCCTCAAGTACACCGCGAAAACCTCCGACTTCCGCACCTGCCCGGGAGTGGCGGACCTCCAGATGCTGACCATCCCAGCCAGTCAGACTCTGACCACCGACACTGCCCAGTGCAGCGTCCCCCGCACCTCCAGCCCCACCGCCTACACCGGCGTCGGCTGGGTCGTCGCCCCGGACGCCGACTATGGCACCCGCGTCCTGTCACCCGGCGCTCACGTCTATCCAGGCGAGATCCACTGGGCGCCCGACGTGCTGTAGCCAGCCTCAGCCCCCGCGATCCCGCGCGTCTGCCACCCGCCCCGGACCGACCGCTGCGCCCTACAGCTCCCAGGCCCCGCACAGGGGCCGCGTGTGGTCGGTGAGGGTGTGCCACACCGCCGCGCTGGTGCCGTGCTGCTCCAGGTCGGCCAGGCGGGCCGCGTCGGCCTTCACGGTCATCAGCATCCGGGCGACCTGCGGGTGGGCATCCGCGATGCTCTGGAGGTCGCGGATGCGCTGCCGGGCGGCCCGCTCGCCGGTGTCGGCGAGGACGAACAGCAGCCGCGGGAAGACCACGTAGTGCTGCTGCCGGGCCGGCAGGATGCTCTGCGCGCCGGCGGTGCGCCGCAGATGCGCGGGGACGGGGTGGTGGTCGCGGAAGCGGCGTATCCGATGAGCTTGGCGGCGAGCTTCTCGCTGGCCATGGTGCCGCGGTCGACCTCGACGAACGCCCGGCACAGCCTCCGGCCGCCCGCGACGGCGGTGTAGTGCAGCAGCCCGTCGGGGATGACCGCACCGCCTTGGCCTTCGCCGTAGCGGTGGTAGACCTCCGGCAGGAAGTCCAGCGGCCGGCACTCGTCCCCGGCCGTCCTGGCGCTAGCGACGAAGGCGGCCTGGGTGCGGGTGACGGCCAGGATGTGCCCGACCCGCAGCCGCGCCTCGGTCTTGTCCTCGGGCAGCGGCGGGGAGGCCACGCCCTCCAGTTCCGGGAAGCGGGCGGCGATCCGCGCGCCCCGCTCGGTCAGGTACCAGGCCCGCAGCCTGCCGGCCTGCGGGAGTACGACGTCCTCGACCAGGCCCTCGTCCTTGAGCCGGCGAAGGCGTCGGCGCATCAGCTCCGGCCGGCTGTCGGGGGTGTGCAGGACGCGCAGCTGCTCGGCCGTGGCCATCCGGAACTGGTACAGCGCAGCAACCACGGCGTGGTCGATCTCGGGCGGCGTCGCCATCACGGGCTCCTCAAAGGTCGGTGCCCGCCGCCCGGTGGCGGCGAGCACCCGTAGGGAAGCCCGCGCCTCTCACCACTTTTCTTACCAAGATCGGCCCATCCGGTCACGATCCGACAACGGGTGCACTAACCGGTGCGACAACCGGTGGTGAGAACCAGTGCATCAACCGGTGGCCGCCCATCCCGGCCGCTGCACCCGGATTCCGGGTAAAACAGCAGGTCAGATGCCGTGGTGAGTCGCCGTCAAGGCGAAACTTGCCACCCCGACAACCCTCTCCTTCCCCTTCCTGTCCTTGGCTTTGTGGGCGGTGGTTGGCTGGTTGGGTGGGGCGGTGGCGTTGAGGGTTTGCTGCGCCTGCGGCGGGCCTTTTCTTCTCTCGCGTCCGGCTGGTGCCGGCCGCTCGCGGTGGGGTGGGGGCCGGGGCTTGCGGGCGGCGCTGGAAGGCCGCCAGACCGCCCCCGCCGGGCCTGCCCGCCGCCGATTCCTCTAACGCGGCGGCACAGACGGGCAGAGGCGGCCTGAAGCGCTTCTTGGTGGCCACGCTCGGCCACCGGGCGCGGCGCGCTCGCCGCGTCGCTTCGGCCTCCGGTGGCGAGATGACGAGACTGCCGCCTTCTGCTCCCGGCCTGGTGGCCGGGTTGGCCAAGGGCGTACCTCGGGTGGCCCTGGGTCGTTGGGCAGGGATATGGAATGGACATCTCACCTCAAGGCGCTGAACGACGCCGTCGAAGCCCGGAACCAGGCGATTACGGCAGTGCGCCTGACCGACGCCCATGTGGCGGAGCTGACCGCACAGGCTGCCGCAGCCGGGGCGCCGGGCGCGTCGCTGGCCCGGGTGCTGGCAGGGCTCCAGCCTCTGCTGGCTCAGGAGCGTCCCCACGTCTGTGGCCCGAGTCCGGTCGTCCCGCCGGTCCAGCCCGCTCCGGAACCCCCAGGTGAGCAGGGCTGGCCGGACGGCCTCGAGAGGTACACCCTCCAGCAAGCATGGGAGCACGGCCTGCTGCCCTGGAAGGCCAGCACCACCAGGACGTACCGCGCCCGCTCCACCCGGCGCGGAATTCCCTTCCCCGAGGGCATACAGGACAAGTCGGGGACGCACCGCTACACCAAGGAGGAACTCCGTGCATGGCTCGCGGCGTGGACCGCGCCGGCCCGATCCGAGAACCTACCCCTGCCTCAGCAACGGTCCGCGCCGGGGCCGCTGACCGCACCAGAGCCCGCCTCCGCCGACTGACTACGAGCCTGCAACACAGGGGTGCAACGCGGCCCCGCGTTGCACCCCTGAACTGGGCTTTTGCCCTCCTGGGCGGGCCGGGCGGTGCCGTGTTGCACTTCGGCGGCCAGCCTCGCGGGATGTGCGAGCTACTCCCAGCGCATCCCGAGTTCGGTGAGACGCTCGGGTGCTCGCACCGCCGCCCCAGCCACTTCGTCCAAGTAAGACCGCTGGCCCGTCGTAGCCGCGCTCGGCGTACCAGCGCGGCGGAGACTTGTCAGACCTGATCGGGCTGGTTGGGTGTGCGGTACCGCCAGAGAGCGAACAACCGGTGGTCATGCTCGGAGAAGGCATCGAGCGGTCCGACCCGCTCGTACGCCTGCTCGGCCCGTGGATCTTCGCGGCGGGCGAGCGCGAAGGCCGCCTCCAGACGCAGGTCCTTGTCCTCCTCGTCGAGGAGGACAAGGAAGGCATCCAAGCGTCGGGAGGCCGTCAGCTGCGGGTGACGGCGCGACAGCGGCTTCGCCCGGCCCCCACACGCCTACCGCAACTGGCGGCAGCCGCTGTGACCCGCACGGCGTTCACGTACGGCTGCCGACGGCCTGACCTCCTGGCTCGGCCGTCCAGGTCCTGCCTACTGTAAGCATGTCGCTGCGGCCAGCGGCCCGGCCAAGGTAGTTGGTCGAGCTGGACCTGATCGCCGGGGCGGCGCGTCTTTGGATTGACGTCGGTGAAGATCCCGCCGACAGCCGGGAGATCGTCCGCAACGTCTTCGCCCGCCACTCCGCTCCTCCGAGGGCGGGGTGCTGTTCGCCGACCTCACGGTGAAGTGGTCCCAGCGTCGAGGGCTACAGCTCGCAGCGGGAGGCGATCAGCTCGGAGATCGACAAGCTGGTCACCGCCCGGCTGGCCCCGCGCGGGATCCTCGTCGACGGCGTCAACCTGCGCAACGTCCGGCCGAGCGACGGCCTGCAGAAGGCCATCGATCAGAAGATCGCGCAGGACCAGGCCACCGCCCAGGCGGAGGCGGCCGTGCGCACGGCCAAGGCCGAGGCGGAGAAGCGCAAGATCGAGGCCGAGAGCACCGCGGCCGCCAACGCCGCGATCGCCAACTCGCTCACCGACAAGATCCTACTGAGTCAGTGCATCGAGGCCTTCAAGGCCGTGGCCGAGAAGAACCCTGTCTACGCCAGCCCCTGCGGTGCCAACGGCACGCCCGTCATCGTGGACGGCACCAAGCGCTGAGGCACCACGCGCTGAGACCGCTGGGCGGCGGCCGGCCGGCTCAGGCCTGCGGGGCCTGGGCCGGGCCGTCGCCGGCAGGCCCGTCGGCCGGGCCATCCTGGTGGGCGGCCGCGCGCACCAGGTCGGGCAGCAGATCCGCCACTGCCGCGGTCAGCGCCCCCAGCGCCCGGCCGTCGGGGATCGGGTGCCACAGCAGGCACACCTCGCTGTCGAGGAAGGACACCGCCGGCGCCCCGACTGCCAGCAGCCGCTCCTCCAGTCCACCGTGCAGCAGTGCCTCCTCCAGAGCGGCGGTGTCTTCGCCGCGCGGCCCGTAGACCAGGCCCTGCGGCCACCGGATGTGCTGTGCCGCGCTGCTCCAGTCGCGTTCCAGCGTGGCCCGCGAGAGCGGCTGCGCCAGCTTGGTGCAGACGGCCAGCCAGATGTCGACGTCGCCGTCCAGCTGCTTGATCAGGATCGAGACCGTCGCCTCCTTACCCGTGAGCGGCCCGGTCAGCGTGAGCGGCCCGCTCGCCGTCTCGCTCGGGCGGGTCTGGGCGGTCAGCCAGGGGAAGTGGGCCAGGTGGCCCTCCCAGCGGGGCGACTTCAGGGGGTGCAGACGCCAACCCGGCTGCTCCGCCAACCCCTTGATCCCCGTGCCCACCCGCGTGGCCCCCACGGCCTTCCGGGTCCCGCGCACCGCCATGACCACCGCCACGATGAAGGTCAGCCCACAGCTCAGAAGGAACAGCATGCCACCGATCATCGGATCTCCTTCATGGTGCCCTCGGCTTCACCTCGCGGAGGGAAGCGGGGCTCCCCCCCACAGCGAGGCGCGGTGCGTGATCGTCCGTCATGTGACCACCGGTTGATGGGACACGTGGAGCGCGCTCGCCGGTTCCGCTCCCCGACCGATTCGCAGGCGGCGAGGCCGCCGCACACGTCCGGGTGGGTGGGGACGGTCTGCAGCCCGGCGCTGCAGGCGGCCCGGGCCTGAGCGCGGGCCGCGCGTCGGCCCACGCTCAGCGGGCGCGGCGGGCGCGGCGGTGGGCGTGGTGTCAGTAGATCTCGGTCTTGAGCCCGTGGCGGATGTAGTACAGGAACGGGGTCTTGCCGTCCTCGCCGTTCTTCATGAGAACGACCGGTCCGAAACTCCCCGGCTGCTGCACCAGGTGCAGCGGTCCGCGCCGTGCTGCACCGCTGCTGCTGCACGGGACAGCGGTGCAGCGGTCGGAAGTGCTGCTGTTGCACCTGGTGCTGCACGTTGTCCCGCTGCCCGGCGCAGCACAGCATGTTGTCCCGTCACCGGCCGTAGCCGCCCGCCCCCTTGTCCTGCTACCCGCCGACCCCTTGTCCGGGGTTGTCCCGCGCAACGGCCCGGTTGTCCCGCTGCGCATGCGCAACCCGCTGCGCAACGGCGCCTTGCGCATGCGCAGTGGCCTGCTTGCCAACATGCGCATGCGCATCCGCCGGACCCGGCCCGGTGCGCAATCGGCCCGGCCGACCGCCCGGCCAAGGCCTGCGGCGGCCGCGTCTGCGATCCCCGTCGCACCGCCCCCACCTGCGGATTCGCACCCGGCGCGATGGCGGCGCGCCCGCCGTTGCGCATCGCGGGCCGGGCGGTCGCGATCCCGGATCGCACCGTCGCACCCGCCCCGGCCGTTGCGCAGCCGGCGGTTGCGCGGGCCGTCGCAGTCACAGCACGCCGGCGGTGCAGCACGCACTGCTGCTGCACCGCCGGAAGCAGCAGCAGGGTGTAGCAAGGGCCGCCTTGCTACGCATCTGCGACGTTGCTGCCGAAGGCGCGGCGGGCCATGTGCGGGCCAACCTTCCGGGACAGCTTCGCGCGGCGAGCAAGGCGCTCGCAAGCTCGCCGAGCGCGTCGGGGGTCATCGGGGCGCCGAGCGGTGCACGGAACAGGTTGACCAGCAGGAAGTCACTGCCGCCCGCCCCGAGGAGCTCGTGGCGCTCGTCGGTGTACTGGTCGAATGCCTGGACCACGAGGAAGTCGACGGGCATGACCCACGCCTGCTTCGACTTCGACCAGGCCCCGTTGCTGTTCTCCCGCCGCTTCACGTGCAGGTGCCCTCCGGCATGATCGCAGCCTAGCGCGCGGGAGTCCGCGAGCAGGTGGCAGTCGGCCCGGCGCAGCCCGGCTGCCTGGCCGCGGCGCAGACCGACGCGGCCCAGCAGAAGCACGATCAGTCGGTCCCGGGCGTTGCGGCAGGCCAGGAACATGGCCACCAACTCCTCATTGGTGGCGCGGTCGACGTCCGCCTCCGGCTCCCGAAGCCGGTGGCGGGCCCTCAGCCGGTAGGAGAGGCCGCTGTCCTCCCCTTGCGCCGCCGACGGCAGGTCCCGGCTGTCGGCCAGCTCGTAGATCTGTCCCAGCACCAAGCACGGAGCCTCACCAATCGACACCGCGTGCGAGAGCAGTCCCCGTACTGCGGCCAGCACCGCGTTGATCCTCCGCTCGCCGCGTGCCGGCTCGGCTCCGGGCCCGAGCATCACCACGCCGGCGCCGCTGGCCGGACGGGAGGGGGAGTACTTCAGCCAGACGATGAACAGACCCAGATCCTGGGCCGCTGTCGGCCACTGCCGGCCAGTCGCCTGGCACCATCGCAGATAGAGCGCCGCACCGCCGGCATGGGACTTGGTGGTCAGCTCGGCTCTGCTCTGACCGAACCGCAGGTAGTGCAGCCAGTGATCGGCGGCCGGAACAACCTCCAGATCATCGTCGACAACTGTCCAGTACCGGCTGCCCGAAGGCAGGACGATGGGGAAAGCCCGCACGCGCAACTCCAGAATCTGACGGCTGATGCAACAACCCGCCACAGAGCCGCACCCACTGAGAACGAGTCCCAGCGGAACAACGACGCGCCCTCACACCACGTCACACCACACCCGTCGTCACCCTAGAGAATGCGCGAGCTGGCCGGCCGCCAGGAGAGCGAGGACCACGCCCGAGTCCTGGAGCACGCGGCCGCGGGGATCGAGCGGGCCAGCCACCAGGAGGTGATCCCCGGCGGCGAAGGCCAGCTGGCCGAGGAGCTGCGCTACTCGCTCGCAGCGGACGTGCTGCTCGGCGCCACCCACACCGGCACCCTGCCCGACCTCGCGCCGGGCGAGCGGATGCCGCTGGTCGCGGTGTGCGCACTCGCGGCCGCCATGCCGTCCTGCGTGCTCGGCGACCTGCCGCGCGAGCTCACCCTGCTCGCCGACGAACTGGACGCCGCCACCACCGCCGGCCGCGCCGCCACCACGGCCACCGGTTCCGCCGGGTGAGCACGACCAGGCGCCGGGCACTCGGGCCCGGCGCCGCCCGGGTGCTGACCGACACCGTCCGGGCGCCCCGCACTCCGCCGCCGTGGTCGCTGTCCTCTGACAGGTGATCTTGACCGTTTGACAGGTGACTTTGACGGCCGGGGAGTCTTTGAGGATCGTCAGCTCGGCTTGTCTGAAAGTCCATTGAGTTGGGAGCACGTTGCTGTTGGACGGGGCATGCTCTGTGGGCGGGCTGCCCGTCCACGGTGGGCAGACACGACAACCGACAAGTTGACCTGGGAGTGGTGATGGATCCGATCTCGGCAGCCGCGCTGGCGGCTCTGGCAGGCGGCGTCGGTGGTGAAGCCGGGAAGCAGGCATGGACGGCGTTGAGCGCACTGGTCCGCCGCCCGTTCCGTCACAGCGATGCGGACAGCAGCGAGAGCGGTGCGCTTGTGGTGAGTTCCGGTGAGGCCGAACTTACGGCGCTGGCACAGGATCCAGGTGAGTTGGAGCGGGCCCAGCGGTTGAGTACGGCGCTTGCTGTTCGTGCCGCGCTCAACGCAGAGTTTCGGCTTGGGCTGGAGAGCTGGTGGCAGCAGGCCCAATCGGTGCGGGCGAGTGAGGGTGCGGTGACTAACGAGGTCAGTGGGGGCACGCAGTACGGTCCCGTCGTCCTGGGCAGGGACTTCTCCGGCCTCACCATCACCAACCAGGGGTCGCCCGGGCCCCGCACCGCACCCGGTGAGCCAGCCCGCTCTGACCCGACTGGTTCGACGTCTTCCGCCGAGGGGGTCTCGCGCGGGGACTGAATCAAGGGCACACGAATCCGGCTCAGGCCTTCCCCGCAAGTCGACGCTGCAGTTCAGCGTGGCGAAGTTGATAAGTGGAGCCGACCTGTCGGAGTACTCCTCGCCTGTGTGCGTCAGCAAGGAACGGCATCAAGCGCCACGGTACGTGGCCGCGTAGGGCGAGCCACCATCGGGAAATCGTGAACGATCCGTACCTGGCCTGGAGAAAGCCCCAGGCCAGGCCGGTCGCCAGCCCGTCGGCCACACCGGTCAGAACCCCCCGCCACGGCCCGAGCAGCGATGCAATGACAAAGGCGGCAGCGATGCCGATGGCGAGGCCTCCGGCCGACGCGGTGGTCCAGAACGTGGCACGGTCCTGGTCAAGCAAGGTCTGCGGGTCCGCTGCTGCTGTCGCCTCAGCCGGCTTGGCCTCCAGGCCTGCACCGAACGAACCCCCAGCAGCACCCACCAGCCCCGAAAGCAGCCCGTTGAACAAGCCGGCCTGCATGGTGACGGCGATCCCGAGAGCGAGACCGCCACCCAATCCGGTAAGGATGCCGAGAGGCGACCACCGCAGCCCACGTGCCGGAAGGCGACTGTGACCAAAAGTCACCACGCAAGCTGCGGTTACGGCGAACCCGATGCTGTTGACCAGCGGCGCAGAGTCTCCCATCTGAGGCTCACCGACGAACGCCCCGGCGAAGGAAGCCGCGATCCCTCCTGCCAGCCCGGCCCGGAAGCCTCCCAGGAAACCGGGTACAAGGCCCAGCGCGAGTCCGCTGACCACGTACCCTGCCGGGCTCTGGATCCCCAGCGCAGCACGTATACCGAGCCCGAGAGCGGACCCGAGCAGGCTGCCGATCAAGCCTCCTGCGAGCCCTCGGTTGAAACTCCGGGCGGGTGGACTCCACCGGCGACCGATGACCGCCACGACGACGCCGACAACCATGCCGACCCCCAGCCAGGCGCCGAACGGCATCAGCACCCCGGCCGGCACCGCCACGAGTCCCACGACCGCGCCGAGCAATATCCTCGGCGCCGCGTCAGGGAGGGCCCACCACCTCAAGTCGGTGGTTCCCTGCTGGCGGTGTTCGAGGTCATGGGCGAGATAGGTCAGAAAGCGGCCCGCCTGCTCCAGCGTCCAGTTGCTCTTCGTTCGTGAGGACCGGTTGGCCGGGAGTTGGGGCAGTGGCCGTTGGCTTCTATAGGCGGCCGGAACGAAGGCGTCCAGCAGGTGAGCCTGGAGTGCGGTAGCTGAGGGAAACCGGGTTCGGTCCAGAAGCTCGACTGGGTGGCCGACGAGAGGGGGGCGTTGCCCTGGCTGGGATCGCTGGGCGGAGTCGTGTGCCGGGTCAGACGGGTGGCCGTCCCGCCTGGAACTGAGCGCCGTGGGGCCCGCCGAGCCAAGCGATGGATAGTAGGCGACGCGGGCCAGGTATGCCATCAGAGGTGTGGTGAGCAAGTCGCTCAGGGGATGGGGATCGTTCTCGGAGGCAAGCGCGTCGAATACCGCCTGCCAGCGGGCCTCGTGGACTGGGCCACCAGCAGAGTCGCGCAAGTATGAGGCGACGGTATCCAGATTCAACGGCTCGATCTCGATCCCCGCGGCAGCAGTCACCCTGACCTCGGGTCCGTTGCGAGGCCGGACAGTGTCGGCGAACGCGGCGCTGCGCGAGCTGAGGACCATGGCGAGGTTCGGTTGGAGACCGAGAGTGTCATTGATCCGAGCAATCGCACGTCCTCTGACGCCGTCCGGGACTTCGTCCAAGCCATCCAGGACCAGCATGAGCCAGCCGGCATCAAACAGCTCCCGCCCCCTGCTACTTCCTGTCCTGCCGGGGTCGGCGAGCCACGGGTAGTCGATGCCCAGCCGCCGCTCCAGCCATAGATCCAGTTCCTCCCGATCCGGGTCCCACGAAGCGAGCGGTACCAGCACTGGAACCGGATCTCCGGGGCGGCGCCGCGCGAGCAGATCCAACACCAAGCGCACCAGGAGAACGGACTTGCCGGAGCCCGGCTCTCCCAGCACGACCAGGCGACCCGTGGGCACTCTGGTTAGGACCTCTACCAGCTCGCTGCCACCCCCGGACAACGTTTCCGGCCCGGACGCCCAGCCGGACCGCGCTGCTGGCGCCCAACCCGTTCCGGTCATGGCCAGTTGGATCAACGAGTGCCAGGGCTCCATGAGCTCCGAAGCGGCTGGCTTCCAGCGAACCGGAAGCGGATAGGGGTCGTTCAGCCGTCTCAGCGCGGCCTCTTCCCGCCACTGGCGTCTGACAGCAGACGCCAGATCGTCTGCCGCCCTCAACAGCTCAGGATCCCCAGTTGCCCGAACCGGTGGATCGACGGAGTGGTTGATGGTGACGGGACCGAGGAAGTCCCGTCCTAAGACGACCGGGCCGCCGACTCCTGAGAACTCGTTGTGGACATCCCCATCTCCCGTTCGATCCTCCCTCTGTCCATCGCCTCGCATGAACACCCCCCATTTGAAGTACCCCGCCACACCTTGCCCTCGCCCGGACAGCCTGGCCGTGGCCTGAATGACGAGTACGGATCAGACTACCCAGCCGCAACCAACTCATTGGGAGGAAAGAACAGTTGCACGAGCCACCTTGCGGCCCCCAGCCGGCAGCGCACTCGGAAGATTCGGTGCTTAGTCCTTAATATCCGGGTTCGTATAGAGGTCGAGCTCGGCTTGCCGGGTGCGGGCGACTCTTGCGTGGCACCGCTGGGAGCAGGTTGCGCGGGTACTGGCGGCGGTCCGGACGAAGCGGGTGCCGCAGCCGGGGCAGGGGCGGATTTCGCGCCGGTCGGGGAGGACTCTGAGGCTCGAAGGGGCAGTGGTCAGCAGCTCGCTGCGGCGCCGGCAGCGGGCGGAGCACAACCAGGGCTGCGGGCCCGGGTCGGTTCCCGGCCTTGGGAAGCGACCGCAGTACTCGCAGGTCAGCCGATCGGGCGACGGAGGCGGGGTCCGTTGCAGAAGCTCTCGCAGCTCGTCGCGGTCGCGTCCGGCGGCTGCCGCGATGCGGTCCCAGTTGAGCGAGCCGCGGTAGTCGGGCGGGTCGCAGAGGTGGGCGACCAGGGCCATGAACGGGAGGTGGTTGGCCTCGGCGAGGCGGCGGACGAAGTTGTAGGGGCCCTCGCAGGGCCGGGGGAAGACCTGGACGGGCAGCTCGACCACCGGCTGACGGTTCACGGAACGGCCTGCCACCTGCTGCCCTTCCCCTTCTTGGAGGCCTGCGTGGTGGCGGTGACGTCCAACGGGATCGCGTCGAGCCCGTCGCGGGTGATCTTCTCGGTGCCGGTGAGGATGGCGTCGATCGCGGCGCCGCGGATCTGGTGGGAGAGGGCGCCGATCATGCCGCCGGTGCGTTCGTGGAGGTAGCGGTCGAGGGTGACGAGGGTGCCGGGTTCGTGGTGGTGGAGCAGGAGGGTGTCCTCCATGGTCTTGACCAGGCCGGTCCATTCGTCGTTGTAGGGGAAAGGGTGGGTGGGGATGAGGGTGAAGCGGCCGGCGATCTGGGCTCCGCGGGTGCCGGAGAGGATCGTGCTGTGCTCGATGTCGATGCCGGCGTAGATGAAGGTGGCCGGGATGCGCTCGGAGAAGTACTTGAGGGTGTCGGATACCTCGGCACCTTGACGGGTGGTCAGGGAGATGTTGTGCACCTCGTCCACGATCACGAGGCCGCTGCGGACGGTGGTGCAGACGCCGACGACGGACTCGATGATGTCGGCGGTGTTGAGCCTGCCGTGGACCGGTAGG
Source organism: Kitasatospora sp. NPDC032757 (assembly GCF_055579305.1). Lineage (NCBI taxonomy): Bacteria > Bacillati > Actinomycetota > Actinomycetes > Kitasatosporales > Streptomycetaceae > Kitasatospora > Kitasatospora sp. NPDC032757. The sequence goes on along the minus strand of NZ_JBVINN010000075.1, from coordinate 791 downwards.
CCGAGGAAGCGGGCGAACTCGGCGGCGATCATACGGGCGGTCGCGGCCGGCGGGACGGTGACGTAGAGGACCGGGATCCGACCCGTGGCCTCGGGGTGGACGGTTCGGTCGGCAAGTTCGTGGGCTAGGCCGAGCTGGGTGATGGCGATCGTCTTGCCGGTCCCGGCCGGGCCGGAGACGATCAGGCCCCGCCGGGCGCTGATCGCGTGCCGGTTCAGCATCACCAGGCGCCGGCCGGTGGTGACGGTGTACCGGACCGTGGAGGTGGCCACCACCAGCAGCCGGGCGTGGTGGTCGAGGCGGGCCTCGTCGAGGTTGCGGCGAGTCTCTTGCGAGTAGGTCGCCAAGACCTTCGGGCTCGGCATCGGCGGCGGTGCCGGGGCGCCGGCCACGAACTTGCGCCAGCCGTCCTTCGTGGTCAGGTGCTGGCCTGCATCGTCCTCGGCGTCCGGCAGGGTCATCGTCGTCTCCAAGGTCTTCGAGCGGGTCGAACAGGCCGAGCGGGATCACCTTCGCAAGCTTCTCCTCGGCCTCGGCTGCCGCAGCCGGCTCGAGTGCCGGTGTGCTCTCGGGCTCGTCGGCAGCCTGGGCAGTCCGCGGAACGGACGGCCCCGCCGCCTTGGTACGGGCGGCGACCCGGCGGTCGCGCTTGGTTGGCCTGGTCCCGGGCTCCGCGGCCGGCCCGGCATTGTCGCGGGTCGTGTGCCACGAACGCTGAAGGAGGCGTCGATGTAGGAGCTTCTGGACGCGGTGCTGTGCGAGAGATGGAGGTAGGTCCTCCGGGGTCGCCC
>NZ_JBVINN010000074.1:0-20277 GCF_055579305.1 Kitasatospora sp. NPDC032757 | reverse complement strand
TGCCTCAACGTCGACGCGAGCGGTGGCGGCGCCTCGGAGCAGAGCAACAACTGCTCCACGGCGCCGCAGGCCGCCACCCTCACCGGGCTGCTCGCGCCGGCGCCCGAGCTCGAGTACCCCACCGAGTGCACGAACGTCGCGTTCTAGGCGACCGGCCCGGCCACGACCTCTGTGGACAGTGGTCACCGACGGCCCCGTGTCCGTCCCCGCGTGGGACGGGCACGGGGCCGAGTGCCGTCCTGATGGAGGCCCTCCTCCCAGGCGCCGCGTCGGTACGGCTGGGCCGTCCAAAGGCTGAACTCCCGTGCGGCGCACGACTCTGCCGCCGCCCTGAACTCAGTCCTCGTGACGAGGGCGCGTGCAGCCGGGCGGTGAGCGGCCGGACCGGACCGTGAAGCCGTCCAACCGGGGCGGGAAGTCGGGATGCGGCCGGTGCGAGCCCGGCCCGAGACGGCGGTCGCGAGGATTTCCGGGAGTCCCGGCTGGCCGACTCCCGCTTCACACGGGCCTTCTGCTCCGCAGTCTGCGCACTCGTCTCCTCGGTCGGGACCGACGAACGCGGTGGTGACCTTCCCGCGACTCGACTCCTTCGCCGGTTCCCGTCACGCGGACGACGACCGGCAGCCCCATGCGTAACCCGGCCACTTCGACCCGTCCGGCCACTGCGGGATCCGGGCATCCGGTCCTGCCGGGCGGCGAGTTCGCGCCCGGTCCACCAGATGCGTGCGAGGCCCGGCCGCTGGCGGGTGGGTTCCCAGGCTGAGGGATCCGCCCTGTCCCGCCCCGTGCCGGAATCAGCAGATGCTGCTCCTGCTCCTGCTCCTGCTCCCGCGGCCCGCGGCCGACGCCTCTGCCGGCAGTGGCCGGCCGAGACCGCGGCCCGGTTGACGGTCCGTCGCGACCCTGGCCGGGGCTGACTGACGCGCCGTCGTCACCGCCGCCGCCAAGCCCCGCGCCGGGTCGCGGCCGTGGAGACCCCGGCGGGTCCCCGCGCAAGATCGCTGATAACCAACACTTGCATGTTATTTGCCCGCCACGCCGGCCGAAGATGTGTTGGTGGCGCAGGCCCGGCGGATTGCGGCGACCGGTCGTTCTTTGAAACCGAGCGGCGCGAAATGGAGATTCGCCCGCATGCCGCATACCTGGGCGACGCTGATCGTCGTTGATGCGGGTGTGACTACGAAAACCTCGTTCCCCGCGTCCGCAGACTTTCGGTTCACCGACGCCGACGACCGGTTCCGAGTGGAGGAGGGGGATCCGCTGGGAAGTTCAAGTGATTTTCTGGGTGCCGGAGAGATCTTCCTCGAGTACGGCGCGGAGCGGGTTCGTCTCCGGCACTGCTCCGAGCTGTGGGTGGACTTTCTGTGGACGGTGCAGGAGATCGAATCCGATGCCATGGGGCGCTTCGGCGTTCTGCTGGGAGCTCCGGCCCTGAGCTAACTGGGTGAATCGTTCCTCCAGTCGAATACCTACGGCATGTTTGCCGCGTTATCTGCCGCGTGAGAGTGGAAGTGTCAACCGGACCGGCATTCGCCGATGGCCAGCCATGGCAGGGGCATAATGCCTATGCGACGTCGTTTTACGAACTCGGGACCTACCAGGGATTCCAGGGTGCCACGGGGATAATCTCCGTCCCCCGTGACCCCGGCTGGTACTACGGAAATTTTGCAGGCCAAGACCCGCACTGTCCGGAAAGCATTGGCGCGGGCGAGGTCGGGTGGGATCCCCCACCGGATTTCACCCGGATCCAGTTCTCCGCGGAGGACGCCGGTCCCGTGCCGGATGTCGGGCAGATGCCGGACGCCGGCCGGGCCGCCGAGCGCCGGGCCATCCGTCGCCGGCGCCCCCGCGTATCCAGGATGCGGCAGTGGCCCCAGGCGCTCAGCACCGTGTTCGCAGCTCTCGCCGCTCTGACCGTCGCCACGGTGAGCGTCCTCGGATGGGTGCTCTCCTATAACCCGCTGCAGGACCTGGCGTCGCTTCGCGTTTCACGGAACCTGGCGGAGCTGTGGCCCCTGGTTGTCTACGGCCCTTGGCTCGTCGCCTCGCTGTCGATCCTGCGCGCCACCCTCACGCGGCACCGCGCCACGTATTCGTGGGTCGTGGTGGTCCTCTTTTCGGCTGTCGCCACCGGCCTGTGCGTCATTCACGCCTCCAGGACGTTTCCCGGCGTGGTCGTCGCCGCGCTCCCTCCACTCACCGCCGTCGTCTCGTTCCACCAACTCGTACGCCAGATCATCCTGCCCCCGCGGGCGCGGCCTGCTGCGTCCGGCCGAGGGCCGACGCACAGGGCCCGTGGATGACCGACTTCACCGCGTACGGATCGGAGCCGGGTCTGCCAGGCGGTTCCTCGGGCCCGGGCGCGACGCTCGACCGTGGAGCCGGACCGGCAAGGCCCGCAGGCGACTTGAGCGCAGGCAGAACCGCCGGCCCGGCGGGATGACTGCGGATATCGGCTGCCGGGGCCGACGTTGACTCCGCCGGGCAATGGGGCAACGGAGCCTGAGTCTGTAGTGCGGACGGGTGAAGCTGGGCACGCTTCCGAACCTTTGCCAGGTGCCGTCGTTAGCCAGGTGTCCGCGGAATGTGCGGGTAGATCCCATGTGGAGGCTCTTATGATCATTGGTAAGAAGGCGGCGTTCCTCACGGCGGCTGCGGGTGCGCTGATTCTCGCCGGTGCGAGCGGCGCCAGCGCCTGTGGCCCGGACGGCGGCCACCCCAGCCACCCCAGCCACCACGTCGGCGGCTCCGTCGAGCAGAGCAACACCTGCTCCACGGCCCCCGGTGTCCTCGCCCTGGCCGGCCTCGCCCCCGACATCGAGTACGACACCAACTGCCTCAACGTCGACGCCAGCGGTGGCGGCGCCTCGGAGCAGAGCAACAACTGCTCCACGGCGCCGCAGGCCGCCACCCTCACCGGGCTGCTCGCCCCGGCGCCCGAGATCGAGTACAACACCAACTGCACCAACGTCGCCTTCTAGGCGCCGAGCGCGGCCACGGCTCCGGCCACTTGGACCGCAGAGCGCCCTCTCTGTCCACTCCCTCTGTCCGCTCGGGGGGATAGGGACGGGGGCGAAGCGCCAGCCCTGGTCAAGAGCGAAGTCGGTCCCCGGAAGCACGGCCTCCGGGGACCGAGTCCGTTTACGGGCCCCCGAGCCGGCCGGCCCTCTGGCAGCTCACCAGGATCGGCATCGTCTGCCTGCACGGCTGACGGCCCCCCTGCTGCCCAGCCGCCGCCCCCACCCGGACGGCGGCGGGGCCCGTCGGCGGGTACGGACGCTCCGTCGGCAGCGGTGCGTGGTCCCTGGTGCGCCGGACTTCGCCGGCCACCTCCGTGACGTCGGTGACCGGGCGGATCCACTCGTCCGCGGACCGCCGCACCGCCGCGCAGCCCGGCCCGGCCCGGCCGCCAGGCCAGCGGCTGGAGGTGGATCCCGCGCTCAGGGTCCCACTGGACCCGTACCGGGCTGCGGCGCAGCTCGCGCTGCCAGTCGGCCTTGGCCGTGTGCACCCGGCCGGCACGCTGCTGCACCCCGGCGCCGTGCTGGCCCGGCTGGTCACCCGCCGCCCGCTCACCGCCCCGGACGGCCGCACCCTCAGCGCCGGGGGCCGCGAGCTGGTCGACGCCCTGCACCGGCTCTACTCCTTCGGGACTCCTTCGGGGTGTCCGGCACGGAAGGTTGACGCGGGCGCTCGAACCCCCGTGCCGTAGGCTCGCTCGGCGGCTGAGCGACCGACGGCCGCGCCGACCACGAGCGGGGGAGGGAGTCCCGAGCTGATGAGCACCGCAGCGAGCACCTCGAGTACGGAGCCGGCGAACGCGGAGCCGTCCGGTGCCGGCGACCGGCCCGACGGTGCCGAGGGCAACGGCCGGTTCCCCGCCGCGGTGGACCGCTTCGCGCCCGCGATCGGCGCGTACGCGGTGGTGAAGGCGGTCGGTCTGGGCGTCTTCATGCTGCTGCTCTCGCACACCGGGGACTTCCTCAAGAAGGAGGTCGGCCGCGGCGGCGGTGCCCAGCCCTGGGACGTACTCGGCACCTGGGACGGCATCTGGTACCAGCGGATCGCCGAGAACGGCTACAACCCGCAGCTCGTCCCGGTGCACGGCTTCGGCACGCTGGCCACGTACCACGAGAACTCGGCTGCGTTCTTCCCGCTCTACCCGTGGCTGATGCGGCTGGTCGGCGCGGTGACCGGCCTCGGCCCGTACGGCTCCGGGATCGCCGTCTCGGTGGTCGCCTCGTTCGTCGCGGCGGCCGGGATCTTCGCGATCGCCGAGCGGCTGGGCGGCTTCCGGGCGGGCGTGACCGCCGCGGTGATCTGGGGTCTCTTCCCGGGCTCGGGGGTGGAGTGGGCGGTCTACTCGGACTCGCTCTTCGTCGCGATCTCCGCCTGGGCCTGCTACTGCGTGATGACGCGCCGCTGGGTGACCGCCGGCCTGCTGGCCCTCGCGGCCGGTCTCAACCGGCCCACCGCGGCCGCGCTGATCGCGGCCGTCTCGATCGCGGCGCTGGTGGCACTCATCCGGCGCAGGGACGGAATCGCGCGCCCCCTGACCGCGATGCTGATCACCCCCTGGGGCCTGCTCTGGTACGTCGCCTGGGTCGGCTACCGGATGGGCGACTGGGGCGGCTACTTCAAGCTCCAGCGCGGTGCCTGGAACCGCTACTTCGACTGGGGAGCCTCCACCTCCCGCACCTTCCTGGACGTGATCACCGGGCACTGGACCTTCTGGCAGTCCAACCCGGTGCCGGACCTCATCGCGGTCGGCCTGGTGATCGCCCTGCCCGGCCTGCTGGTGCTGCTGCTGCGCGTCCGGCCGCCGCTGGTGCTGGTGGTCTACACGCTGCTGACCGTCTTCACCGCGCTGAGCAGCAACCAGATCTTCAGCAACATCTCGCGCTACCTGCTGCCCGCCTTCCCGCTCGTCATCGGCCTGGCGATCGCGCTGCGCCGGGTGCGGCTGCCAGCCCTGATCGGCCTCTTCGCGGTGCCGTCGCTGGCGGCCGGCTGGTACGCGGGGTACGCGCTGTTCGAGCTGGGCATTCCGTAGCCCGGGCATCTCGTCACCCGGGCGCTCCGTAGCCCCGGGCGGCCCCACGGCGCCGGGCATTGCGTGCGGCGGTGCGTTCTGCCGATCGGCGCGTTCCGTCGGCCGGCGCGTCCCGGGAGGCCGGTGCGTGCTGCCGGGGCGCGGCGTATTTGGTTGCTCACGGGATCATCTGCCGGGAGACGGCCTTGCTACGCTCGGACGTATGACGACGAGCCCGCCCGTGCGCCAGATCCGCGACCTCTCCGGCCTTCTGGACCACGCCAGCCACGTGCTGGCGACCAGGATGGCGGCCGCCTTCACCGAGCTCGGGATCACCCCGCGCGCGTACTGCGTGCTCTTCCACGCGATGGAGGCCGAGCGCACCCAGATCCAGCTGGCCGAGCTGGCCGACCTGGACAAGACCACCATGGTCGTCACCGTCGATGAGCTGGAGAAGGCCGGCCTCGCCGAGCGCCGGCCGTCCGCCACCGACCGCCGGGCCCGGATCATCTCGGTGACCGAGGCGGGCGAGCGGGCCGTCGAGCAGGGCACCGCAATCGCCGACCGGGTCCACCGCGAGGTGCTGGAGTCGCTGCCGGACCCGGAGCGGACGGCGTTCGTCTCGGCGCTGTCGCGGCTGGTGGGCGGGCATCTGGCCGAGCCGGTGGAGAGCGACCGGACGGTCCGGCGGGCCCGCCGCGCCAGGGGCTGAGTGGGTAGATGACGAGACCTTCCCGAGAAAGATAGTCCCGAACAAAACAATCTGTTAGTGTCATTCCCGGTACTCGACGAACCGGGAGACCCACCATGACCACGCACGCCCCGACCGCGCCCGCCCCGCGCAAGGCCACCCCGCGCAAGGCCACCCCGCGCAAGGCCGCGCCGACCGCGCCCGGCCCGGGCCCGGCGGTCCCCGCCCGCTCCCGAGCGCTCGCCCTCGCGGTGCTCTGCGCGGGGATGCTGATGATCGTCCTGGACGGCTCCATCGTCACCGTGGCCCTGCCGGCCATCCAGGCCGACCTCGGCTTCACGCCCGCCGGCCTGACCTGGACGGTCAATGCCTATCTGATCGCCTTCGCCGGCCTGCTCCTGCTGGCCGGCCGGCTCGGCGACCTGATCGGCCGCAAGAAGGTCTTCGTCGCCGGGCTCGCGCTCTTCACCGCCGCCTCGCTGCTCTGCGCCGTCGCCACCGGCCAGGGCGTGCTGATCGCCGCCCGGTTCCTCCAGGGCGTAGGCGGCGCGATGGCCTCCGCGGTCAGCCTCGGCATGATCGTCACACTCTTCCCCGAGCCCGGCGAGCGCGGCCGCGCGATCGGCGCCTTCAGCTTCGTCGGCGCGACCGGCGCCTCGATCGGCCAGGTCCTCGGCGGCGTCCTCACCGAGGCCCTCAACTGGCACTGGATCTTCCTGATCAACCTGCCGCTCGGCCTCACCGCCGCCCTGCTCGCCGTCCGGGTGCTCGACTCCGACCGCGGCCCCGGACTGCGGGCCGGCGCCGATGCCCTGGGCGCCGCCCTGGTCACCGCCGCCCTCATGCTCGGCATCTACACCGTCGTCGGCACCGGCGAGCACGGTTGGACCTCCTCCCGCACGCTCGGCCTCGGCGGGCTCTCCGTCGCCCTGCTGGCCGCCTTCCTGCTGCGCCAGGCCCGTGCCGCCCACCCGCTGCTGCCGCTGCGGATGTTCCGCTCCCGCAACGTCGCCGGCGCCAACGTCGTGCAGATCCTGACCATCTCCGGGATGTTCGGCTTCCAGATCCTCGCCGCCCTCTACCTGCAGAACGTGCTCGGCTACGGCGCCGCCGCCACCGGCCTGGCGATGCTCCCGGCGGCCGTCGCCATCGGCGCCGTCTCGCTGCTGCTCTCCGCCCGGCTGAACGCCCGCTTCGGCGAGCGCAACGTCCTGCTCGCCGGGCTGGCGCTGCTGGTCGCCGCACTCGGGCTGCTCACCCGCCTGCCGGCCGACGCCGACTACGTCGTCCACCTGCTGCCGACCATGCTGCTGATCGGTGGCGGCGGGCTGGTGCTCTCCGGCCTCACCGCGCTGGGCATGTCCGGCGCGAGCACGGCCGACGCGGGCACCGCCTCCGGCCTCTTCAACACCACCCAGCAGGTCGGTGCCGCCCTCGGCGTGGCCGTTCTCACGACCCTGGCCACCTCCCGCAGCGCCGCCCTGACCGCGGCCGGCCACTCCGCCGCGGATGCCCTCACCGGCGGCTTCCGGCTCGCCTTCGCGGTCGCGGCCGGCCTGCTCACGGCGGCCCTGGTGCTCACCGCGGTCGTCCTGCGGCCCGCCCGCCCGGACGCCGACCGGCCGGCCGTGCCGATGCTCTGAAGCACGGATCCTCCGAAGCACGGATCTTCCAAAAGCACGGATCCTCTGAGGCGCGGATCTTCTGACGCGCAGCCAGACGGTCGGACAGTCACACGACAGACGGCGACGGGCCGCCGGGGAGACCCGGCGGCCCGACCGTTGGGCGCACCGTCCCGCCGCCCCGCACGCGCGGGGCGGCCGGTGCGCCGGGTGCCGTCAGCCCTTCTTGGCGATGAAGTCGAACAGGCCGGCCGCCACACTGTCCAGGTACGGGCCGGTCTGGTACTTCGGCTCACCCTCGAACCCGACCGAGACGTTGCTGACCAGGGCCGGCTTGCCGTCCTTGGTGGCCAGCCAGCCGCCGCCGCTGGAGCCGCCCGTCATGGAGCAGCCGATGGCCAGCATCGGCGGGCGCGCGGGGTCGAGCGAGTAGCGGGAGGGCTTGCCGCCCTCGCAGTGGTTGAGCTCCATGCCGTCGAACGGCGGTGCGGCCGGGTAGCCGTAATTGGTGACGGCCAGCTGGTCGCGCGGGGCGTTGAACCAGACCGGAACGGCGCCGCCGATCGTCTCCTCCAGCGACTTGCCGCCGTCGTTCTCGGGCTTGACGCGCAGGATCGCGAAGTCGTACTGCGCCGCGGGGCCCACCGGGCCGCCGCCCTCGGCCTTCCAGACCGGGGAGGTGACGTAGTTGACCGCGTCCCACTCGCCGTACGGCGCGTACTGCGAGGGGTCCGTCGGCCGCTTGCCACCGGTCACCGCGCCGGAGCTGTTGAAGTCCGGGATGAAGACGATGTTGCTGTTGAACGTGGAGCCCTTGCCCTGGTGGGCGCAGTGGCCGGCGGTCCACACCAGGTTGCTCTTGCCGGGGTGGGCCGGGTCGGCCACCACGGTCCCGGAGCAGACGTAGTGCTGGCCCAGCTTGCCGGGCGCGAGGCTCTCGCCGCCGGGCTTGTCGAAGAAGATCTTGCCGAATACGGCCATGTTCTTCGCGTACGGGTGCGGTACGGCCTGCGCGGTGACGGTCTGGGGCGCCGGGTCGCTGCCGGTGTCGCCCGGCTGGGTGGGTGCTCCGCCCGGCGTCTGGGCGGTCGACGGCTTCGGCGCGGCGGTGGTCGGCTGTGCGGACTGCGCCGGTGCGGTGGACGGCTGGGGCGCCGATGGCTTCACCTGCCCGGCCGGCTGGGCGGACAGCATCCTGTCCAGGTTCCAGTAGCCCTTGGCGACGGCCGGGAGGGCGTAGTCCTTGGCCCACTTCTCCCAGTCGTCGAAGTTCCACTTCTTCAGATCCGCGAGATTGGCCGGCAGCCCCAGATCCGGCGCGTTGGTCGAGGCCCCCGTGGCCGTCGTGTCGCCGGAGCTGTTGTCAGGCCCGCAGGCCGAGGTGGCCAGCAGGGTCAGTGCCAGTACGGATGCGCCGAGGGTGGCCCGCGTGGCGCGCATGGTGATACGAGTCGATGACATGAACGTCGGAAAATCCCCCTGTGAACGGCCCGGCGTGGAAACCGCCGACGCCGGGTGTGCGGGCAGGAGTATGTCACCGATCGTCAGAACACCTGTTCCCGGGCACGTTCGGGCGGGCGGGCCCGTCCCTGGCGCGACCCGGTCGAGCGCCCCCGGTCACCCCGCGGCGCAGGCCCGGAGGGGGCGCAGGGCCGGGACGTCAGGGCCAGACCAGGCAGTACAGCTGGTGGCCGGCCTCGTGCAGCCGGTTCGCGAAGTCCTGCCACTCGTGCAGCATGCTGTAGATCACGAAGGCGTCGCGCGGGCCCCGGCGGTCGGGGACGGTGGACCAGATGAAGGCGGCGGCGCCGAGTTCGGTCTCGTCGGCCTTGCGCAGCGGTTCGACCACGTTCTGCGGGAGCTGGACGACGGCGTAGTCGGGGTGCAGGACGACCAGCTCCAGCGGCGGGACCTGGTGCAGCGGCACGCCCTGGATGCCGGTGAGGACCATCGCGCTCATGGTCTCCGGCTTGATCTTGGTGGAGAGGTGGCCGTTGGGGGAGCCGCTGGTCTCCATCAGGTCGCCGAGCCGCCCGAGCGAGCCGAGCTCGCCCGCGTCGAGGCCGAGCCCGCCGGGGCCGAGCGCGGTCGGGACTCTGGCGGCGGTGGCTCGGTCGGGTGCGCCGAAGTACTTGTAGGTCACCCCCACGCGTCCCTCACCCCGCCTCTCTCCGCCGCGACCTCCACGACCCGTACCCGCTCCCGTACCCCCGCGTGCGGCCTCGGCGGGCCGGCGGGAGCCACCCGCGGCCTCGTCGTAGCCGTCCTGCGCCTCGGACACTCGGACCATCCTCACCGGAATTCGCCGGAATCGACAGACCCCCGCACGTCCGGCGTCCCACCGGACGTGCTCCTTACCCGTCATGCGCCGCCGTACCCAGTCGGGGCACGCGGCAGTCCTCTTCACACCCCTGCACACGCGGGGAGTCTGCACACCCCGCGTGGAAAGCCTGAGTACATAGTCTGACTGGTCCGTCCAGCGGGAGCAGCCAGGGGCCCCGTTGTACGGATAACCGTACAGACTTCGTCCCCCGGATCATCGTTCCAGATGATGAGGTCCGACATGCAGAGGTGAAGGACACGATTTGAGACCATGTCTCCCGTGAGCTACCCCTACGAAGCACCCCAGTCCCAGTCGCTCTTCGACCGCGCCTCGGTCGTCACGCCCGGCGGCGTCAACTCCCCGGTGCGCGCCTTCCGCGCCGTGGGCGGCACGCCGCGCTTCATGGTGTCCGGCACGGGCCCCTACCTCACCGACGCCGACGGCCGCGAGTACGTCGACCTGGTGTGCTCGTGGGGCCCGATGATCCTCGGCCACGCGCACCCCGCGGTCATCGACGCCGTCCAGCAGGCGGTCTCCCGCGGCACCTCCTTCGGTACGCCCGGCCAGGGCGAGGTCGAGCTGGCCGAGGAGATCGTCGCCCGGGTGGCCCCGGTCGAGCAGGTCCGCCTGGTCTCCTCCGGCACCGAGGCGACCATGTCGGCCATCCGGCTGGCCCGCGGCTTCACCGGCCGGGCGAAGATCGTGAAGTTCGCCGGCTGCTACCACGGACACGTGGACGCGCTGCTGGCCGCCGCCGGTTCCGGCGTGGCGACCTTCGGCCTGCCGGACACCCCGGGCGTCACCGGCGCCCAGGCCGGCGACACCATCGTGCTGCCGTACAACGACCTGGCCGCCGTCGAGCAGGCCTTCAAGGCGCACCCGGGCGAGATCGCCTGTGTGATCACCGAGGCCTCGCCCGGCAACATGGGCGTCGTCCCGCCGCTGCCCGGCTTCAACGGCGGCCTGGCCCGGCTCTGCAAGGAGAACGGCGCGCTGTTCATCTCCGACGAGGTGATGACGGGCTTCCGCGTCTCCAAGGCCGGCTGGTACGGCCTGGAGGCGGCCGGCGAGGGCTGGGCCCCGGACCTGCTCACCTTCGGCAAGGTCATGGGCGGCGGCTTCCCGGCGGCGGCCTTCGGCGGCCGCGCCGACGTGATGGGCCACCTGGCCCCGGCCGGCCCGGTCTACCAGGCCGGCACCCTCTCCGGGAACCCGATCGCCACCGCGGCCGGCCTGGCCCAGCTGCGCGGCTGCACCGACGAGGTGTACGCGACGGTGGACAGGGTCTCCGCCGAGGTCTCCACGCTGGTCGCGGACGCGCTGGCCAAGGAGGGCGTGGCCCACCGGCTGCAGACCGCCGGGAACATGTTCTCGGTGTTCTTCACCGAGGCCGCCGTCACCAACTACGACGAGGCGAAGACCCAGGAGGCGTTCCGCTTCAACGCCTTCTTCCATGCCATGCTCGCCCAGGGCGTCTACCTGCCGCCGTCCGCCTTCGAGTCCTGGTTCGTCTCGGCGTCCCACGACGAGCGGGCGATCGAGCGGATCGCCGCCGCCCTGCCGGCCGCCGCCCGTGCGGCCGCCGAGGCCACGGCCTAGATTTCACCGAGCCCCAGGAGTACTGAGAAGTGAGCGCCAAGGACATCACCGTCGTCCACCTGATGCGGCACGGTGAGGTGCACAACCCGGAGGGCATCCTGTACGGCCGGCTGCCCGGCTACCGGCTCTCCGAGCTGGGCCGGCAGATGGCCGACCGGGTGGCCGAGGACCTGGCCGGCCGGGACATCACCCACGTGGTGGCGTCCCCGCTGGAGCGGGCGCAGGAGACCGCCGAGCCGATCTCCAAGTCGCACGGCCTGGACCTCGCGACGGACGACCGGCTGATCGAGGCGGACAACATCTTCCAGGGCAAGACCTTCGGGGTCGGCGACGGTTCGCTGAGGAACCCGGGCTACTGGAAGTACCTGACCAACCCGTTCAAGCCCTCCTGGGGCGAGCCGTACATCGAGCAGGCGGTGCGGATGATGGGCGCGCTCGCCGCGGCCCGGGACGCCGCTCGCGGGCACGAGGCGGTCTGCGTCAGCCACCAGCTGCCGATCTGGATCGTCCGTTCCTTCGTGGAGCGCCGCCGGCTCTGGCACGACCCGCGCAACCGGCAGTGCTCGCTGGCCTCGCTGACCAGCTTCACGTTCGAGGGCGACAAGATCGTCTCGGTCGGCTACCGCGAGCCGGCCCGTGACCTGCTGCCCGCGCACCTGGTCGGCAAGGGCGGCAGGAGCAAGCCGGTGGGCAAGAGCTTCGGCGCCTGACGCGGTGCCCCGCAGGCCCCGCCGACGGGCCGCGCGCAGGCCTCGCCGCCCGATGTAAGACCCGTCTAAATATGGGCTGCGTCACCTCCGACGCGCCCGGGTGGTCTGGTCCGGCTGCAGGTCAGAGGGGGTCCGACACGGAATGTCGGACCCCCCCGAACCTGGTCGGAAGAGCATGCGAAACTTTTCACATGTCTGGCACGACGCGCCCCCGTCCTCGTCTCGCCGCAGCGGCCGCAGTCACGGCCGCCGCTGCCGCGCTCGCCCTCAGCGGCTGCTCCTCGTCCGGCTCGTCGGGCAGCGGTGACGGCCAGATCGGTTTCGTCACGGCCAAGGGCACCAACCTCTCCACGGCCGCCGCCGGACACCGCCAGGACGCGCCCGACATCTCCGGCGGCACCCTGGAAGGGACGCCGGTCAAGCTCTCCGACTACCGGGGCAAGGTCGTCGTCCTCAACGTCTGGGGCTCCTGGTGCGGGCCGTGCCGGGCCGAGGCGGACGACCTCCAGCGGACCTGGGAGAAGTACAAGGACCAGGGCGTCCAGTTCCTCGGCATCAACACCAGGGACGCGGAGATCAAGAACGCCGTCCGCTTCGAGGAGGAGAAGGGCGTCACCTACCCGAGCCTGTACGACCCGGCCGGCACCCAGCTGCTGAAGTTCCCCAAGGGCAGCCTCAACCTGCAGACTCTCCCGACCACCCTGGTGGTCGACCGTGACGGCAAGCTCGCGGCCCGCGCCGTCGGCGGCCAGACCGACGACGCCCTGGAGTCGATCCTCCAGCCGGTGCTGGCGGAGCAGAAGCAGTGAGCGCGGTCCTGCAGCTGGCGGACAACATCGGGACCATCCAGAGCGGCGCGCTGCTGGTGGCGGCGCCGATCGCGCTGGCAGCGGGCCTGGTGTCGTTCTTCTCGCCCTGCGTGCTGCCGCTCGTTCCCGGCTACCTCTCCTACGTGACCGGCTTCTCGGCCGCCGACCTCGCCGACGCGCGCGGGGCCCGGCGCGGCCGGATGCTGGCGGGGGCGGCCCTGTTCATCCTGGGCTTCACCGCCGTCTTCGTCTCCGGCGGGGCGCTGTTCGGCCAGTTCGGCGACACGCTGAAGGAGCACCAGGCGGTCATCAGCAGGGTGCTCGGGGTGGTGACGATCGTCATGGGGCTGGCCTTCATGGGATTCGTGCCCGGCCTGAGCATGCGCGAGGTGCGGTCCCACCGCCGCCCGGTGATCGGGCTGCTGGGCGCGCCGATGCTCGGTGTGGTCTTCGGCGTGGGCTGGACGCCGTGCATGGGGCCGACGCTGGGCGCCGTCACCAACCTGGCGCTCAACCAGGCCGATGCCCAGCGCGGCGCCCTGCTGATGTTCTTCTACTGCATGGGCCTCGGCGTACCGTTCATCGTGGCCGCGGTGGCGTTCCGCCGGGCGCTGGGTGCGTTCGGCTGGGTCAAGCGGCACTACCCGCTCGTCATGCGGATCGGCGGCGGCATGCTCGTCGTGGTCGGTCTGCTGCTGGTCACCGGGGTCTGGGACTCGATGGTGAATGACCTGCAGTACCAGTTCGCCGACTTCCAGATCGGAATCTGACCCGTGAGCAAGACCACGACCGACAGCGAGCTGCCCCCGGCGACGGAGGCCGCGACCGAGGACGCGGCCGAGCGGCTGACCACCGCGCCGGTCGAGTCGGACGGCCCCACCGGCATGGGGGTGCTCGGCTGGCTGCGCTGGATGTGGCGTCAGCTGACCTCGATGCGGGTCGCGCTGATCCTGCTCTTCCTGCTGTCGCTGGCCGCGATCCCGGGCTCGCTGATCCCGCAGAACGGCCAGAACCAGTTCAAGGTCGAGACCTGGAAGACGCAGCACACCACGGTCGCGCCGGTCTACGAGAAGCTCCAGCTGTTCGACGTCTACAGCTCGGTCTGGTTCTCGGCGATCTACATCCTGCTGTTCGTCTCGCTGGCCGGCTGCATCGTCCCGCGCACCTGGCAGTTCGTCGGCGTGCTGCGGGCCGCGCCGCCGGCCGCGCCGCGCAACCTGACCCGGATGCCGGTCTACGCGGCCTGGCGCACCGACGCGGACGCCGAGGCGGTGAACGCCGCGGCGCACGCGCTGCTGCGCAGGCGCCGCTTCCGCGCGGACCTGGCGGGCGGTTCGGTGGCCGCCGAGAAGGGCTACCTGCGCGAGGTCGGCAACCTGGTCTTCCACCTGTCGCTGTTCGCGCTGCTCGGCGGCTTCGCCTGGGCGAGCCTGGCCAGCGGCACCGGCGGCAAGCTGATGGTGGGCGGCGAGGGCTACTCCAACACCATCACGCAGCTGGACGACTTCACCGGCTCGCGGTTCTACGGCACCGAGGACCTCGACCCCTTCTACCTGAAGCTGGACAGCTTCAAGTCGAGCTTCCAGACCAAGGGCGACCAGATCGGCGCCGCCCGCGAGTTCACCGCGAACGTCGAGTACTACGCGGGCAGCGACGCCTCCAAGCTGGCCAAGGGCACGATCGAGGTCAACCACCCGCTGGAGATCGGCGGCAGCAAGGTCTACCTGATCGGCCACGGCTACGCCCCCGTGATCACCGTGAAGAACGCCGCCGGCCAGGTGGTCTACACCGGGGCGACGCCGTTCCTGCCGCAGGACCCCAACCTGACCTCCACCGGCGTCATCAAGGTCTCCGACTACGGCGAGAAGGACGGCAAGAAGACCCAGATGGGCTTCTCCGGCTTCTTCCTGCCGACCGCCCCGGTGGCCTTCGACGCGAACACCGGCCCGCGCTCGCTCTTCCCCGGCGACGCCGACCCGGCGCTGGTGCTGAACGCCTTCGCGGGCGACCTCGGCACCGACTCCGGCCTGCCGCAGAACGTCTACCAGCTCAACACCAAGAACCTGACCCAGCTCCAGCAGGACGGCAAGATCGCCAAGGTCCGGCTGAAGCCCGGCCAGGCGTGGGAGCTGCCGGACGGCTACGGCTCCGTCACCTTCGAGGGCTACAAGCAGTGGGCCAGCTTCAACATCTCGCACCGCCCGGGCAACGAGATCGCCCTGGCCGGCGGCGTGCTGGCGATCCTCGGCCTGATCGGCTCGCTGTTCGTGCAGCGGCGCCGGATCTGGGTCCGCGCGGTGGCGCTGCCCGGCGGCGGCACCCTGGTCGAGCTGGCCGGGCTGGCCCGCAGCGAGTCGGCGAAGATCGCCGAGGAGCTGGCCGAGCTGGCGGTGGACCTCCAGGACGACGCCCCGGCGGTCGACGATCCGGATGAACAACCGGATGAACAAGCAGACGAGCCCGGGGCCGACGAGGCCGACGAGGCCTCGGCACCCGCAGACCCCGCAGTCCCTGCTGACCAGAACTCCAAGGAGTAGACGGTGCATCTCGCCTCGGCGGTCGACCCCCAACTGGCCGACCTCTCCAACAAGCTGATCTATTCGGCCATGGCCGTCTACACGATCGCCATGCTCGCCCACATGTTCGAATGGACCTTCGGCAGCAAGGGCGCCGTCGCCGTCCGTTCGACCGCACAGGCGGGCAGCCTGGCCGAGACGGTCGCGGCCGCCGCCGAGCCCAAGGCCACGAAGAAGGTCACCGTCACGGTCGCCTCGGCGGGCGGCGGCACCACCACGCTCACCCGCACC
The DNA here is from genome assembly GCF_055579305.1 of Kitasatospora sp. NPDC032757. Lineage (NCBI taxonomy): Bacteria > Bacillati > Actinomycetota > Actinomycetes > Kitasatosporales > Streptomycetaceae > Kitasatospora > Kitasatospora sp. NPDC032757. The sequence goes on along the minus strand of NZ_JBVINN010000074.1, from coordinate 4,684 downwards.
GCCCTGGCGGGCGAGGGCGCGACGGTGGTCACCAGCGGGCGCGGAGAGGACGAGGTCGACGGCCCGGGTGCGGCCGGCACCAGCGAGCGGGCCGACCTGGCCGGCCGGATCGCGGTCTCGCTCACCGTCCTGGGCGCCCTGCTGCACGCGGGCGGCGTGCTCACCCGCGGCCTCTCGGTCTCCCGCTGGCCGTGGGGCAACATGTACGAGTTCTCCTGCGCCTTCGCGCTGGCCATGACGGTCGCCTACCTCGGCCTGCTGGCCTCGAAGAAGCCCGTCCGCTGGCTCGGCCTGCCGGTCACCCTGGCCGTCGTGCTCACCCTCGGCATCGCCACCCAGGTGCTGTACACCGAGTCCGAGCAGCTCGTCCCGGCGCTGCACTCGTACTGGCTGGCGATCCACGTCTCCACCGCGATCATCTGCGGCGGCGCCTTCTACGCGGCGTTCATCGCGACACTGCTGTACCTGGGCAAGGACTCCTTCGACCGGCGGATGGAGGCGGGCCTGACCACCGGCCCGCTCGGCACGGCGGCGTCCATCTGGCAGCGCCTGCCCGCCGCGTCCACGCTCGACAAGCTGTCGTACCGGATCAACGCGCTGGTCTTCCCGCTCTGGACGTTCACCATCATCGCGGGCGCGATCTGGGCCGAGGCCGCCTGGGGCAAGTACTGGGAGTGGGACCCGAAGGAGACCTGGTCCTTCATCACCTGGGTCGCCTACGCCTGCTACCTGCACGCCCGGGCCACCGCCGGCTGGAAGGGACGCAAGGCCGCCTACCTGGCCCTGGCCGCGTTCGCCTGCTGGCTGTTCAACTACTACGGGGTGAACATCTTCGTCACCGGAAAGCACTCCTACGCGGGGATCTGACCGGAGGAAAGCACCCACCGGCCCGGCGCTCCGCAGATCGGAAGCCGGGCCGAGGTGTGACAGGGGTAAGTCGTGCCGGCCAACCCGAGCCGGCACGGGGAGGAACGAGGAGGAAATCGCGCGATGGAGTGCGACGAGGTCATGCTGACCGTCCGAATCACCGCCGCCGAGCGCACGCTGCTCCGCAGGCTCGCCCAGGGACACCGCAGCGACGTGTCCGAGGTCGTGGCCGACGGCCTGCTGGACATCATCCCCACGCTCAGCACGCAGGCGGACGCCTACCGGCTGCTGGGCGCCCTCACGGCCCCCGCGCCGTGCGCCCTGACGGTCTGGCTGCCGACCCCGCTGGCCGACCTGCTGGTCCCGGGCGCGGCCCGGATCACCCAGGTGACCCAGGTCCGGATCGGGTCGGCCAGCGCCATGCTGGGCGCCGCGCTGCGGCTCTGGCTGGCCCAGGACCCCGGCCGGCTGGCGGCCAACCTCAGCGTGATGCACGCCGGCCGCCCGGCCGCGCTGGTCGCGGCCTGAGCCCGGCGGACCGCGGCGCGGCCGACGGCGGGTCAGCTGGCGAGCGGAAGGCCCGGAGCGCGGTCCGGCCCCGCCGGGCGGCCGTCGAGGGCCTCCCGGCGGGTGGCGCCGCCGTCGACCGGCGCGGTGACCAGCCGGCACTCGGCGGCGGTCCGGCCGTCCTGGACCAGCTGAACCCGCACCGGCACCCGCTCGGGGCTGTTGCCGAGGCCGGTGCCGGGTTCGCGGACCGCCTGCACCAGGCAGGGCCGGTCCAGCTCGATGAAGCGGCTGAACGAGGAGACCAACTCGACCGGCACCACCCGCTCGGGGTGCCGCAGCCGCTGCGCGGCCTGCCGGGCGGCCTCCAGTACGAGCATCCCGGGCACGTGGTCCGGGGCGCGGTCGAACAGCACGGGGTGGCGGGCGTCGGCCCGCAGCAGCCAGCTGCCCGGCACCGGCGACGGCCCGAGGACGACGTCGGCGGCCCGCTCGCGGCCGACCAGCTCGGGCGCGGTGGGGGTGTCGGGGAGCCAGGGCCCGGCGGGCCGGTTCCCGGCCCCGCGCAGCCGGGCGTAGGCGACGGGGGAGAAGACCCGCAGCTGCCCGGAGGCGTGGCCGACCGGCCGGCCGTCCCGCCGGATCTCGGCGTGCACCCGCAGCGAGGCCAGCCGGCCGTGCCGCATCCGGACGTCGTGGCAGCCGACCTCCAGCATCAGCGAGGCGGGCGCGGCGGTGACGGCGAGCGCTTCCAGGCCGGCCGGGCCGAGCGTGTAACAGAGCTCGTCCAGCGTGAACTCGTGGCCGTCCGGCACGCCGAAGCCGACGTGGCCGATCAGCAGCCCGGCCTGCCGGACGGTCTCGGCCAGCAGGACCGGGTCGTGGTGCCGGTCGCCGGGCAGCCGGTAGAAGCCGTGCAGCCGGGGCCACTGCGCGCCGAGCAGGAAGTCGTAGGGGCCGGTCGCCTGCCAGCCGGTGATGAGCACCTCGGAGACGGCGGAGCGGTGGACCAGATGCCGGGAGACGGTCCGCTCGTGGAAGTCGTAGCCGGGACCGGGGTGGGGATACGGACCGTGGTCATCCGGTTCTACGATCAATGGCATGACGGGCCCCACTCCCGGGTGTCGGTCGACCGGCCGCGCGGGCGGCCTTCACAAAACATACAGACCACCCGGTTTGCGCCCTGCGAGCGGGGTCACCGCTGCCGGGTACGTGGCGTGATCACGTTACCCGGCCGCTGGGCTGCGGGAACGTCCGGCAGGGAGAGGGCAGACCTTGGGCGGGGGTCGGTCCCCGCTGGACGGCGGGGGCCATCGAGGGGCTAGATTAGATACCAACCATGCGGTTTCGGGCGGGCCGTCCGCATGCGAGGCGTCGCGCCACCGACGGCGGCGCCCTGACAGCAGCCGGGCGAGCCGGGATCTCGCCGAGGCCGAGGCCGGAGGGGCCAGTGGTCAAACAGGAACGTGCGGGGAGGACCAGGCAGGCCGTGCTGCTCGCGGCCGCGGACACGTTCGCCGAAGCCGGATTCGAGTCGGCCAGCCTGGTCGACATCAGCCGCCGCGCAGGGGTCAGCAAGGGCGCGCTCTACTTCCACTTCGTCTCGAAGCAGGCGCTGGCCGACGGCGTCCGTGCGGCGGCCGCGCGCGAGATCGGCTCGGCCGCCCTGCGGGCCCGGCGCGGCACCGGTCCGGCCGTCCAGGGCCTGATCGACTTCTCCCACGAGCTGGCCCGGCTGCTCCGCGAGGACGTGGTGGTCCGGGCCGGCGTCCAGCTCGCCCAGGGTGCCCGGGGCGGCGCCGCAGCCGCCTGGCAGAGCCTCACCGCCGCCTTCCGCCGGCTGCTGGACCGGGCCGCCGACGCGGGCGAACTGCGCCCCGGGGTGGACGGCCGGCAGGCCGCCGAGCTGCTCACCACCCTGGCGGCGGGGCTGGTGCTGCTCGCGCCCGAGGACACCGGCCGGCTCCGGCCGGAGGCGTTGCACACCCTGTGGACGGCCGCCCTGCCCGCCCTGGTCCCGGCGGACCACTGCTCGTCCTACCGCACCTGAGGCCGTACCGCCTGCCGTCCTCCCGCACCTGACGTCCTGCCGCCTGCCGCCTGCCGTCCCGCCGGACCGCGGGGCGTGCGGGTTCAGGAGCTTCCCGGCGTCCGCTCGGCCACGCTGAGCCGGGCGAGCGCGTGCGGCTGGACGAGGCCGGGCAGCAGCAGCGTCCAGAAGTCGGCCATCCGCTGGAGCAGGTCGCGGCGGCCGCTCAGCACCTGCGAGCTGAGCTGGATCCCGGTCACCGCGCCGGTGATCACCCCGGCCGCGGCCGCCACGTCCAGGCCCGGGTGCAGGTCGCCGGCCTCGCGGGCCTGCTCCAGCAGCCCGCGCGCCGCGTCCGACCAGCCCTGGTAGGCCCCGACCTGCGGCTGGGTGAAGCTTCCGTGCTCGATGGTCAGCCGGATGCTGCCGCGCACCATCGGGTCGTCCAGCAGGGCGTGCGCGAAGGCGTAACCGAGGTCGATCAGGGTCTGCACCGGGCTGTCGGAGGTCGGCTCCCAGGTCGCGAGCCAGGCGCCCTGGCCCTCGATGACGGCCAGTGCCAGCTCCTCCTTGGAGCGGAAGTGGAAGTACAGCGCGCCCTTGGTGACGCCGGCCCGCTCCAGGATCTCCGACATCGTGGCGGCGGCGTAGCCGCGTTCGTCGAACACCTCGGCCGCAGCGAGGAGTACCGCCTGGCGGGTCGCCAGCGCCCGGGCCTGCCTGGCCATCGCAGCCTCCCTGGAAAGTTCTCGTGCTCGGCAGCGGCCGATCCTATGGGGAGGCGCCGGGGCGGCGGGCCGCATACCGTCCAGTAGGTATTCTACCGAGCCGCCTGCGACCGGACCGGCCGTGCCGGGCGGGGCCGGGGACGCCGACGGCCGGCCACCCCGAAGGGTGACCGGCCGTCGGTCGGGTGCTGCGGAGCCGTCAGGCGGCCTGCTGCCAGCTGACCGGCGAGAAGTAGGCCGGGCGGCGCTCCAGCCGGTGCCAGGTGGCGATCGGCTCGACCGGCGCGGCGGCGGCCGCGGCCTGCTGGGCGGACGCGGCGCGGGCCATCAGCACGGCGGTCAGGGCCGCGAGCTCCTCGTCGGAGAGCGAGCCGCGGACGATGCGGAAGGAAGGTTCGGCGGAAGCGGTCATGGTGTGGTTTTCTCCCCCGGCACGTTACTGGTGAATGGTCAGCTGAACGGCGCTGCTACATCGGCGGGTTGCCGTGCTTGCGGCTGGGCAGATCGGCGTGCTTGGTGCGGAGCATGGCGAGCGAGGTGGCGAGGACCTGGC
>NZ_JBVINN010000073.1:8067-20489 GCF_055579305.1 Kitasatospora sp. NPDC032757 | reverse complement strand
ATCCGGCACAAGATCAACAGGCACCCGGACAGCCTGCCGACCAAGATCGCCAGGCGCAAGAGTGCAGTTCAACTCATTCTGAAACGATCAGTTAGCCTTGGTACTGCGCCCATCCACCAGCGCCACCACGGTCCGCGCCTTGCAGTACTTCAGCCGCTTGGCCTGCACCGTCTGCCAGGAAACCGACCATCCCAGCACAGCGTTCAGCTCGGCCGACTTCGCCTGGTACCGCTCGATCAGGGTCGTCGCCGACGGGTCGAACTCGGGCCTCGGAGCCCTCCCGGGAGGTGCGCCCGGAGGCAGCCCGGTGTCCACTTCGACGACCGCTCTCTCCCACACAAGCGCGTCCTGGGCCGCCTTCACGGGGACGCCCTCGAGCAACGCGAAGTTCGGAAGTTCCGCCCGTGCGACCGGATGCCCGGCACGGTCGAGAACCGCGAAGTCCGACGCCGCGGCCAGCACCGGCAGCAGCACCGCTACCGGAGCCCTGTCACCGTCCGGGCACGCCAGTCGCACCGTCGCCCCGTCCAGACCGGCGACCGTGTACCGGCCACCGCGCCAACGCACCCCGTCCCCGCGGACCAGCACCCCGCGCGGCGCGCTCCGCACCACCAGCGCCGTCTGCGGCGGCACAACGTGGACCGTCACCGCTCCTCCACCGTCATCGGGCGGCGCACCGCGTCCGGCTCGCCCTCACCCATCGGCCCCACCACAGTCCCCGCGCCCAGCGGCCGGCTCCAGTCCACTCCCAGCCTGCGGTGCCACAGCATGTGATAGAGCCGCGGCAGAGCCAGCGCCTGCGGTATCCCGCACGCCTGGACTCCCTCCATCAGCGGGCGCGGCTCTGCGAACGCCTCGGCCAACGCCGCCTCCACCCCGACGTCACCGAACCGCGGTTGCCGCCGCCGCGACACCCACCGCAGGTTGGCCAGCGCCACCACCGACGGCAGCCTGGGCGCCGCGAGCTGCCACCCGGCCTCCTCACACGCAGCCCGCAGCACGTCCAACTGCCGCTCGAACCGCTCGCCCGGCCCCGTCTTCGGAGGGCACGCCACCACCAACGTCGCCCCGCCCGAGGTCTGCACGAAGAAGTCCGGCACCAGCCGCCGCTCCCGCCCACGCTCACGCCAGATGAGCTGCGCGGACCACGCGCTGAGATTGACCACACCCGGATGGAAGTCCAGCAGCATCACTGTCGAGAGCCGGTCCAGCGACCGGCAACCCACGTGCCGACCGCTCGTCGCCGACCACCACCAGGTGACGATGCTGCGCTGCGCAGGATGCCGCGACGGCTGCCACACCTCGCCGCGCTCGGTCAGCGGAACCCCGGCCAGCTGCCCGGCCGGCAGCGTCCTGCGCACCCCGTGGTGATCCTGATGCAGAATCCGTAACTCCCGTGCCATGAAATCCCCTTGGTTCACCGCCGTGTGCCAGGCCGCCAGCAGGCGGACCGAACGACCTCATAGCACGCCGGCCGTCGCCAGCGCCCCGCGCGCCCTGGCGCATGACGACTTTCAGGACAGCATCGCCACCGTCCGCACCGTCAGTGAACGGCTCCGGCAATGAATGCGAAGGGCGACTCCTTCTCGGATGCTCCTGGGACGGCTACCGGGTGGGCCCGCGTCCGCGGCACGGGCCGGAAGCCCACGGCTGTGCCCACCACATCCCGTCCCCGTGGCAGAAGGAGCGACACTCCAGTCAGGGGCGGTCCTGCCCGAAGGACGAACGGACGCAACCGAGTTCGGGATATAGTCGATGCACCTTGCGCCTGTGGGCGCGTGCCGCCCTATCAGGCCACCGCCTCGGGCGAACCGGGCCGCCGCCAGGACCACAGAGGATGCACCCGGCACTGGTCCTGGCCCGCTCTCGTGTCCAGTGGTCTGCCCGGAGACATCGCGCGGTGGGATGCCTCTGCCCCGAGCAGGCCCGATCGGATACGCATGACCGCCAACCGCACCCACCGCACGCGCCTGGCCAAGACCCTCGCCAAGAACCGGCCGATGTCCTACCAGAAGGCGCTGGCACACGTCGTCGCCTGCGGCGACGCCGGCCTCCTCCCGACCCGGCTCGACCAGGCTGGCATGGACCGGGCCCTGGTCGTCCTGGAGCGGTACCTGGACACACCGGCCCCCGTACCCGCAGCGGACGACCCGGCCGAGGAGCCGCCCGCCGCGCCGGCGAAGAAGACACCGCTGTCGAAGGACCCGCGGTGCGTGGCGCTGGCGACCGCGAGAGCTTCACGCGGCCCTGGAGCGGATCGCGAACGAACGCGACCAGGTCCGCGCGGAGCGCGACCACCTGCGGGCCGAACTCGCTGAGACGCAGGGCCAGCTCATCTCGACCCAGGATGCCAACCGCAGGATCTTGAAGTCCGTCAACACCGCACGCACGCCGGAGCCCAGCGGATCGCCGAACCGGGAGACGGGAGCGGGCGGGGCGTATGCTGTGCACGGCAGTTCGCGCCTGCCCGCTCCGAGCCATGGTGGCCCACGTCCACAGTGGCGGCGAAGACAAGGTTCTCCGAATCGCGCAACAGCGTTTCGCCAGGTCATCCACGTGTCTGCGGCGGGACGGACGTGGGGCGTCCCGCTTGATGGAGCACACGATGACCAAAGACCGCCGCCACAAGAAGGACGTCCGCGGCCACCAGGCAGTCACCGGAGCAGGGTTCATGGTGACCCGCCGGTACACCACCCTCTTGGACCAGGTCATGCAGGAGCACCCGCAGCTCGGTGACTTCGGCATCGGCGTCTTCAACCCCATGCGCAAGACGGCTGAACAGCGGCGGGCTGAGCTCGCCGCCCACCGCCAGGAACTCGCCGGTAGCGTGGCCGCCGTAATGGAGACGGTCATGTGGCTGCGCGAGAACATCACGCCGATCAAGACGCCCACTGAGAGCAGCTACAGCGTGAAGCACATCATGGAACGGGCGACCGGGCTGTACGTGACCAATGGCGTGTTCATCGCCGCCGCTCTCATCGCCGACTACACCTTCAAGTACAACCAGCCGAACGTGCTGTTCGGCATGAGCGCCCGGTCCCTGAACCGCTTCAGGCGGATGGGCTGAGCGGTGCGGGTGCCCGGTCGCCGACCGGGTACCCGCCGCACTCGCCAGCCCCACGCCCCGGTACACAGGTTCGAGCTCGAGCCGATCACCGACGAGAACTACACCTGGATCTGACCCGAACCACAGCCACACTCCGGCCGAACCGCAACCCCGTGGAGTCGTTCGAGGAAGGGCGACTCCACGGGGAACACGCGCAGGGCCCCGACCGGTGTCGCACCGGCGCAAGGTGACGAGCGCCGGCCGGCCCCCGGCCCTGCACACAGGAACGGGTTCCGGCTCGACTGCCGTGGACCCGGACCGGTGCCGAGCTGCCGGCACCGGAAGCTCCGGGTCGGCCGCGGTGCCGACGGGATTCGAACCCGCGGACAGATCGGGACAGGCCCGCCCCGTCTCCGCCGGTCGACGTGAGCGGGACCTCGCCCACGCCGATCGCAATGGGCCGCTCTTCCACGGCACCGCAGCCTGCGGGAACACGCGCCGTCCCGCTCCGGCCCACGGCAGAGGGCCGCCGTCGGCGCAGCGAGGCCCTGTCCGGCAGCGGCAACCCCTGCGACAGCACCCCGGAAGTCGAGCCGGAACCGTAGATCGCCGACAAAGCCGGCCCCCGCGCCACCGGGGCGAGGGCCGGTCCGCAGAGATGGAGAAGACGCCGGGACGTCACCGCGCAGGCGTGCACAGCAGAAGACCGGCGCCCACCGTCCGCCAGCGATCGAGCAGCCCCACCGCGCCGATCCCGGCCAGGGCCACCTCGAACGCTTCCGGACACTCCAGCCCGCACACCCGCGCGCCACCGTCCGGATCGAGGAGGAACGGCACCCCGGACTCCTCCTGCCACGCGGCCACCGTCAGAGCGGCCAGCCGCGTGCGGGCACCGGAGCCCGCCAGCCGGCGGTCGGCCAGAGCACGCAGCGCCCACTGGCCCGCCCGCAGCCGTCCGGGCCGGCCGACGAGTTCTGGGAGGAACACGGCGGGCCCGTTCTGCGCCCGGGAGAGGTAGCGCAACCAGCCGGCCGCCTGGAGCTCAGCGAGAGCGGCAGGGCCGGGGATCCGCAGAACCTTGAGCAGACCGGGCGGCAGCGGTGACAGGCCCGACGGCCGCACCCGCAGCGTGCAGACCACGGCGAGCAGCCGGGCCTCGGCTCCCACCGACGCCTCCAGCGACGCAGCGGTGTAGGTGAGCGCGGCGCGGGCCGCGAGCCGCTGCTGGCGCGGCGACGTGGCCTCACCGCCGCCCCGGCGTCCGCGCGCGGCCCGGTGCCCGGAGGCCGGGGCAACGGGGGAGCGGACCGGGACCTCGGCAGCTCCCCGGATCGCGCGGGTGCACCCCTCGCAGACATCGGCGAGGTACCACATGTGTCCGTTCCGGCGCCGGAAGAGCGACAGGACGAGAAGGCCGGTGCAGGCGCCGGTCCGCCGGTGCCAGGGGCAGCCGGCCGCACGGCAGCGGCAGCTGTGTCGGCGGTCGCTGAACCTGGGAGATCGCCGACAAGCTGCGCAGATGGGCCCGGAGCCTTTCGTCCAGCGCGTGTTCGGCCAGATGCGCGACCACCGCCTCGCGCGCGGCCGCCGGGGTCGCCGGAAGCCGCGCGCGGTGCCCGCACCGCGGTGACCCGCAGAGCCACGAGCGTCGCTGCGGATCGATCACCACCGACCACACGCCGACGGCCGGAGCACCGCTCCCGCCCCCCTGCATCGACCGCGCCGTCCTTTCCCGCGCCCGCCCGCCCTCCTCGGCGCGCGCCCGGTCGGCGGCCCGGGGCGGAGCGGCGGCAACCCTAGTGCAGGTCTCTGCCCTCCCACGCGAAGCCGGAACGGGAACAAATAGGGCAGAGGTCTGCACTGACAGGGACCGCCGACATGCACCGTGCGATAGCACAGTGATCACCCCGCCGCCCGAACCCAACCTCACCGCGCTGCGCCACAAACTCGCGCGACTGCGGGACAGGCGTGGCTGGAGCTACGACCAACTCGCCGCCCAGAGCGGCCTCTCACGCCGCACCCTCATCGAAATCCAGCGGGCCCTGCCCGCCTGGCGCCACCGCTGCGGGGGACGCCGACCGCGCCCGCCGCCCCACCTGCCGAGCGGCTCGAGGGTCGGGGCGGCGGGGGAGCGGTTGCCCGGTGGGTGGCGTCGCGGCCGGGAGGCGCGCGCCGGACCGTGTCGCCGGGCAGTGGAGGTGTCTTCGTGGGGGAGCGGCGGCTGTCTGCGGGGCCTCTGTGGGCAGGGTGGGCCGGGCCGGTCGGGACGCCTGACGCATTGTGCTCACGCGTAGGGGGCTGGGTGCCATTGCTGTGGGGGAGTGGCTTCCCGGCGTGGCCGATGCCGCCCCGTTCCCGGGGAACAGGAAATTTTGCGGCCAACCGAGCGGCAAACGGCTTGCCCGCCCTGGGGCATGCCGAAGATCTTCCTGCGGGGCCGACGGCACACCGGGCGGGAAGGCCCTGACGGTCCGGGACGGCGGTACCCGATCGTGCGATGGGTGGAGCCCGTCGGCCTCTGCCCGGAACGAAGCCCGAGTTGTCCCCGCGTCACCGGAGTCCCCCCTCGCACACGGTGGGCACGGTGAACTGCTGCGCGGGCTCGGTCCGCGGGCCGTCCGTCGGCCGCTGTTGTCGTCCGATCAGAACGAGTCGGTCCCAACCAGGTGTGGTGATGGCCCGAGGGCGGCACCGGACGCGCTGACGAACCGTTGGGTCGAATCGTGGCCGCGACCCATCTGCGCAGCTCGTGACGTTCCCGAGCCGCGACAGGGCCTGGTCCGCCGGGCGGTCGACGACACCGTGCAGACGGACGACCACGACGTGGGCCTTCTGGGTGTCGAAGAGAGCCCTACCCCAGACCCGACATACCGCAAGGCCGGTACCGCACCACGCTCCACTGGCTACAGTTCAGGGGTTGTGGGGGTGGTGTGCCCGGGCAGGGGACCGTGGACGGCGCAGAACTCGCAGTCACAGTTGGTCATGGAGTTGGCCGGGCAGTGGGCCGTGGGCCAGTACGGTGACACGCACGGGCCGGGATCGACCGGTGTTTCGTCGGTCATGGTGCGCTGGCACCAGCCACACCGGATCACGGCCGGTATGCCGGCCTGGCGCAAGTGCTGCGTGGTGCGAGCGGCGATGTCGAACGGGATGTCCGGTCTGACGGTGGCGGGCGCACTGTCCAACAGTTGCCGGCTGTGCCACAGGCTCAACCCGGTGTGCCACAGGCTCAACCCGGTGGCCGAGCGGACCGCCCTGAGGGCCGCTGAGTCGTGAGGGGAAGTACCGGTCACCAGAACTGTGAACTCCGGGTCTTCCACGGAACTCCTCCGCCGGTCGGTGTCGTGCTCAGTGTCAGTAAGTCACCTTTGTGGGCCGTCAAGCGACGCTTCCTGGCCCCGAGGTCTGTGTCGTCGTAGCTAGTCGCGCGGGGCCGCCGTTCGCGTGAAGTGGTGCTGCGCTCCAACTTCGTGCCACAGCCACAGCCACGGCTCGTGATGGCAGTCACTTTCCTTCAGGAGATCGGTGGCCTGGGCATCGAACTGGCCCCAGCAGTAACGGCGTTCGTTCCCGCCGGGCGCTGAGCTTCAGGGCCGAGGACGGCTCGCAGACCGACTACGCGGTGCAGGCCGACGGTTCCCTCAACCCCACCCGGCCGTACGTCCACTCGAAGCTGCAGAAGACCACCGACGGCTACCGATTGACGACGCCCGAGCAGCGCCAACTGCTCTTCGACGCCGGCGGGCGGCTCACCGCGATGCGCGACGCAGCCGGCATCGGACTGTCCATGGCCTACACCGACAGCAGGCTGACGGGGATCACGGACGCCGCCGGTCACACCGTCACCCTCGGCTACACGGGTACCCTCCTCACCGCCGTTGCCCTGCCCGGCGGACGGACGGTCACCTACCAGTACACCGGTGACCGTCTCACCGGCGTCACGGACCTGCGGGGGAAGACCACCACCTACGGCTACAACGCCAACAGCGGCCTGCTGACCACTGTCACCGACCCGCTCGGCCATGTCGTCACCACCAACACCTACGACGGAAACGGCCGCGTCACCCAACAGATCGACGCACTGGGCGGCACGACGACCTTCGGCTACGACGACGCACAGAGCACCACCTACGTCACGCACCCCGACGGCGGGATCTGGACCCTGGCCTACAACGGCGGCGTGGTCAGCTGGCAGTCCGACCCCTACGGGAAGACCACCCGCTACACGTACGACACATCGTTCAACCGCACATCCGTCACCGACCCCAACGGCAACACCTCGACGTTCACCCACGACGCCAACGGCAACGTCCTCACCGGCACCGCGCCGGCCCCCGTCTCCGTCACCGAGACCTGGACCTACGACGGCAACAACAACGTCGCCACCCACAAGGACGGCCGGAACAACACCACCACCTACACGTACAACACCGCCAACCAGCTCCTGAGTACAACCGACGCCCTCGGGGGGAGGACCACCAGGACCTACACACCGCTCGGCGCCCTCGCCACCGTCACCACCCGGCGCGGCGCAACCACCACCTACGGCTACGACACCGCCGCCAACCGGACCTCGGTCACCACACCGATGGGGGAGAGGACGACGTTCGGCTACGACACGGCCGGCCGGGTCACCTCCAAGACCGACCCCCGCGGCAACACTCCCGGGGCCACCGCCGCCACCTACACCACCACCTACACCTACGACCCGGGCGGCCTCCTCACCTCCGTGACCGAACCGGTCGTCGGTACCACCGGCTACACCTACGACGACGCGGGCAACCTGACCACAGTCAAGGACCCTCTCGGCGCCACCACCGGTTACGGTTACGACCCGGCCGGAAACCGTACCGGTGTCACCGACACCGGTGGCAGTACCACCACTAGCGCCTACGACCCGGCCGACAACCTGACCTCTGTCAAGGACGCGCTCGGCAACGAGACCACGTTCGCCTACGACAAGAACAACCGGCACGCCAAGACCGTTACCGCACGGGGCAACACCTCTCCGGAGCATCCGTTCGAACGCTTCTACACCTGGATCTACAGCTACGACGCCAACGGCAATCCCACCGGGATGAGCAACCAGGCCGGTGGCGGCTCCAGCACGACCTACGACGCCGTGAACCGGCCGCTCAGCGTCACCACCCAGAGCGGCTACACGACCTCGATGACCTACAACGCCACCGGCCAGGTCATTACCACCACCGATCCCAACAACGCGACCAGCACGATCGACTACGACGCGCTCGGACGCCCCACCAGCCGCACCGACACGGGGAAAGACCACACGCAACAGCTACGACGCCGACGGCAACCTGACCGGCCGCACGACACCCGAGGGCAACCGGACCACCTGGGCCTACGACCTCGACCAGAGGCCGACCAGCACGGTCGACCCCCGCGGCAACGCCGCCGGCGCCACCCCGGCCACCTACACCACCACGTTCACCTACGACCCGGCCGGGAACCCGACCACGGTCAAGGACCCGCTCGGTAACACTGTCACCACCGGCTACGACCCGCTCGGCCGCCCGACCTCCGTCACCGACCCCCTCGGCCGGATCACCACCACCGCCTACGATGCCGCAGGCCGGGTCACCACCGTCACCGACCCGACCGGAGCGGTCACCACCAACACCTGGAACACGGCCGGCGAGCGCACCAAACGCACCGACGCCAACGGCCGCACCACCACCTACACCTACGACCAGCTCCACCGCGCCAGCGCCGTCACCGACCCCCTCGGCCGCACCACCCGCACCTGGTACGACGAGGAAGGCCGCCGCGCGAAGACGACCGACGCGCGGGGCGTCACGACGGAATCCACCTACGACCCGCGTGGCCTGCCGATGCGGACCACCTTCTCCGACGGCACACCGACGGTAGAGACCGCCTACGACATGGAGAACCGGCTGGTCTCCGTCAGCAGCGGAACCGACGTGCGCCGCCTCGCATACGACCCGGCCGGCCACCTGGTCTCCGTCGTCGAGGGGGACGAGAACACCGGATTCGCCTACACCTACGACGCGACTGGAAACATCACCGGCCGCACCTACCCCGACGGCCGCACCACCACTTACACCTACGACGGCGACGGCCGCAGGACAGCACAGACCACCGACGCCTCCACCACCACCTACACCTACGACCCCGCAGGACATCTGGCCACCACCGCACTGCCCGGGGGCAACGGCCACACCGAGACCCGCACCTACGACGCCGCCGGCCGACTCAAGAGCACCGTCAGCGCGAAGGGCGCCGCAACGCTCTCCTCCTGGCAGCTCACCCGCGACTCCGCCGGCCAACCCACCAAGGTCGACACCACCCGCGCGGGGATGACCGCAGGCACCCAGGTCTACACCTACGACAAAGCGGGCCGCCTCCTCTCCGGCTGCCCCCTGTCCGCCACCGCGACCGGCTGCACCGCCGGCGCCCTGACCTACACCTACGACAAGGTCGGCAACCGCCTGACCCAGAGCGACCCCACCGGCACCACCACCTACACCTACGACGCCGCCGACCAACTCACCAAGACCACTGCCCCAACGGCCACCACCACCTACGGCTACGACGCCAACGGCAACAACACCACCGTCACCACCCCCGCCGGCACCAAGAACCTCACCGCCGGAACCCCCATCGCCTCCGGCGCCACCATCACCTCCAACACGGTGCGCCTGGCCGTGCAGAGCGACGGCAACCTCGTCCTCTCCTCCATCACCACCAACCAGCCCCTGTGGTCCTCCAGCACCGCAGGACACCCCGGCGCCACCGCGACCCTCCAGGCCGACGGCAACCTCGTCGTCCAGGACACCAACCACGCCACGCTCTGGACCAGCAACACCGGCGCCAACTCCGGCGCCCGCGCCTCGCTCCAGGACGACGGCGACCTCGCCATCTACACCACTGCCGGCAAACGGATCTGGGCGAGCGACACCGCCAAGTCGATATCCGACACCGGCACCGTCACCTACACCTACGACGCGGCAGGACGCCTCACCACCGCCACCGGCAAGAGCACCCAGGCCTTCACCTACGACCCCTTCGGCAATCGCGCCACCTCCACCGGCGCCGACACCCCGGGCCGCGCCCTCACCTGGGACATCAACAACCCCCTGCCGCAGATCGCCACCGAGACCGACAACGCCGGCCGACTGATCGGTGACCACACCTACGACCCGCTCGGCCTTCCCCAGAGCCAGCACACAACAGCCGGCGCCTTCTACGCGCATCACGACTGGCTCGGCTCCGTCACCGATCTCACCAGCGCCAACGGGGCCCCGCAGAGCCGTACCGCCTACGACCCCTACGGGCGTGCCACCACCACCGCCCTCACCACCGGAGCCCCTAGCTCGCCCTTCGGCTTCACCGGCCAGTACAACGACCCCGCCCTCCCTGGCAAGCAGTACCTCCGCGCTCGAGAGTACGACCCGTCCGTCGGCCGCTTCAGCGCCCAGGATCCCCTCACCACCCCGGCTGCCGCGGCCTCCGTCTCCTCCTACACCTATGCCGCTGGCGCACCGACCGTCTTTACAGACCCCAGCGGCCTGTCGCCCGAAGACGACGACGAGGTCACCCCCGGAAACATCGCCAAGTGGCTCGCTCAGGGAGCCAAGGCGCCGTTCGAAGTAGTCGGTGATCTCTTCAATGCCGTCACCGGCCGCAACGGTGGCGTCGGCGCTTTCGTTGACAAGTACTTCCCCGTCCGCCCCGCCTACGCGATGTATGTCGCCGCAGCCAAACTCCGTGAGTTCGGCTGCAACAAGGTCGCGGACGAGGTCGAGAAAGACGCCGACAATCTCGCCGCCCAGGTCGCCATCGGAGCCCTCGACGTCTGGGCGCGGCGTACCATTGCAAAGAAGAACGGCCCTGACGTCCAAAATCTCGGCAAGGTCACCGAGATTGTCGAGCACAATCTCTGGAAGCTTTCCTCGCGAGACAAGGGGCTCGCCTTCGAGGACAAGATGGGATTTGACAACCTCCGGCCCGGATCACTCACTTGGGACCACTTCGAACCCGACAGTGGAATTGCCATCAGCCTCAAGTCGATGGACACCAGCCTCAAGGCCATCAATAATCCAGGTGCGTTTTTGACGCGCCTGAAGAGTGTTGTCGACGACGCTGCAGGGTACAACGGCGATCAGCGCCCGTCCTACAATGGGGGCGTCGACCCGAGCCACATCAAGCATCGCGTCGTCTATGTCATCACCAACGCGAACGTTCCGCTGACCGAAATGCAAATCGAGCAGATGACCCGAGCGGTCGAATATGCCCAAACCAAGGGTGTGGTACTGGTATTCGGCGCATCCAGGGGATAGTAGAAGGGTGAGGAGTGAGCTACGACTTCCACATCACGCGTGCGGAATCCTGGCCGGAGAGCGAACAATTTCCCATCGAAAGGAGGGAGTGGGAGGCGGTGGCGGATTCCAATTCCGAACTGTTCCAGGACGGCTATTTCGACTGGAGTGATATCGGGCGCCAGCCAGTCTACGCAATTTCCGGAGAAGTCATCTCATTTTCCTGGAGGATCGGAAGGGTTGATATCTCCGGAGTATTCACCGACAAGGTGATGGGAATCGCCGAAGGCATCGCTTCACAATTGAAGGCGGCCGTCGTGGGCGACGACGAATAAGAGTGCTCCAGTGTGGTGCCCGCGTTGCGCGGGCGCCACACTGGACCTCTCGTAAAGCTTGGAGGCACCTGCTTCGCCTCCGGTTGCGCCGAACGACAACCGACCCTCTGGGCGAGCCGGTGGCGTTCCAGATCAGGGCGTGAACCGGACCTCGTGGGTCGTTCCGCTGGATGCTGCCCGGGTGAGGCGGGGTGATGGGCCGGAACGGCCGTGCGGGACGTCGCCGAGCGGGGCCTGTGCGACCTCGCGCCGGACAACGTCCTGGACAAGCTCACGCCGACGGCGCGCGGCCGGAGTGGGCCGCCCAGATCACCCCGCTCGGCCGGACCGTCCTGACCTACCGCGAACTCCAGGAGAATCCCGACCCCACAACGGAACCCGCTACGGCCCCGGAGGGGCTCAAGGTCCGCGGCACCGACATCGACATCCTGCGCTCCGCACTCGCCTCCGCCGAGGCCGACGCCCTCACCGGGATCGACGCACCGGCATTGCGCAACGCCCTGGCTGGCGCCGTCCCGCACGGCCTCGGTGATCGCCTCGATCAGGTCCGCCTGTCCGTCCCGGGCCGTCTCCGGCGTTGCGGGCACGAGGTGTTCGACTGCCGCCTGCCTGCGCGGTGCCGCTCGTTTCCTCGGGGGCGGGGGGGGGGGGGGGGGGGGGGGGGGGGGGGGGGGGGGGGGGGGGGGGGCAAGGGGGGGGGGGGGGGGGAGAAATCCATAAAGACAGGAGAACAACGTGGGA
>NZ_JBVINN010000073.1:0-8057 GCF_055579305.1 Kitasatospora sp. NPDC032757 | reverse complement strand
GGTGTGGTTGTGGTTGGTGTGTGTGGCCTTCGGGGGAGGGGGGGAGGGGGGGTGGTGGGTTGTGCGTTGGGGGGGGTTTGTTTTTGGGGGGGGGGGGGGGGGGGGGGGGGGGGGGGGCCCCCCCCCCCCCCCGCCGCGGGAGACTACCTCACTCGCGGGCGCTGCAAAATCTATGCGCGCCGGAGTAGACATTGCTCGCGGGTCGGTCTAGCGTTTCTCTCGTAGACAGCAGTCTGCGATACCGGCCGGACACGAACTGGCCGGGGTTGTCGGACAGAAGTTCGCAGTTCGGTCCGGCAGTGGAGTTCCGAAGCCAGGCAGGTGCAGGACGGCGACGGGACTGGCTGCCGGACCGGGCGGCCCGCAGGTATCAGGGGCCGCCACCAGCGGTACCGGTAGTACGCAGTTCGGTGAGTGCGGTACCGGCAGTCGCAAGACAGGCAGGACCTCGGCAAAGGCGCCCAGACTGCGGGCGCGCGTGCCGAGGGGTCCGGGCAGTGGTTCCAGGCCAGCGCAGGTGCAGGACGGCCGGCGGGGCCGGCTGCCGGACCGGGTGGGCCATCACGGCCACCGACCAGTAGTACGCAGTTCGGCAGGTGCAGTACCAGCAGTACGAAGTGACAGGTCAGTACAGAGGATGAACGGAGGGCGCAAGCGCCATCAGGATCGCCCGGCCCGTGAACACTCGTCCGGGCGGACACCGCAGACCCCAACGCAAGGACGGTGGTTTCCGGTCACGCATACGCGATCCCCGCACACCCCCTCCGGGGCAGTGCGGAAGTAGAAGGACCGACCCCGGGTCGGTAGATGGTGTTGTTCCCCTTCGGGGCCCCGGAGCCGACACGGCCCCGGGGCCCCTCGACGCGTTCTCCCCGAGAACCAGAGAGGTGCAGTGACTACAACGGCCAGCCCCGACACACCCGACAAACTCGACGACGACGACTACCCCGCCTACACCATGGGTCGCGCCGCCGAGATGACCGGTACCACCCCCGGCTTCCTGCGAGCCCTCGGCGAACACCGCCTCATCACCCCACTGCGCTCCGGCGGCGGCCACCGCCGCTACTCCCGCTACCAACTGCGCATCGCCATGCGTGCCCGCGACCTCGTCGACCAGGGCACCCCCATCGAGGCCGCCTGCCGCATCGTCATCCTCGAAGACCAACTCGAAGAAGCCCTGCGCCTCAACGAACAACTCCGCCGCTCCCAGCGCGACCGTGAGCCCACCGCGGACACCTGACCGGACCGGCAACCTGGCCTACAGCCGCGGGCGGAGCCTATGGACAGATTCTGCAGGCTCCGTCGCGGCGGTGGCGTGCCGGAGCCCGTCGTGCACGCCGGGGCGTGGCAAGCCGGCGCGACGCTGCACGCCGCCCTCGCCCGGCACCCCAGCCGTCCCGGCCACGTCCAGGATGAGGACGACGACCAGGAGCACCCGCTGCTCGGCGACGTCCCTCACCGGGTCCGCCGCCGGGTGGCCGCGATGACCATGGAGAACATCCAGCAGGCCCGGCACCGGGCCGGACGAGCGCGCCGAGCCGGCCGGCAAGGACAGGGCGGGCCCGGACGGCGGCAAGGGCAAGGCCGGGAGGCCGACGAAGGCCGGGAAGACCACGAACGACATCGGCACGGATGGCCGGGCCTCGGCCGGGGGCGAGAAGGTCCACGGCAAGCCGGGCGAGGACCGCGGTGGACGGCCGAAGCCGGCCCGCAGCCAGGACAAGGACGCGGCCCACGGTCACGCCCGAGGCGGTAGGAAGGGCGGACCCGGCAGCAAGGAACAAGACCACGGCCGGCAAGGCGACACCCCCCGAGGGCGCGCAGCGCGCCGCCTGACCGGCCGGCTCGGTCGGGCCCCCAGCAGTACTGGGGGGGGGGGGGGGGGGGGGGGGCACCCCCCCCCCCCCCCCTCCCCTCCAAGGGGAGGGGGCGACTGGCGGTTTCTCGGTTTGCCACCCAAGCGAAGAGGCGGGGGAACGGAAAGGGGAGCTTCCGCAAGGACGGCCTGGTCAGTCTCGCGGCCGGTACCTGGGAGCGGGAGGGGGGATGGTGCCGTCCTCGTCAGCGCTGGGCGGGGCCGCTGAACTCGCGGCCGGGTCCCGCTTTGGTAGGCCGGGCCGGTTACCGCGTTCCTGCCGCGTTTCGGTGCTTTCGGTGGCCGCTGCCGGGCGTTGTCCGCAACGGCGCAAGGATGCCGGTGTGGCGCACGGTGTCCGCCGGGTGCTCTGGTGTCTGATGGGGAGGGCTTCTGCCCGCCTGGAGAGGTCCCCGATGAACGACTACGACCGGCAGAGTTCCGGATCCCAGCCGCGTCCTCGCGCCAACGGCTCGCTCCCTTCCCCGGTCCGTGTGGTCGAGCTGGACCTGGGGAAGCCGGGGGAGCTGCGTGCACCGGGCGGGTCCGCACCCGCCGGCGATTTTGAGAGGCATGTGCTGGCGCTGGTACGGCGTCATGGACAGCCACTCGGCCTGGTCACGGCCACCGGTGCCGAGGGCGACGAGGCTGCGTTGAGTCACATGCTGGTCGAGGCCGCTCTTCAACAGCTTCAGGTGTCCACCGTGGCTCCAGCCGGGAAGGCTGCGGCCCCACTCCGTCGGGCGGCCGGTGCCAAGGTGCCGGCCGACCCGGTGCCGGTGAGCGTGATCGTGTGTACCCGGGACCGCACCGGGATGCTGCCGGCGTGCCTGGATTCCGTGCTGCGGATCGCCTACCCCCGCCTGGAAGTGATCCTGGTCGACAACGCACCCTCCAGCGACGACACCGAGCGCCTGGTGCGCTCCCGCTACAGCGATCGGATCCGCTACGTCCGCGAGCCCGCGCCGGGCCTGTCCCGGGCCCGCAACCGCGGCCTGATGGTCGCCGGCGGCGCGATCTGCGCCTTCACCGACGACGACGCCCTCACCGACCCTGGCTGGGTCACCGCCCTGGTCGACGCGTTCGCCGATGACACCGTCGCGTGCGTGACCGGGATGGTCCTGCCCGCCGAACTGGACACCGAGGCCCAGCTCACCGCCGAGGCCTACGCCTCCGGAGTGCGGGGTTTCACCCCCCAGTCCTGGTCCCTGCGCCAACCGCTGTCGGACCCGCTCACGCAATTCTCACCCGGCCGCTTCGGCTGCGGCGCGAACATGGCCTTCCGCACCGACGTCCTGCGGGCCATGGGAGGCTTCGATCCCGCGACCGGCACCGGCACCCCTTCCCGGGGCGGAGAGGACCTGCTGGCCTTCCACGAGGTCCTGACCGCCGGCTACACCGTGACCTACCAACCCGACGCGATCGTCTGGCACCGCCACCGCCGCAGCATGAACGAACTCGCCCGGCAGGTCGAGGGCTTCGGGATCGGCTACACCGCCTATCTCACCGCCGCCGTCCTTCACCGACCACGCCTGCTGGTCTCCCTCCTGCGCCACCTGCCCAACGGCCTGTGGCGCTGGTACCGGGCCAATCAGCGCAGAACCCGGCAAGCCGGCCCCCTGCTGGACCCGGGCAACGACGACAGCATCCGTGTCCTCAGACGGCTGGAACGCCGAGGACTGCGCTACGGCCCGTACCGCTACCTGCAAAGCGTCTGGCAGCAACGCCACACCCGACCCGGAAGGTAGCGCCCGGGGGCCCGTCCACACCGGCGGCGCCTCACGCTCACCCGCACGTGCCGCTCCATGGCATCCGGCCACGAAGCGTCCGCGACAACCTCCCCGGACCTGTTCGGCGCTTTCGGCTCCGAGGAGAAGACCCTGCAGGCCGGCATGGGCGGGCCCGCCGGCGTCCCCGCAGTACGGTCTCGACGCCGGGGCCTGATTCTTCGCCCGGCCCCTGAAGTGATGCCGGGCCGGCAGGAGGGCACCAGGCGGTGGGCGGTGGCGGCTCGGACGCCGCTCGTCGACGACATGGCCCCGGCCCTCCTGCGCTCTCTGCACCCCGGGCCCCGGCCGGCTCGGCCGGGGCCGTGGTCAGTGCGGATCCCTTACCGGTGGCGCCGCCCTTGAGCGGTGGGGGTGTGGCGGGCATGGTGACGGGCCCGGCCGAGGGCGTACCAGCAGGCCCAGGCCAGCGCTTGGGAGTAGGCGACGAGCTGTTCGGCCCGAACGGTCTCCGTGCTGGCGCGGGTGCCAGGACAGGCCGCGGTGCCGGCCGATTCTCAGGGACACCGGTACCTGGCGGCCGGGCCACGGCCGGCCGCATGCCGCCCGGGGCACCGCGCGCTTCCCCTGCCCGACACGGGTGGCTTGGTAGGTTTCGGCCATGCTGAGGATGGTCGACGTGACGGTGAGACCCGCCGCTGGACGCTCAGGCATGTACCGGGTGGGCGCCGACCGGCCAGGGCGCGACACTCGGGGGCCGGCCGCTGCGCCGGTACGCCGTCCTGACGCGTTCCCGGGCGGCTGTCCGGTCGTGAGCGGGCGCGGCCGCTCACGTGTGCGGTACTGCTCGTCCCGCCCGGTCTGGTCCGTGGTGCTCGCTCTTGCGTCGATGCTGGTCTGGGTCGTGGCCGCTCCGTCCCCTGTCGCGCGGGCCGCGACCGCGTGTACGGCGAGCCTGTGTGTGCTGAACGCGAGCGCCGCGAACGCCCTGTACGCCCACCCCGGCAGCATTCATGTCACCGGTGACATCCGGGTCAACTCGACGAACAGTCAGGCGGCGCTGGTCAGCGGTACCACCACGGTCACCGCGGCCGGGGGCACCATCGGTGGCCCGGCCGCGCCGGCCGGCTTCGCCACCTCCGGCGGCGGCTCGTACAGCCCCGCCCCGACCAACCAGAGCGCCGTCACCGACCCGTACGCCGCGCTGGCCCAGTGCCCGGCCGCCACGGCCTGCCCCACGACACCGGCCGCGCCGTACCCCAGCGTCAACCACATCTCCGGGAACCAGACGATCAGCGCGGGGGTCTACACCAGCATCACGAACCTGGGCGGCACCCTCACGCTCAACCCCGGCACGTACGTCGTCACCACCGGCATGACGATCTCCGGCGGGAAGCTGAACGGCACCGGGGTGACGATCTACCTCGCCTGCCCGGCCTACCCGACGGCCTGCGGCACGCTCACCGCCGGCGCGTTCTTCCTCGACCAGACCGGCGGCAAGACCACCCTCAGCGCGCCGACCACCGGGGCGTTCGCCGGTTTCTCGTTCATCGCCGACCGCAACAACACCGCGGGGGTCTCGGTCTCGGGCAACGGCACGTCGATCACCGGCGGCGGCACCGTCTACACCGCCGCGGGCAAGCTGAGCGCCTCTTCCGGAGGCAAGGCCAGCTTCACCCGCGCGGTCGTGGACACCGTCGAGACCAGCGGCAGCAACAGCACCCAGATCAGCGTCATCCCGAACACGGGCACGCTGTCGATCAGCCTGCCGTCCGCCGCGTCACTCGGCGGCGCGGCGCCCGGCGGCACCCTCAGCGCGGCCCTCGGCGCGGTCACCGTCTCGGACGGGCGGGGACTGGCCACCGGCAACTGGACGGCGACGGTGTCCGCCACGAACTTCACCACCGGCGGTGGGACGCCCGCGGAGACGATCACCACCTCGAACGTCTCGTACTGGTCCGGGCCCGCGAACAGCATGAACGGCACCGTGACCACCACGCCGGGCCAGAGCGACGCCTCCGCCAAACAGGCGCTCAACAGTCCCAGAGCAGCCTTCAGCTCCAGCGGCAACGGGAACAGCTCGACCAGCTGGAGCCCCACGGTGGTGATCACCATCCCCGCCGCCGCGGCGACCGGCACCTACACCGGCACCATCACCCACTCCGTCGCCTGACAGCGCGACCCCTGAGGAGGCCGGCGGTACGGCTTCCGGTCGTCCCCCGGACAACGGCCAGGCCTCGGGCACGAGCCGAGCGGCAATGTCCCGGCGGTCCGCCAACTCCCCACCTCAGCGTGAGAACGCAACCCCGGGGGAGCGGCCCGGCGCCGGGCCGGCTGGGCGGCGGGCCGCGGGGATCCCGGCCCGGTACCCGGCCCGGCCGCCCTCCAGGACGGTGGGGAGCGCGCGGTCTCGTAAGCCGGGCTGAACGGAGGACATGACGTTTGGTCACTCATCGGATACGGATAATCATATGAGTGCCGGTGGAGGGGAACAGGCCCGTCCGTTGCGGCCCTGGACGACGAGGGAGCACCCATCCATGCGTATCCGATACTCCGTGGCCGCAGGAGCCGCGATGGTTGTCGCCCTCGCCGGAGTGGCCAGTGCCGCGCCCGGTGACACGACGGTGACGTTCTCCGTGTCCGCTGGTTCGCTGGCGATCACCGTGCCCGGCTCGGCGGGTCTGGGAAGCGGGCTGCCCGGCAACTCGGTCAGCGGCCAGCTGGGCAATGTCACCGTGACCGACACCCGCGCCCTGCTCACGGCCGCCTGGACCGCCTCCGTCACCTCCACCAGCTTCACGACCGGCGCCGCAACCCCCTCCGAGACGATCCCCACCAGCGCGGTCTCCTACTGGTCCGGAACCGCCACCTCCACCAGCGGCCAAGGCACCTTCACCCCCGGCCAGGCCACGGCGGGCCAGGCCCAGACCCTCAACACCAGCCGCACCGCCTACACCCTCACCTCGGGCGTCGGCAACAACTCGGCGACCTGGAACCCCACCCTCGTCGTCGCGATCCCCGCCGGCGCGGTGAACGGCACCTACACCGCAACGGTGACCCACTCCGTCGCCTAACGTTCTTCCGCCCCTGGGCGGATGCGACGGGCACAGAAGGAGCCACAGTCACCGGGCGCGCCCTTCCTCGGGTGTCCGGCCGCCGCAGGCAGCGTCGATCCGACAGCGGCACGCCAAAATGCACGCCGTGCCGTTGCCGCAGGAGGATGCTCCCGGTGAACAGCCCGGCCTCGCCGGCCGAGGCCGGCGATGAGGTCGCTGCGACGGTCCGTGCGCTCGACCCTACGGTGCTGAAGGCGGGCGCCATGACGCCGGGCGGCCTACGGGAGACCCTCCTGGCGCCCGTGCCGATTCCTTGATGGCCACCTCCCCGCCCGGGTGCGCACCTTGATGGCCACCTCTCGGCTCGACGCGGAGCCCGATGCCCCGCGCGGTCGCCGAACTGAACCCCGCACACCTTGGCGGACCCTTGGTGAACAGCCCCCACCGCCGCAACGATCACGTAACGGCCTCCACCAACGTTGCTGCCGCGACGACCGCCAACGTTGGTTGACCCGTCTCAGTGACTGTTGTCTTTCCGGCCTTGAGGGCGGCGTTTTCGCTGTTCAGGCATAGGGTCGGTGGTCTCGGGGAGTGGTGACATTGTTGAGTCGTCGCTCTGCTGGAGGTCGGGGATGCCGTCGGTCGTGGGGCTGCTGGAACAGCGTGAGCTGACCGCTCGCCGTCGCATGGACGAACTGCGGGAGGAGGCCGACCGAATCCAGGCCGAACTGGCCGTGGTCGAGCGGGAGTGGAACGAGTGGGTCATCGCCCGCTCGCGCGTCGGCGAGGTCCTGGCCCCGGGCGACGACGTTGCCGACCCCGATGCCCGCGAGGATCTGACGGATCGCAGTCAGCCGCCGACAACGCCCGGGTCTTCGGGGTCGGCGAAGCCGAAATCGATGGTTCCGATGTGGCGTGCGGGGCTGGCCTGGTCGGCACTGTCGGTGGACTACCAGCGGATCCTGCAGGCTCTCGCGGACCGGAACCGATTGGGTCAAGGGCCGCTGGCGTGCCAGGAGATGGCCGCCTGCTTCGGCCTGGACCCGGTGCCGGCGAAGATCGAGGCACTGCGCTCGAAGGCAAAGCGGCTGGTGGCGAGGGGTTGGCTGGTCGAGTCGTCGCCGGGCCGGTTCACGCTCGCGAAGGACGTGGCCGGGCAAGCCGGCGGGTCATGAGCGTCGTCATCGACCAGTAGACCATCGCCTCCGCGCTGCTGGCGGACCGTTCGAAGTCGCGCACGAGGCGGCGGCTTCGCATCAGGTGGGCGAAAAACCGCTCCACAATCCAGCGCTTGGGCAGCACGACGAAGCCCCGCATGTCGTCACCGTGGGTTCTACTGATCCCCGCAACACCCTGGAGTTCAGGGGTTGCGGGGATCATGGATTTTGAGGCGCTGAAGACGAGGTTCTTCGAGGCGTT
>NZ_JBVINN010000072.1:0-21823 GCF_055579305.1 Kitasatospora sp. NPDC032757 | reverse complement strand
AAAACGCTCGGCTGGAGAACTCCAGCCGAGCGCCTGCGTGATCTACTGGCAACCGCATAGGCCATCAGGTGTTGCGAGGACTACTAGAGACCACCCCGTCCGACGGTCGCTCCGGGGGGCTTCGCCGTGCACGGGCCGGGCGGTGGGGCCGGTGCTCCGGGAACGATGGGTTCCGGTGAATGAGCTACTGTCCTCGCCGTGACTCAAATACGTCTACGGCTTCCCGGTAGAGCCGGGGGAACTACGCGAGGGGTGGCGGCCGTAGGAGCCGGGGCCCGGCTGGGGTGGCTGGACGCGCTGCGCGGACTGGCCGCCCTGGTGGTCGCGTTGCACCACTTCGGCATCCTCGAGATGCTGCCGTTCGGCGGCGCGATCTGGTGGCACTTCGACCTGGGACTGTACGGCGTGATGCTGTTCTTCCTGGTCAGCGGTTACATCATCCCGGCCTCACTGGAACGTCGGGGTGACGTCCGGGCGTTCTGGGTGGGGCGCCTGTTCCGCATCTACCCGGCGCTGATCGCCACCTTCACGGTGTCGATCATGATGCTGCCCAAGGGTGACGGATCGGTGGCGCTGTTCCGCACCGGCCACAACCTCATCTCGCTGGTCGCCAACGCGACGATGCTCCAGGACATGCTGAACGTGGTCAACGGCATGGGCGTGACCTGGACCCTCACCTACGAGATGATCTTCTACTTCCTCGTCACCGGCCTGTTCACCCTCGGCTGGCACCGGCGCAGCAGCAGCTTCGCCGTCGGCTTCGCCGCCGTGGCGCTGGTGTTCGGCGGTTCGCTCGCCACCGGCACGATCGCCCACGACCTGGGTTCGACCCGCAACCTGGTCCTGGCGGCGGCCCTGATCGTGCTGATGGGCTTCGCCTGCATGCTCAGCGGCAACCCGGTGCTGACCCGCACCGGCGCGGTGCTGGTGGCCGCGCTCGGGGTGGTGCTGCTGCTCAACAACAGCAGGGCGCCGGTCTTCGAGACCCTGCTGATCTTCGCCACGATGTTCGCCGGCACGGTGCTCTACCGGGCCGAGCACGGCCAGATCGACCGCATGCAGGCGTGGCTCTGCTGCGGGTTCGTGGTGGTCGCGGGGGTGGCGATCGGCTGGATGTACAACCGCAACGGCGTGGAGCAGAACACCTGGAACTCGGGCTGGATCGCCTGGTCGACGTCGTACACCGGGGCCTGGGCCACCTTCCTCGGTGCGATGGCGCTGCGCAAGCGGCGGTTCCCGAAGGTGCTGACCTGGCTGGGCGCGGTCAGTTTCTCGCTGTACCTGATGCACGTGCCGCTGCTGCACACCATCGCTCCGCTGCTGGCGCACCCGGCTCCGACCACGACGGGTGCGAAGACGCTGTGGGTGGCGGAGTACCTGGCCATCGCGCTGGCCGCCGCCTACCTGATGTACCGGCTGGTGGAGCTGCCGTTCCAGAAGCTGGGGCGCAAGGTGCTGAAGGCGGTCGAGCGGCGGTTCCCCGGCGGGCCTCCGGCCGCACCGGAGGGCGCCGCCCGCCCGGCGGCGGTACCGGCGGCCGCCGAGCCCGTCCGGGTGCCGGCCGAGGTCGGTGCCGGAGCGGGCGGGCCCGGCGCGAGCTGACTCCCGGCGCGTGAACGAAAGCGGGCGGCCGACAGCGTGACAACGCTGTCGGCCGCCCGCTTTCCGTTCCGTGGAGAGCAGCCCGTGGAGCAGCTCGTGGAGCAGCCGTGGAACATCCGGGGGAGTGCCCGGGGGAGTGCCGGGGGAGTGCCGGGGGAGCGGCCGTCAGAGCGCGACGGTGGCGCGGAAGACGGTGGCGTCCACGCCGTCCAGCCGGGTGCCGGTGCCGGTCGCGGGGAGGAAGACGGACTCGCCGCGGGCGAGGTCCAGCGTGGTGCCGTCGGCGGCGGTGAGCCGGGCGGTGCCGGCGGTGCAGAGCAGGATCTGCGGGGCGTGGCCGCCGATCTCGCGCTCCCGGCCGTCCAGGGTGAAGCGGGAGAGCCGGAACTCGTCGATCGGGACGGGGTAGAGCTCCTCGCCGGGGGTGCCGTCGACCGCGGTCGGGACGAGCAGGTCCGGGGCGCCGGGGGTGAATTCGACCACCTTGAGCAGCTCGGGCACGTCGATGTGCTTGGGGGTGAGCCCGGCCCGCAGCACGTTGTCGGAGTTGGCCTGCAGCTCGACGCAGACGCCGTGCAGGTAGGCGTGCGGGACGCCGGCGCCGAGGTAGAGGGCCTGGCCGGCCCGGAGCCGGATGGCGTTGAGCAGCAGCCCGGCGATCAGGCCGCGGTCGCCGGGGAAGCCGTGGGTGATCCGGGTGTACAGCGCGTACGGGCCGTCCGGGTCGCCGGCGGCGGCCTTGTCCACCGCCTCGGCGGTGTCCCGGACGGCGGCCGCGGCGGTGGCGTCGTCCATGGTGAGGACGGCCACCAGGGCGGTTCGCAGGGCCTCGGACTCGTCCTCGGCGCCCAGCAGGGCGATCAGCGGGTCGAGCGCGGGCACCTGGAGGCCGGCTATCAGGGCGGCCGCGTCGGCGGGGGCGCGGAATCCGCAGAGGCCGTCGAACTCCTCGAGTGCGCAGATCAGTTCGGGCTTGTGGTTGGCGTCGCGGTAGTTGCGGTGCGGGGCGTCCAGCGGGATGCCGAGGGCGTTCTCCGCGGCGTATCCGGCCCGGGCCTGGTCGAGGGTCGGGTGGGCCTGGATCGAGATCGGGATGCCGGCGGCGAGGATCTTGAGCAGGAACGGCAGGGTCGGGCCGAACCGGGCCACGGCGGCGGCGCCCAGTTCGCGCTCGGGGTCGGCGGCGATCAGCTCGTCCAGCGGGCGCGGCCCGGTGCCCCGGTCGGCGCGGGAGGGATCGCCGGGGTGGGCGCCCATCCACAGCTCGGCCTGCGGTTCACCGGTCGGTTCCTGCCCGAGCAGCTCGGGGAGTGCGGTGACCGACCCCCAGGCGTACGGGCGGACAGTGTTGATGAGCCTGTCCATAGGCGCGGTCCTGCTCCTCTGCTGCAGTGGCTGGTGGGCCGGATCGCCGGTTCGCCGGCGGACGGCCCCGGCGGGCGGGTGGTC
The DNA here is from genome assembly GCF_055579305.1 of Kitasatospora sp. NPDC032757. Taxonomy (NCBI): domain Bacteria; kingdom Bacillati; phylum Actinomycetota; class Actinomycetes; order Kitasatosporales; family Streptomycetaceae; genus Kitasatospora; species Kitasatospora sp. NPDC032757. Next base: position 18,772 of record NZ_JBVINN010000072.1, on the reverse strand, counting down.
CGGGCAAAGGCTGGGCATCGACCCTAGCCGACCGGTGCCGCCACCGGGGAAACGGCCGGGGCGGGCGGGGAGTGCCGTAGCCGTACCGGCGGTCCGAGGGCGCGGTAGTAGGATGCCAGGACGCAGTGGTTTCCACAGTGGGGACCGGTCGGCGGGGCGCCGACGGGGACTGCGTTCCAGAGTGCGGGCAACGGTGACTGGCACTTCCCGCCACCGGCCGAGAGGTTTGTACGTGACCGTGAACCAGCAGAGTTTTGCTGATCTCGGCAGGGTGCTGGTGATCATTCCGACGTTCAACGAGGCGGAGAACGTCGAGCGGATCGTCGGCCGGGTCCGCGCTGCGGTGCCCGAGGCACACGTCCTGGTCGCCGACGACAACAGCCCCGACGGCACCGGTGAGCTGGCCGACAAGCTGGCCGCCGAGGACCGGAACGTGCACGTCATGCACCGTCTGGGCAAGGAAGGCCTGGGCGCCGCCTACCTGGCCGGGTTCGCCTGGGGCATCGAGCACGGCTACGACGTCCTGGTCGAGATGGACGCGGACGGCTCGCACCAGCCCGAGGAGCTGGACCGGCTGCTGGGCGCGCTGCGCGGCGCCGACCTGGTGCTCGGCTCGCGCTGGGTGCCGGGCGGCCGGGTGGTGAACTGGCCGAAGTCGCGGCTGCTGCTCTCGCGCGGCGGGTCGACGTACTCGCGGCTGATGCTGAACGTGCCGATCCGGGATGTCACCGGCGGTTACCGGGCGTTCCGCAAGGAGACGCTGCTCGGCCTGGGCATGGACGAGGTGGCCTCGGCCGGGTACTGCTTCCAGGTCGACCTGGCGTGGCGGACGGTGAAGGCCGGCTTCAAGGTGGCCGAGGTGCCGATCACCTTCGTCGAGCGCGAGCTGGGCGCCTCCAAGATGAGCCGCCACATCGTGATCGAGGCGCTCTGGCGGGTCACCGCCTGGGGTGTCTCCGACCGGATCGCCAAGCTGACCGGCCGCAAGGGCTGACACGGCCGCGAGGGCCGAGGAGCTCGCCGCGGGGACGCGAGCCCGCCCTGCGGTGGCGGACACGACCGGGAAGGCGCGCCCCGCCGGGCGCGCCTTCCCGGCATTCGGCGGGTGGTACTCCCATGCTGTAGGGCGCAGGAAGTCCGACCGCCGAAGCAGAGGGAGCAGCCAGTGACGTCGTCCCCGCCCGAGGACAGCGCCGGCGCGGAGCGCGCGGACGCCGTGGACGGCACCGGCGCCGGCGCCCGGACGAACGCGGCCGGAGAGGCGCCGGCGGCCCGTCCGCTGGAGGTCGCCGTCTTCACCGGCCCGGAATCGGCCTTCTTCGCCACCTCCACCCTGATCCTCGGCGAGCGCACCGCGATCCTGGTCGACGCCCAGCTCACCCGCAGCGCCGGCCGTGAGCTGGCCGAATGGGTGGCGGGCAAGGGCCGCCGGCTGCTGGCCATCGTCATCACCCACCAGCACCCCGACCACTACTTCGGCGCCGAGGAAGTGCTCAGGCTCTTCCCGGACGCGCAGCTGCTCGCCGCCCCGGCGGTGGTGGACGGCATCCTGCGGACCGCCGCCGCGAAGGTCGCCCAGTGGAAGCCCGTGTACGGGGACGACATCCCCGACCACCCGCTGGTGCCCGCCCCACTGCTGCCCCAGCCGCTGATGGTCGACCGCCAGGTGATCCCGGTGCTGCTGTTCGGCCAGGGGGACTGCGGGGACTCCACCGTGGTGCACGTGCCCAGCATCAGCACCGTGATCGCCGGGGACTTCGTCTACAACGGCACCCACGTCTGGACCGCCGACACCACCCCGGCAGAGCGCACCGCCTGGGGGCGCAACCTCGGCCGGATCGCCGAACTCGGCGCCGAGCGGGTGATCGCCGGCCACCGGGCACCCGACCAGGGCGACGAGGCGGCCCGGGTGCTCGCCTTCACCGGCGAGTACCTCCAGGACTTCGACCGGCTGCTGGCCGAGCACCCGGCCGACCCGGAGGCGCTGGCCACCGCGATGAACGAGCGGTACGGGGAGCTGACCCTGCCGGCCATTCTGGAGCTGAGCGCCGCCGCAAACACCGCTCGCCACCGGGACGCGGAGGAGGACGACGGGATCGTCGACGCCGAGATCGTCGAGGACGAGCCCGAGGACTGAACCGGACGGGCCGACCCGCGGCGTTCGCGGCGGATACTGGCGGCATGACGCCGTACGACGTGATCGTGCCGGCCGGGGGCGCCGCCCGTCGGCTCGGCGGAGTGGACAAGCCCGGCCTCACCGTCGGCGAGACGACCCTGCTCGACCGCGTGCTCACCGCCTGCGCCGGCGCCCGGACCACCGTGGTGGTCGGCCCGGCCCGGCCCACCACCCGCACCGGCGTCCGCCGGACCCGCGAGCAGCCGCCCGGCGGCGGGCCGGTGGCGGCCGTCGCGGCCGGCCTCGCCGAGGTCACGGCCGGGACGGTGCTGCTGCTCGCGGCCGACCTGCCGTTCCTGGACGAGCGGACCGTCCACCGGCTCGTCACCGCCCTCGCCGAGGCGGACCAGGGCATCGAGGCCGCCGTCCTGGTCGACGCCGCCGGCCGCGACCAGCCGCTCGCCGCTGCCTACCGCACCGCCGCCCTGCGCACCGCGCTGGCCGCCCTCGGCGACCCGGCCGGCCTCCCGCTGCGCCGCCTGACCGGCGGTCTGCACACGCTGCGGCTGGCCGACACCGACGACGTCACGTACGACTGCGACACCTGGGAGGACCTGGAGCGCGCCCGCGAGCGTGAGGGGTCCGGGGGCCCGTGAGTCAGTGCTCACCCGCTGCCTCACGGGCCCCGGACCCCCGCGTGAAGGAATCGACGCGCGGCGCTCACCGGGCAAACACCTCGGCGAAACCGGTGATCAGGCAGCATGGGGCTCATGGAGCGCACGCTGGATGACTGGATCGCCGAGGTCGGGACCGAGCTGGGGATCGACCTGGACGTCGACGTCCACGGACTTCTCGACCTCGCCCGGGTGGTCGCGCACGGGGTGGCCCGGCCCGCCGCGCCGCTGACCGCCTTCCTGGTCGGCTACGCCGCCGCGCAGCGGGGCGGCGGCCCGGAGGCGGTCGCCGAGGCGTCCCGGCGGACGGCCGCGCTGGCCGAGCGCTGGGTGGCGGCCGCGGGACCGGAGCAGCCGTGAGCACCATCGAGGAGGCACTCGTGCTCGGCCGCAGCCCCGCCGGTCCGCCGACGCTCACCTGGGCGCAGGCCCGGGAGACCGCCCGCCGGGCCGGGCTGCACCCGCTGCCGCCCGAGCGGCTGGACCTGGCCGACGCGCTCGGCCGCACCCTCGCCGAGCCGCTCGCCGCGCTCACCGACCTGCCCGCCTTCGACACCTCGGCGATGGACGGCTGGGCCGTCTCCGGGCCCGGCCCCTGGCGGGTCGCCGGCCGGCTGCTGGCCGGGGAGCCGGCCGTGGAGCCGCTGGCCGACGGCGCCGCCGTCGAGATCGCCACCGGTGCCCAACTGCCCCCCGGCGCCACCGCCGTGCTCCGGCGCGAGCACGGCGAGCGGGACGGGGCGCTGCTGCACGACCGGACCCCGGGCTCGCTGACCACCGGTCAGGACGTCCGCCCGCGCGGCCAGGAGTGCCGCCGGGGAGAGGCGCTGCTCGCCGCCGGAACGCCGGTCGGCCCGTCCGTCCTGGGCCTGGCCGCGGCCTGCGGCCACGACCGCCTCGCCGTCCGGCGCCGCCCGGTGGTCGAACTCCTCGTCCTGGGCGACGAACTGCTCGGCTCCGGACTCCCGCGGCCCGGCCTGGTCCGGGACGCGCTCGGCCCGCTGCTGCCGCCGTGGCTGCGCGCGGCCGGCGCCGAGGTGGGCGCGGTGCGCGCCGTCCGGGACGACTTCGGGCTGCTCCGGGACGCCGTCCGGCACTCCACCGCCGACGTGGTGGTCACCACCGGGGGGACGGCCGCCGGGCCGGTCGACTTCCTGCACCGGGCGCTCGCCGAGGCCGGCGCCCGGCTGCTGGTGGACGGGGTCGCCGTCCGCCCCGGCCATCCGATGCTGCTCGCCGAGCTCCCGGGCGGCCGCCACCTGGTGGGCCTGCCCGGCAATCCGCTGGCCGCGGTGGCCGGAACCGTCACGCTGGCCCTGCCGCTGCTGCACGCCCGCGGCGGCCGGTCGACGGGCGAGCCGGTGCTCGCACCCGCCGCCGTCGACCTGCCCGGCCACCCGGCGGACACCCGGCTGCTGCCGGTCCGCCGGACGCTGCGCGGCGTCGTCCCGTTGGCCTTCGACGGCCCGGCGATGCTGCGCGGACTGGCCCGTGCCGAGGCGCTCGCCGTGGTGCCGCCCGGCGGGGTGGCGGCCGGTGGAGCACTGGAGCTGCTGGACACCCCCTGACCGCCGTGCGCCCGGCTCCCGGTCTCAGCCGGCGCGCGTGACGGCCGGCCTGATGGTGATGACCCGGTCGGTGAGCTGGAGGGTGGCGGCCTCGGGATCGGTGTAGTTGAGCACCCGCCGGCCGCGCACCACCGCGACGACGAGGTCCGTGCACTCGCGCGGGCTGTGCCCGGCCTCGGCCCGGGTGACCGGTCGCTCGTGCATGTCGAGGCCGGTGCCGTAGGTGAGGAGGTCCTCCATCACCGCGCCGGTGGTCGGGCTGAGCATCGACATGCCGAGCAGCCGGCCCGCCGAGCTGGAGCTGGTGACCACGACGTCGGCCCCGCTCTGCCGCAGCAGCGGGGCGTTCTCGTCCTCGCGGACGGCGGCGACCACGGTGGCGGCCTTGTTGAGCTGGCGCGCGGTCAGGGTGATCAGGACGGCGGTGTCGTCGCGTTCGGGGGCGACGACCACCCGGGAGGCGCGGGGGAGTTCGGCGCGCAGCAGGGTGTCGGTGCGGGTGGCGTCGCCGACCACGCCGACCAGGCCGTCGAGGGTGGCCTGCTCGATCACCTTGCGCTGCGGGTCGACGACCACGATCTCGTCCCGGCGGACGCCCTGGCCGAGCAGGGTGTCGACGGCGCTGCGGCCCTTGGTGCCGTAACCGATCACGACGGTGTGTTCCCTCACTGCGGACCTCCAGCGTCCGATCCGCCACTGCCGGCGGGTGCGTTCGGTGAGCACTTCGAGCGTGGTGCCGACCAGGATGATCAGGAAGAGCACACGCAGCGGGGTGATCACGAAGATGTTGGTGAGCCGGGCGCTGTCGCTGAACGGGGTGATGTCCCCGTACCCGGTGGTGGAGAGCGTCACGGTGGCGTAGTACGCCGCGTCGAGGAAGCTCAGGCCTCCGCCGGCGTTGTCGTTGTACCCGGCGCGGTCCAGCCAGACGATCACGGTGGTGGCCACCAGCACGGCGAGCGCCAGCAGCAGACGTCCGGACACCTGGCGCATCGGCGCCCGCGGTTTCCGCATCGGGAGGATGACCCGGTCACCGGCCTCGACGTCGGACTCAGCCCGGCCGGTGCGGCGTCCCGACAGGCGGTGCCGGAGGCCGGTCTCGTGTGGCCCGGAGGGCTGCTCACCGTTCGTCACCCACTCAGGATGGCGTGGATGCCGCGCGGCGTGAGCCCGAGGTGGGTGCCTGGGCGTGTCGGTGCCCGGTTGTCGCCGGTGGTTAGAGTCCGGGGCATGACTGAGCAACCGCAGCCCCCGTTCGGCAGGTTCGAGTCGGTCGCCCCGGCGCTGGACGTCCGCGACCTGCTGGCCGGGCCGGTGGCCGACGCCCTGGAGAACTGGGACGACCGGGAGGCCGCCCGGTCCGTGCTGTACGTGGACACCGATCCGGAGAAGGCCGACACCGCGGTGTTCTGCGAGACCTACGACGTGCCGCCGGAGGTCTCGGCGAACTGTGTGGTGGTCGCCGCCAAGCGCGGCGGGGAGACCACCCTCGCCGCCTGCCTGGCGCTCGCGCACACCCGGGTGGACGTCAACAAGGCCGTCCGCAGGCACCTGGAGGCGCGCAAGGCCTCGTTCGCGCCGATGGACACGGCGGTGGCGCAGAGCGGCATGGAGTACGGCGGGATCACCCCGGTCGGACTGCCGGCCGGCTGGCCGCTGCTGGTCGACGCGGCGGTGGCCGCCGCGCCGTACGTGCTGGTGGGCAGCGGGCGCCGCCGGGGCAAGCTGATCGTGCCGGGGCGGGTGCTGGCCGGCCTCCCGGGCGCCGAGGTGCTGGCGGAGCTGGCCGGCTGAGCCTTCGGCCCGGTGGCGTCCGTTCCGTGCGTCCCGGTGGCCGACTGGGCGGCGGGGGCGGCGGGTTGAGACTCCCGGCCGCGCGGGGCGCCCCCGCGCGGCGGGCGCCACGCAGTAGCTTCGGGGCATGCATGCGATGACGATTCCTGAACCCGGCGGGCCCGAGGCACTGGTCTGGGCCGAGGTGGCGGACCCGGTGCCCGGCGAGGGCGAGGTCCTGGTCGAGGTGGTGGCCACCGCGGTCAACCGCGCCGACCTGCTCCAGCGGCAGGGCTTCTACAACCCGCCGCCCGGCAGCTCGCCGTACCCCGGGCTGGAGTGCGCGGGCAGGATCGTCGCCCTCGGGCCCGGGGTGGCCGGCTGGGCGGTCGGCGACGAGGTCTGCGCGCTGCTGGCCGGCGGCGGGTACGCGCAGCTGGTCGCGGTGCCGTCCGGGCAGCTGCTGCCGGTGCCGAAGGGCCTCACCCCGGAGGAGGCCGCCGCACTGCCCGAGGTGGTCTCGACGGTCTGGTCCAACGTCTTCCTCACCGCCCATCTGCGGCCGGGCGAGACGGTGCTGCTGCACGGCGGCGCCAGCGGCATCGGGACGATGGCGATCCAGCTGGCCAAGGCGGTCGGCGCCCGGGTGGCGGTGACGGCGGGCAGCGCGGAGAAGCTCGCCCGGTGCGCCGAGCTGGGCGCGGACATCGTGATCAACTACCGCGAGCAGGACTTCGTCGAGGTGCTCCGGGAGGCCACCGACGGCGCCGGGGCGGACGTGATCCTGGACATCATGGGCGCCAAGTACCTGCAGCGGAACGTGGACGCGCTGGCGGTCAACGGGCGGCTGGTGATCATCGGGCTGCAGGGCGGGGTGCAGGGCGAGCTCAACCTCAACACCCTGCTGCGCAAGCGCGGCGCGGTGATCGCGACCAACCTGCGCGGACGGCCGCTGGCCGAGAAGGCCGCGATCGTGGCGGCGGTGCGTGAGCACGTCTGGCCGCTGGTCGAGTCCGGGGTGGTCAAGCCGGTGATCGACCGGGTGCTGCCGCTGACCGAGGCCGCCGCCGGGCACCGGGTGCTGGCCGACGGCGAGCAGGTCGGCAAGGTGGTGCTGCGGGCCTGACGGGGGCGGCCCGGGGTGCGGGGGTGGCGGGACGGTTGGTGCACAGTCGTTCGAAATGCCCGGAATGCCGGATTGTGTGAATCTGGTCGGGAGCTGTCCCGCCGCCGACCCCGCCTGTGCGCGGTCGGCCGTCGGAAGGACCTCGACCGTGGCCGCACCTTCGAAGACGTTCCTCGGGCCGCTGCCCGCCGCGCCGTCCTGCCGCTGTATCCGGGCCCTGGGCCGTCCCCTCCGCCGGGACGCCGGCCATCGCCGGGGTGGCCGCCGCCTGCGGCTGCTGCTGACGCTGGCGGCGCTCGGGCTCGCCGTGCCGCTGGGCGTCGCGCCGGTCGCGGTGGCGGCTTCGGGGGTTCCCTCGGACCCGCCGGCCGGGGCGGGGACCTCCTTGATGTCCGGGGTGCGGTCCGAACCCTCCGAACCCTCCGAACCCTCCGAACCCTCCGTGCCCTCCGTGCCCTCCGTGCCCTCCGTGCCGGCCGTGCCGTCGGGGCCGTCGGGGCAGACCGAGCCGTCCGCGCCGTCCGCGCCGTCCGCACCGACCGGGTCGTCCGGGCCCGGCAGCGGACCGGCCACCGGGCCCGGCCGCTCCGGCTCGCCGTCCGCGGGGGCCACGACCGTCTCCCGGTCCCCCGAGGCCTCGCCGCTGCCGGCAGGCACACCGACGGGCACGACGGGCGCGGCGCCGTCGCCGACCGGCACGTCCGCACCTGAGCCCGCGCCCTCGGCGAGTGCCGCCCCGGGCCCGGTCGCGCCGCCCTCGCCGGAGGACTCCGGCCCGGCCGCCGCGCCGCCGCAGCACCAGGGGGTCCGCCCCTGGCCGGCCGCCGGCGGTCCCTGGGTGGACGTGGCCGGGCACCGGCACCGGCCGGCGTCGGCGCCCGAGCGCCCCGACGCCGCTCCGGACCGGACGCCGGACCGGGCGCCCGCGCAGGCCCCCGACCGGCTGCCGGACCGGGCGCCGGGCCGGCAGGCCGAGGCCGATCAGTCCCAGGCCGCGGCCGTGCCCGACGCCGACGCCCCGGCCGACGACGCCGCCGCCGACACCGCGACGCTGGCGGCCGGCCAGGCCGCCCAGCAGGCCGCCGCCACCGGCCCGGCCGTCGTCCCCGCCCGCTGGGGCGACGCCTCGACGCTCCAGCTGCCGCTGGGCGCGGGCCTCGGCCTGATCGGCTGCGGCCTGGGGTTGATCGGCCTGCGCCTGCGCAAGGGCTGAGCCCGGGCGGGTCCGCTCCGCCCCCGCGCGCGAACTGAGTATCCGTACGGATACCGGGAGACCGCGCGGGGGCGTACCGTCGTGCCCGGGCGGGCGGAACGGCCGGTGACGGCGCGACCGGGGGCTTCCGTCCGACCAACCCCAGTGAGGGAGAATGTTGTTCATGACGAATCCGATGAACGAGCGCTCGCCGCAGGAGCTGTACCAGGCCATGGGCGGGCAGTCGCAGGACGGCCAGAAAGTGCTGATCGTCGGACCGGACGGGCTGCCGGTGGGCCAGGGTTTCGCCGGCCCGACGGGGGACGACGACGGTGACGGGCCGCGTGAGCTCCCGGTGACGGAGATGGTGGAGCAGCCGGCCAAGGTCATGCGGATCGGCAGCATGATCAAGCAGCTGCTGGAGGAGGTCCGGGCGGCTCCCCTCGACGAGGCCAGCCGTGCCCGGCTGAAGGACATCCACGCCAGCTCCATCAAGGAGCTGGAGCTCGGCCTGGCCCCCGAACTGGTCGCCGAACTGGAGCGGTTGTCGCTGCCGTTCACCGAGGACTCCATCCCCACCGAGGCCGAGCTGCGGATCGCGCAGGCCCAGCTGGTGGGCTGGCTGGAGGGGCTGTTCCACGGCATCCAGACCGCGCTGTTCGCCCAGCAGATGGCGGCGCGGGCGCAGCTGGAGCAGATGCGCCGGGCGCTGCCGCCCGGTCTGCACGGCGGCGAGGTGGAGGGCGAGGAGCCCGGCGAGGGCCGCGGCATCCGCTCCGGCCCGTACCTGTAGGCCGTCACCCGCGGCCCGTACCCGGGACGGCGCCGGGCCCGGTCGGGGGCGGCAGGTCGGACGTACCGCCACGACCCGGGCCGGACGGACGACCGCACGCCGTACCACCGGGTAGTGGATCGCAGCTCGGACACAGTGTCGGCCCTGCGCCGATCACTGTCGCCGTGAGCCGATACCCTGAGCCCCTGTCGTCGCCGGGCGAGCCGCCGCGACAGGGGCGGGCAGGCCGACGGGCCGGGCCCGCAGCACGCACGGACGAGACCGAACGTCACGGTTGCGGCGGCAGGGCCGCGCCGAGGGGGAGCAGAGGACCATGAGCGAGCACGGCAACGCGGCGGTCGAGGGCCACTCCCTGGGCAACGGCAGGTACGTGCTGCAGCGGGTGCTCGGCGAGGGCGGCATGGCCTCGGTGCACCTCGCCTACGACAACGTGCTGGACCGCCAGGTCGCGCTGAAGAGCATGCACGCCGAGCTGGGCCGCGACGACACCTTCAAGGAGCGGTTCCGCCGCGAGGCGCAGTCGGTGGCCCGGCTGGAGCACACCAACATCGTCACCGTCTACGACAGCGGCGAGGACATCGCCCCGGACGGCTCCAGCACCCCGTACATCGTGATGCAGCTGGTCGACGGCAAGGGCCTGCGGGACGCGATCAACGACGCGGTCGCGCAGTACGGCGCGATGCCGGTCGAGGAGGCGCTGCGGATCACCGTCGGCGTGCTGAACGCGCTGGAGGCCTCGCACGACCAGGGCCTGGTGCACCGCGACATCAAGCCCGGCAACGTCATGTTCGACCGCAAGGGCACCGTCAAGGTCATGGACTTCGGCATCGCCCGCGCGCTGGACAGCGGCGTCACGTCGATGACCCAGACCGGCATGGTCGTCGGCACCCCGCAGTACCTCTCGCCCGAGCAGGCGCTCGGCAAGCCGGTGGACGCCCGCTCCGACCTCTACTCGGTTGGGGTGATGCTCTTCGAGATGCTCACCGGCCGGCTGGTCTTCGACGGCGACTCGGCGTTCTCGATCGCCTACAAGCACGTGCAGGAGGAGCCGTCGGCGCCGTCCAGCATCAACCGGGCGGTCAGCCCGGCGGTGGACGCGTACGTCGCGCAGGCGCTGCGCAAGGATCCGGCGCACCGGTTCCCGAGCGCGGCGGCTATGCGTGACGAGGCCGAGCGGCTGATCGCGGTGGAGAAGGGCGGCAACGGCAACGCGCTGGCGGCCAGCACCCCGCTGCTGATCACCGACGGCCCGCGCTCGGCGCACGCCGCCCCGCAGGCCCCGCAGACCCCGCAGCCCTTCCAGCAGCAGTTCCAGACGCCGCCGCCGGCCTTCCAGACCCCGTCGCCGCAGCCCTTCCCGCAGCAGTTCCAGACGCCGCCGCCGGCCTTCCAGACGCCGCCGCCCGCGTTCCAGACCCCGCCGCCGGCCTTCCAGACCCCGCAGCCCTTCCCGCAGCAGGCGCACACCCCGCCGCCGCAGCCGATGCCGCCGTTCCAGCCCGCCCCCGCGTCGAACAGCGGCGGCTGCTCCACGGCGCTGGTGATCGTCGGCATCATCATCGGCGTGATCGTGCTCGCGATCATCATCATCGCCATCGTGGTGACCAGGGCCGAGAAGAGCAGTAGCAGCGCCACGAGCCCGCGCGGCGCCGAGCGGACCGCCACGGTTCTCCACCTGGACACCCCGGCCGACCGGAATGGCCTGCTCTGATGCAGCCTGCCCGAATCGGGCGTGCTACGGGGGACGGCCGGAGGCGGTAGCGTTCGGGGACACGAAGCGACAGGGCACCGCGATCCGAGCGAAGGCCCGGGGCGAGGAGCGATGGCACAGACGCAGCATCCGGACGACGACGAGGGTGCCCGGGCGGCCGGTGGTGCCCCGCAGGCGCCCGGCGCCGGTGGCGACAACGCCGCCACCACTGCGCTCCCGCCGTTCGGCGGCGGCCCGCAGACGCCCGGCCGCGGCACCGCGGCCCCGCTCGGCACGGTCGGTGACGGACGTTACCGGCTGACCCACCGGCTCGGCCGTGGCGGTATGGCCGAGGTGTTCGCCGCGCAGGACATCCGGCTCGGCCGGACCGTCGCCGTCAAGCTGCTCCGTGGCGAGCTCGCCCAGGACGACATCGCCCGGCTGCGCTTCACCCGCGAGGCACACGCCGTCGCGGCGCTCAACCACCACTCGATCGTCGCGGTCTACGACACCGGCGAGGAGTACGTCGGCGACGAGTCGACGCCGTACATCGTGATGGAGCTGGTCGAGGGCCGGACCGTCCGCGAGCTGCTGGTGGACGAGGAGGCGCCGCCGGTCGACCAGGCGCTGATCATCATCGCCGGGGTGCTGGAGGCGCTGGCCTACAGCCACCGGCACGGCATCGTCCACCGCGACATCAAGCCGGCCAACGTCATCATCACCACCACCGGCGCGGTCAAGGTGATGGACTTCGGCATCGCCCGCGCGCTGACCGGCACCGCCAGCACCATGACCCAGACCGGCATGGTCATGGGCACCCCGCAGTACCTCTCGCCCGAGCAGGCGCTCGGCAAGCCGGTCGACCACCGCTCCGACCTGTACGCGGCCGGCTGCATGCTCTTCGAGCTGCTGACGCTGCGCCCGCCGTTCACCGGCGACACCCCGCTCTCGGTGGTCTACCAGCACGTGCAGGACATGCCGGTGCCGCCGTCGCAGGCCAACCACCGGGTGCCGGCCGGGCTCGACCCGCTGGTGCTGCGCTCTTTGGCCAAGAACCCGGACGACCGGTTCCAGGACGCCGACGAGTTCCGCGCCCACCTCCAGCACGCGCTGCGCGAGATGCACGGCGCCGGCGGGGCCTGGGCGGCCGGCGCCGCGGCGGCCGGGCTGGCGGCCGCGGGCCAGGGCCATAGCGGCGCCACCCCGATGATCGGCACCGACGAGACGGCCGTGCTCGGGGCCGGCTCCGGTGTGCCGGGCGACCCGACCGCGATGCTGCCGTACCAGGTGCCCGGCGGCCCGCACACGCCGTCCGCGCCCTACCAGGGCGTCGGCGGACCGTATGGGGGCGGCAACGGCCCGGGCGACGGGGACGACGGCGACGGGCACGACGACGGCCGGCGGCGCGGGCCCTGGGGCTGGGTGGCCGGCGCCGTGGCGGTGCTGGTCGCGGCGGGCGTCGGGATCGCACTCGCGCTCAGCGGCGGCGACGGCAACCCCAACCAGAACCCGAAGCCCAGCACGCCGGCTTCGGTGGTCGTCACGCCGGAGACGACCGCGCCCTCCACGGGCCCGACCCTGACCACGGCGCCGACCGTGCCGACCACCAGCCGGCGGCCGCAACAGCCGACCGACAACAACAACAGCAACCAGAGCCCGCCGGCCGGCCAGTCCCCCAAGCACACGCCGCCCCCGACCCCGACGGGCAGCGCGACCAAGACGCCGACGCCGACCCCGACGTCGAGCGGCACGCCCACGGGCGGGGCGAGCAGCACCCCGCCGACCGGCGGGGCGACCGGCACGGCGACGACCGGCACCGGGGGCGGCGGGGCGACGGGCACCCAGGCGCCGCCGCCCACGAAGCCCGTGACCCCGCCGGTGACCCCGCCGGCCGGCGGCGGGAACTGACCTCCCGGGTCAGTTGGCGAAGGCGTCCAGGACCTGCTCGTACTCCTGGCACCACCACGCCAACTGGCCCGCCGAGGCGGGGTAGAGCGGGTCGGCCCGGTGGTCGGCCCGCTGGTAGCGCCACTGGAGCATCCAGAAGTCGTTGAGCCGCTCCCACCAGACCCGGTGCACGGCGGCCGCCAGGTGCTCCGCTCCGGCGGCCCCGGTGGCCCGGTAGGCCTGCGAGTAGTGCCGGACCCGGACCAGGTCGAGCACCCCCGTCGTCCGGTCGTGGAAGACCAGGGTGGCGGCGCGGACGGCCTCCTCGGCGCGAGGCTGCACCCCCAGCTTGTCCCAGTCCAGGACGGCGGAGATCCGGCCGTCCCGGTGCAGCAGGTTGAGGCCGTGGAAGTCGCCGTGCGTCCAGCCGGTGGGCGGGGCGGCCTGCGGGGCCGGCCGCCGGTGGGCGTACTCGGCGAGCAGCTCCAGCCGTTCGGTGAGGCGTCGTTCGACCAGTGCGTCCAGTTCGTCGTGCGGGCGGTGCTCGTGGGCGCGGCGCCGTAGGTCGCGGGCGAGTGCGGCGCTGTCCAGCGGGTCGGCGCTGCGGTAGCCGGCCGGCTGTGCGACCGGGGCGCAGACGTCGTCGAGTGCGCCGTGCAGGCGGCCGAGCAGCGCGCCGAGTGCGTCGCACTGCGGGAGGGAGAGGTCGGTACCGTGCCGGTGTCGGCCATCCACCCAGGGGAAGAGCGCGAACAGCCGGCCGCCGAACGCGGCCACCGTGCCGGCCCGTTCGGCACAGCCCAGCGGGGGCGCGACGGGCAGTCCGAGGGCGTGCAGCGCGGCCATCGCGCGGTGGTGGCCGGCGATCGACCGGTGGTTGGCGGTGGCGGCGTCGACGTAGCACTTCAGGAAGTACGTCCCGGCCTCGGTGGTCACGCGGTAGCCCCGGTTCAGCAGGCCCTCGGCGACCGGCTCGGCGGTCATCAGCCGCCCGACCCGGTAGCGGCGCAGGACTTCCGCCAGGGCGGCGTGCGGGACGGGCGGGCTGAGGGTCCCTATCGGGGGAGCGGAGAGGTCGGGGCGGGCCGGGGCGCAGGCAAGGGTCTGGCTGAAAGTCACAGCCTGAGGTTAGGGCCCCCTGGCTGGGGTCCTTGACAAACAGTCAGTTCTCTGCATTGGGCGCGATCGCGCGGCCGGCGGGAGGGTGATGCCGGGTCAGTGGTGCTGGTCGGCCTGGTGCTGGTCCGCCTGGTGCCGGGCCACGTAGGCCGCGGCCTGGGTGCGCCGCTCCATGCCCATCTTGGCGAGCAGGCTGGAGACGTAGTTCTTCACCGTCTTCTCGGCGAGGTGCAGTTCGTTGCCGATCTGGCGGTTGGTCATCCCCTCGCCGATCAGGTCGAGGATGCGCCGCTCCTGCTTGGTGAGCTGGGCCAGCCGCTCGTCCTCCTTCTCGCCGCCGTTGCGCAGCCGCGCCAGCACCCGGCTGGTGGCGACCGGGTCGAGCAGCGACTTGCCGGCCGCGACGTCCCGGACGGCGGTGATCAGGTCGGTGCCGCGGATCGCCTTCAGCACGTAGCCGGAGGCTCCCGCCATGATCGAGTCGAACAGCGCCTCGTCGTCCGAGAACGAGGTCAGCATCAGGCACTTGATCTCCGGCAGCCGGGAGCGGATCTCCCGGCAGACCTCGACGCCGTTGCCGTCCGGCAGCCGGACGTCCAGCACGGCGACGTCGGGGTGGACGGCGGGGATCCGGGTGATCGCCTCGGCGGCGGTGCCGGCCTCCCCGACCACTTCGATGTCGTCCTCGACCGAGAGGAGATCGTGGACGCCCCGCCGGACCACCTCGTGATCGTCGAGCAGGAATACCCTGATTTGTCCGTTATCAGTCACCCACAAAGCCTCCCATATCACCGTACGAAAGACCTATCGCCCGCACCGCCACGGGATCGTGATCCGGCCAGACCGGCGGAAACCGATGCCGGTAACCCCCTTACGTACGGGCCTTCGCCCGGATAACGTGCGCAGGTGTCCTGAAGGCGACCGAATTGAGAGCTGCGCCACACCCGCAGTTGTAGACCCTGAACAAGTAGGACGTCCTAGCGCAAGCGCGCCAAGGGCTGCCGCTGGGTAACGTTCTCGTGAGGGACGCCGTCGGAAAAGGATCACCACCTGCCTCGCAGTCGGTGCGCACACCCACGCGCGCCCCGCGAGGCGGTGACCGGACCGGTCACCGGCGACCCCGGGCGGCCGGACAGACCGAGGAGTGAACGTGACCGTCAAAAGCACGGCGAGGGCTCGCAAGAAGGCGGCCCCCGGCGTCCCTGACACCCTCCGCGCCACGGGTACGGACGCCCAGCCGGAGCTCGTACAGCTGCTCACCCCGGAAGGCGAGCGGGTCGAGCACCCGGACTACCCGCTCACCGTCACCCCGGACGAGCTGCGCGCCCTCTACCGCGACCTGGTGCTGGTGCGCCGGTTCGACGCCGAGGCGACCTCGCTGCAGCGCCAGGGCGAGCTGGGCCTGTGGGCCTCGCTGCTCGGCCAGGAGGCCGCCCAGGTCGGCTCCGGGCGGGCCATGCGCACCGGCGACTACGCCTTCCCCACCTACCGCGAGCACGGCGTGGCCTGGTGCCGCGACGTCGACCCGCTGAACCTGCTCGGCATGTTCCGCGGCGTGAACCACGGCGGCTGGGACCCGAACGAGAAGAACTTCCACCTCTACACCATCGTGATCGGCGCGCAGACCCTGCACGCCACCGGCTACGCGATGGGCATCACCAAGGACGGCTCCGACGACGCGGTGATCGCGTACTTCGGCGACGGGGCCTCCAGCCAGGGCGACGTCAACGAGGCCTTCACCTTCGCCTCGGTCTACAACGCCCCGGTGGTCTTCTTCTGCCAGAACAACCAGTGGGCGATCTCCGAGCCCACCACCACCCAGACCAAGATCCCGCTGTACCGCCGCGCCTCCGGCTTCGGCTTCCCCGGCGTCCGGGTCGACGGCAACGACGTGCTGGCCTGCCTGGCCGTCACCCGCTGGGCGCTCGACCACGCCCGCAGCGGCAACGGCCCGGTGCTGATCGAGGCGTTCACCTACCGGATGGGCGCGCACACCACCTCCGACGACCCGTCCCGCTACCGGCCCTCCGAGGAGACCGAGGCCTGGAAGGCCAAGGACCCGATCACCCGGCTCAAGGCGCTCCTGGAGAAGGAGGGCCTGGCCGACGAGGAGTTCTTCGCCTCGATCGACGCCGAGAGCGAGCAGCTGGGGCTGCGGGTGCGCGAGGGCGTGCGCAGCATGCCGGACCCGGACCCGACCCTGATCTTCGACCACGTCTACGCCGAGCCGCACACACTGGTCGATGAGGAACGGGCCGAGTACGTCGAGTACGCGGCCTCCTTCGAGGCGGGGGAGAACCTCTGATGGCCGGTCAGCTCAGCATCGCCAAGGCGCTCAACGACGCGCTGCGCAAGTCGCTGGAGAACGACCCGAAGACCGTCCTGATGGGCGAGGACATCGGCAAGCTCGGTGGCGTCTTCCGGATCACCGACGGCCTGCAGAAGGACTTCGGGGAGAGCCGGGTGATCGACTCCCCGCTCGCCGAGTCCGGCATCGTCGGCACCGCGATCGGCCTGGCACTGCGCGGCTACCGCCCGGTGGTGGAGATCCAGTTCGACGGCTTCGTCTACCCGGCCTTCGACCAGATCGTCTCCCAGCTGGCCAAGATGCACGCCCGCGCGCTCGGGCACGTCAAGATGCCGGTCACCATCCGCATCCCGTACGCGGGCGGCATCGGCGCGGTCGAGCACCACAGCGAGTCGCACGAGGCGTACTTCGCGCACACCGCCGGCCTGCGGGTGGTCTCCCCGTCCAACGCGCACGATGCGCACTGGATGCTGCGCCAGGCGATCGAGTCCGACGACCCGGTGATCTTCCTCGAGCCGAAGCGCCGCTACTGGGACAAGGGCGAGGTCGGCGACGCCGCCGACCTGGGCCTGTACGACGCCCGGATCGTCCGCCCCGGCGCGGACGCCACGCTGATCGCGTACGGGCCGATGGTCAAGGTCTGCCTGGAGGCCGCCGCGGCCGCCGAGGAGGACGGCCGCCGGCTGGAGGTCGTCGACCTGCGCTCGCTCTCCCCGGTGGACTTCGCCACCCTGGAGGAGTCGGTCAAGCGGACCGGCCGCGGCATCGTGGTGCACGAGGCGCCGGTCTTCCTGGGCATGGGCGCCGAGCTGGCCGCCCGGCTCACCGAGCGGTGCTTCTACCACCTGGAGGCACCGATCCTGCGGGTCGGCGGCTACCACGCGCCGTACCCGCCGTCCCGGGTCGAGGAAGCCTTCCTGCCGGACCTGGACCGCGTGCTCGACGCCGTCGACCGCGCGCTCGCGTACTGAACCGGGGAGCGAAGATGACCACCGAAGTTCGCTCGCTCCGCGAGTTCAAGATGCCCGACGTGGGCGAGGGCCTCACCGAGGCCGAGATCCTCAGCTGGTACGTCAAACCCGGCGACACCGTGACGGACGGCCAGGTCGTCTGTGAGGTGGAGACCGCCAAGGCCGCCGTGGAGCTGCCGATCCCCTTCAACGGGGTCGTCGAGCAGCTGTTCTTCCCGGAGGGCGCGACGGTCGACGTCGGCACCGTGATCATCTCGGTCGCCGTGGCAGGGGAGGCCCCTGCGGCTGCTCCGGCGGCCGCGGCGCCGGCCTCCGCTCCCGCTCCCGCGAAGGCCGAACCGGCCGAGCCGGAGCGGCGCGAGGTGCTGGTCGGTTACGGGCCGCGGACCGGCGGCTCCCAGCGCCGGGCCCGCCGGACGACCACGACCACCGTGGTCTCCGCTCCGGCCGCCCCGGCCCCGGTCGCGCCCGTCGCGCCGGCGCCCGCGCCGGTGGTGCCGTCGCCGGTGGTGCCGGAGCAGCAGAACGGCGAGCGGCCGTTGGCGAAGCCGCCGGTGCGCAAGCTGGCCAAGGACCTCGGCGTCGACCTGCGGGCCGTCACCCCGACCGGCCCGGACGGGGTGGTCACCCGCGAGGACGTGCACGCGCACGCCGCTGCGGCGGCCGCCGCAGCGGCCCCCGTGGCGGAGCCGGTGGAGGCGCCCGCCGCCGCGCCGGTGGCCGTGCCGGCCGAGGCCGCGGGCGACGTCAGGGTGCCGATCAAGGGCGTCCGCAAGGCGACCGCTCAGGCGATGGTGGCCTCGGCCTTCACCGCCCCGCACGTCACCGAGTTCGTCCAGGTCGACGTCACCCGCACGATGAAGTTCGTCCGCCGCCTCAAGGAGAGCGGCGAGCTGGGCCGGGACGTCCGGGTCAGCCCGCTGCTGCTGGTCGCCAAGGCGCTGCTCACCGCCATCAAGCGGCACCCCGAGATCAACGCCCAGTGGGACGAGGCGGCCCAGGAGATCGTCATCCGGGGCCAGGTGAACCTCGGCATCGCCGCGGCGACCCCGCGCGGCCTGATCGTCCCCAACATCAAGGACGCGGGCGGCAAGACCCTTTCGGGCCTGGCGTCCTCGCTCGGCGAGCTGATCGACACCGCCCGCCAGGGCAAGACCTCGCCGAGCGACATGCAGGGCGGCACCGTCACCATCACCAACGTCGGCGTCTTCGGCGTCGACACCGGCACCCCGATCCTCAACCCGGGCGAGGCCGCGATCCTCGCCTTCGGCGCGGTCCGGGAGCTGCCGTGGGTGCACAAGGGCAAGGTGGTCCCGCGTCAGGTGACCACGCTGGCGCTCTCCTTCGACCACCGGCTGGTGGACGGGGAGCTGGGCTCCAAGGTGCTGGCCGACGTGGCCGCGCTGCTGGAGCGGCCCAAGCGTCTGATCACCTGGGGCTGACGACCCCGGAAGCGACGAAAGGGGCCCTTCTCCGCACCGCCGTGCGGAGGAGGGCCCCTTCGGGTTTCCGTGCGTGCCGGTCAGCGCTGGGGACGCAGGCGGCGCACGGCGAT
>NZ_JBVINN010000071.1:0-21877 GCF_055579305.1 Kitasatospora sp. NPDC032757 | reverse complement strand
TGCAGGGCGACCCCGGAGGACCTACCTCCATCTCTCGCACAGCACCGCGTCCAGAAGCTCCTACATCGACGCCCCCTTCAGCGTTCGTGGCACACAACCAGCAGAAATCAACGAATCACGTTCGGTTGAGATACGGCTTCTCAGCTTGTTGTTTAACCTCGCGGGTCACCCGACCTGCTGATCTGCGGTTCTTCCCGGGACAGCGGAGACGGCCGTTCTCCACGCTTCGAGATGTCGAGTCACGAAGCACGAGAGAACGGCCGCTTCAGTGCCGGGCGCCTGGTGGGGGTTGCCGTCGACGCGCTGCGCGGCCCCCAGGTCTTTCTGGACGGGCTGCCGCTGGTGGGCCGCGCGCCGTCCCGGCTCGCCGCCGATCTCACCGAGTACACGAACGCCCGCGACATTTTCCTGCAGTACACCTACCTGGGAGACCTCGCCTCGGAGGAGCTGGGACTCTTCGGCGCCTCCCAGCGGGCCGACGACGTCCTCCTCACCAGGCCGGTGCTCGTCGGCGCCTTCTGGGCGGACCGGATCGGTGACTACACGGAGACCCACCTCCCCTCGGCAGAGTGGCGAGACCGGAGGTAGCGGCCGGCGGGCAGTCAACGGTGTCCGCCGAGCGCCACGAGCACGTGGCAGATACCTGGCATTTGGTCAAGATCATGTGGCAATCGGTCAAGATCGCGTGTCAGAGGACAGCGGTCCGGACGGTCGGCTGTCTCACCCTTGTCCCAGGTCCGGCACAAAGCATCGTGACCTGGGGAAATGTCCTGGGACTGTCCCAGCGAATCAGGCACGCGCTGATTGCTGGGGCAGAGGGTGTCACAGCCTTGTCCCAGGCGGCGGTCACGCTGGGCGAGCTGAGCAAGCGCGGCGGCCCCCCGGCGGATGCCGGGCGGCATCAGGCGCTCTGTTGGTCGAGTGCGGCCCGGAGCAGGGAGACGGCGTGCTGCGCGTCCCGGGATAGCCAGGGGTCGCCGTCGACCGCGTCGATGACCAGACTGCCGTCGATGTAGCTGCCCCAGCCGTCCCCAGCCTTGGCGACCCAGCCCATCAGCCGGCGGTCCGGGCGCCGGACGGCGAACAGGTCGGAATCGGCGGCCCACCCCTCCACCACCAGGTCGCTGTCCGGCAGTCGCCAGGTCGGTCGAAGCACCCAGGCCCCGGGCGAGCGGCGACACCGAAGTGCGTTCCGCGGCGAGCGCCAGGCGCAGCTGGTCGGGAACAACCGGAGCCTGCTCAGAGGTCTGCGGGTCGAGGGTCAGGTCGGCCAGGGCCGGCTGCTGCACCGACTCGACAGCGGGCGCTGCACTTTTCAGCGCTGCCGGGGCGCTGCGCGGGCGGGGCGAGGGGGTGCAGCATCTGCGCGGTGCCGAGTGCGGGACCGGCGGTTTCGACGCGCGAGGAAACGATGACCCGGGGACCGGGCAGCGTGACGGCGGGATCGGGGACAGCCCGGTCCCGGCCGGGGCAGCCGGCCGGGCGGCGTTGGAGGTCTCGCGGCGGTCCGGGACGACCGGCTGCGGATCGGGGACGACCTCGGCGTCCGGGAGGGTGGTTTCGACGCGCGACGATTGGGCCTGGGTCTCGGCGGGTGCAGCGGCACGGCCGGGGTCGGTGGGTACGGCAGCCGCGGCGATGGCCTCGCGCGCGGCCCGGCCCCGGGCGGAGACCATCTCGTAGCGCAGCACGTGGGCCTTGCGAAGCAGGCGCTGCGTCGCCCCGGTGACGCTGGTCTCCAGCAGCTCCAGGGCACGGTCGCCGCCCGGGTCCTCGCCGCCCTGGCGGGCCTCATCGAGCCGCTGAAGGTAGCGGGCCGCGCCGCGCTGGACGGCGGCGGCCAGCTCCAGCAGTTCGCGGGCGCTGCCGTCCGGCGCGGCCGGGATATCGACGCGCGAGGAAATGAGGGCGTCCGCGACGGCGTCCGGCTGGTCCTCCGAGCGGCGCCGACGGTACGCCTTCGAGGAACACGCTCGACCGCAGTAGACGGGCCTGCGGCCGGAGCCGGAGGCGCACAGCGGAGTGCCGCACTCCGGGCAGGTAGGCGCTTCGGGTTCCGCGTCGATTCCTCGCGCGTCGATTCCGTCGACGGCGGAGTTTCCTCGCGCGTCTTTCCGCCGTCGGCCGGGATTCCTCGCGCGTCGAAACTCTGTTCCATGATCCGGCTCGTAACCGGCACCCCGGACAGGCCCGCCCCGGCCACCCACCGACCGGCCTTGCGCAGGTGCGCATGGGTGCCTTGCGCATGCCGTTGCGCAGCGCACAGGCCGCTTGCGCAGAAGCACCGGCGCGCTTGCGCAGGCACCCGCCCGAGGAAGTGCGGGAGCGTACGCACCCGCCCGGACCCGGCCGGGATGGGTGCGTACGCACTGCGCGCCGGCGTTCAGGCCGCGGTCGGATCCGAGGACATCGTCGAGGAGAGCGCGGCGGCCGACGGGCAGGAGCACCAGGAGCTCCGCGACCTCCCACTGCGTGCCGTCGCGCACCGCTCCTGACCTGCGATGGGGAGTTTGGACTGCGGAACTCACCGGCCGTCCCACGCCGAACTCACCGGCTCCCGACGGCGGGTGCGTGAGCGGACTGCGCGCCCCCGCGCAGTCCGCTCACGGAGAGTTCAGCGGCGGTCACCGGCGGGTAGGGCTGTGCGTGTCCAACGATGGGGAGGGGAACGCAGTGAGCGAGAACGAGCGGCTCAAGTCGCTGATCATCAGCGCGGCGCAGGAGCTGTGGGACGACAAGGAGGCGCTGGGTAAGTTCCTCGGAGTGGTGCGGCGCGGCGAGGGGTGGACGCAGCTGGCCGACGAGCTGGAGAAGAACCGGCCGGCGAACGCCACGTTCTACGGCGTGAAGAGCGCCGAGTTCCAGGGGTAGCCGTCCGGCCTGGTGGCCCGCCGCTCCGTCTCCGGGGCGGCGGGCCACTGCTGTGACCTGCGGCGGTGAGTTTCGGCGGGCGAAACTCACCGGTCGAACTCACCGGCGCGGACGACGTTCTCACCAGCCGCCCGGGGTGCCCGGGCGGCAGGTCGCTGCGAGGTCAGTTCCGGTCGTCCGGTACTGCGGAGACGACCAGGCCGCCGGGGCCGAGCCGACGACGGGAGGTCGGCACCGCGGGCGCCTCGGGCACCTCGGCGGCGGCCGGCTCCAGGAAGGGGGCCCGCTCGACCGCGAGGAGCCGGGCCCCGCCGGACGACTGGACGGGGGTGTCGGTGGCGGGCTCGGAGAAGACATCTCAGGGTGCTAAGGCGTCAAGCTAAAGCGCCCTAACGCGCGCTGGTGGTTTGCCAGGCAAGATCGAGTTCGCCGTCGACTGCGGCAATGCCGGGCGCCTGGGAGCCGCCCAGGGCTGCATGGCTCAGCAGCACGGGCGTCCCGGCCTCCAGGGCTTGGGCGATGTCCTGGAGCATCAAGGTGACCGCGGCCCAATGAGGGACATCCAGGATCCAGCTCTCGTGGTCCCAGAGGAGTACCGCTCCGCGGGTGGCACCGGGTCGCAGGTCGACGATCAGTCCGTCACCGCCGGGGCTCAGCGCGATCGGCATGAACTCACGCAGATAACGCGCCTCGGGCTGACCGTTGTCGTCGAACGAATCGCCTTCCTGCTCGGCGACCAGCAACCAGATCTCGTGGGTCTCCAAGGCCTCGTCCAGCGAGACCGGAGCGAACTCGTCAGGAATCCAGTAGTTCGCACTAACGTCGGACAGCAGCCACCAGGCTCGTAGGTCCGCAGGTAGCGGCGCGCCGAGGTCCGCTTCGAACGTGTCCAGGCGCGCGGCATCCGACGCAGGCCGCAAGGGGCCCCGTCGGGTGTGCGCGGCGAGCCAGGTTTCGATGCGGCCCCAGGCGGTCGGGACATCGTGATCAGCCGTTGTCATGGTGGGCAGTCCGCCTCACCGATGTGTCAACAGCTCAAGCCGTGCAGCACTGAAACGGCTGGTCAGGCTGCGGATGCAACAAGAGCCGGTGCAGGAAAGGCGGTGCTCTCGTCGAAGGTCAGGCGGTTCTGGAGGCAGTGGAAGAGCTGGCCCAGCAGGCGGTTCAGGAGGTTGCGTTGGGCGCCGGCATGCCAGTCTCCGTGCTCGCGTCGGCGGCGGTAGTGGGCGTCGGCACCCGGCGAGCCGCGGAGCGAGGAGAAGGCCCAGAGGAAGCCGGCGTGCATGAGCCGGTCGTTCTTCACCATGCGTCTGCCGACATAGCTCTTCTTGCCGGAGGCCCGGGTGATCGGCGCGGATCCGGCGTAGGCCTTGAGGCCTCGGGCGTCGGCAAAGCGGGTCCGGTCGTCGCCGATCTCCGCGAGAACCCGGGCGGCGAGCTGGACGCCGAGGCCGGGGAAGCTGAGGCTGCAGGAGGCCAAGGACGACCTGACCGCCTTCGCGGCCTTCCCCGATCGACATTGGAAGAAGATCCAGTCCACCAACCCGCTGGAGCGGATCAACCGCGAGATCAAGCGCCGCACCGATGTCGTCCAGGTCTTCCCCAACGACGACGCGCTCCTACGGCTGGTCACCGCTGTGCTCTTCGAGATGCACTCTGAATGGATCGCGTTCCCTCGCCGCTACCTGCCCGAGGCCAGCATGGAGAAGATCTACCCCGCCAACCTCGGCTGCGACGAACTCCCGTCCACTTCATGACCGTTGGTCTACGACCGCTACACCACTTCATGGGACACGACCCCTGCGCGCCCACCTGATGCCGCCGACGCAGGAGTTCGTCCAGGCGAGCAAGGACTGGCTGACCGTCTTCCAATTCCCCTCCTACGCACCGGACCTCAATCCACGGGAGGGCATCTGGTCGCTGGTCAAGCGCACAATCGGCAACCTCGCCGCCGCCAACCTCGACCAGCTCGCCCGAGCCGTCAAGCGCAGCCTGAAGCAGATCCAGTACCGACCCCACCTCATCATCGACGGATGCCTCGCCGTCACTGGCCTGATCATGGACGGTTGATAACCCACGGACCGACATCACGAATTCAACTTCAGTGGCGCACTCGATGAACCACGTGATCCACGGACACGCCGACTCGCCCTCGACATCGACCTGCACCGGCACATGCTTGTGATCGCCCTCCCAGCACGCGTTCCTCCACGCGGCGGGCCGTTTCCCGAACACGTCATGTGCCCGCCGGGCCGCCTCCCCACCCCACAGACCCGCCTGCTCCCCCACCGACAGATCCCGTACCACAGCACGGTGCAGGGCCGACAGCGACAGTACAGGCCCTACTTCGGGATCATCCGCTGCGCGAGCCACCACTTCGCGGTGGCAGCCGAGACATTGCCTCCCCACAACGCCAACAGACGCCGGATCTCCGGAGTAACGACCAACCGGGCCCGGGGAGGGGCCGCGAGGCGGCAGATCCATCAACCGGGCCATCGCAGCTTCCCGTTCACCCCGGGTCACTGCGGTGGGCCGCTCCGGCACCGACCCAGGCGGATCCAGAGCCACCACCACTCCCCCACCTGTCGACGGCACGAGACCCGCGAACCCTCAAAGCTGGCGGTCCCCTTTCAGCAGCAGGCTGTCCTCCCTCTCCCGGTCTCATCCCGACACGCCGCATGACAGCACCCGATCGAAGGGAAGCTCGGCAGGCGACGTTTCACCAGAGCCGAAAAGGCCAAACGGTCGGCGGGTTCTTCACCGTAGCCTCGGCGCGACGCCTTCGCCGGGTCCTGGGCAGGCCGTGCGCCAGGGCCCAGCTGCGGGAGCTCTGACCAGCGGGCCGTCCGCCGGCCAGGGGTGAATGCCTACGCCGAATCCGGTGAAGACCACACGCCGAACACGACCAGGCGTCCAATCGGTTCTGGCGCAGCGCAGCGATTCGGCCTGCTGGTGTGCGCCCGCCCGTCTCGGCTACCGGCTGCCAGGCGCCAGGCGAAGTACGTCACGCAGCAGCTGCACCACGCCCTCGGTGATCTCGGTACAGCGCTGCTCCGCCAGGGCGAGCAGTTCGGCGGCCTGTGCGGGGCTGGGGTCGAGGGATGGGACCGGGCGGGTGCGCCAGGGGTGCGGGGCCAGGGCGCGGATCTGCGTGGTGGCGTCGGTCTTGCCCTGGGCAGCGAGTCGGGGGTGGGCATCGCCGCTCACGAGGAGGGCGGCGCGCAGTGAGGTGAGGCGGTCGCGCCGGCTCAGCAATCGGTAGCCGGCCCGTCGCACCGCCGGCCGCTGCGGGTCGGCGAGCATGTCCCACAGCAGGTCGGCAGGCAGCTGGGTGGCAGTGGGGGCGAGGGTGATAGCGGCCTCCTTGACCACGGCGGTAGAGCCGTCCCGAAGGAGCACCGTGACCCGGGGGACGGACACCGCGTCCAGGCTCCGCAGGGCGCGCAGCGCGTGGACGCGGACCTGAGGGGCCGGGTTGTCCAGCAAGGCGGTGAGCAGTGGGCCGTCAGCCCGGCTACCGGTCTCGGCCAGCCCTGCGACCGCCCCGACCTGCGGTTCGGCGGCCTGGACGGCCGCGCGGTAGTACGCCAGTGAATCCGTACCGGTGCGGCGTGCCGCCTCCCGCGCCAGGGCCCGCACCAGCGCGGACGGGTCGTCGAGGAACGGCACCACGTCCTGGGGGGAACCGGTGCGCATCAGCCCTGTGAGGGCGGTGATCCGTGCCTCGGCGTGACGGCTGCGGGCCAGACGCCGCAGCAGCTCGACCTGGTCGGTCCACACCGCCTGCCGGGCGGCGGCCTCGGCGGCCCGGGCCCTGACCTGCCGGTCGGGGTCGCTCTCGGCGAGGACGGCGAGGTCACGAAGCCCGAGGCGGTGCGCGGCGGTGTCGAGGACGAAGCGACGCACCAACGGCGCGGGGGCCGTGAGAAGCCTTCCGGACAAAGCCGTGCCCGACTCGTCCAGCAGCGACGCGCGCAGTTGACCGTGGGCGAAGGAGCCGCGCCGACGCCGGTTGACCAGCAGAGTCGTGCGCACGGTCGCGGGGGTGGCCAGCAGGGTGTTCTCGTGGAGCAGCACGGCCAGACCCGCGCACGCCGGCTCCCGGACCTGCCGGACCCAGTCGCTGGTCCGCAGGACGAGAAACGGCATCATCTCGGGGTGCGGCTGGTTCAGCATCCGCCGCACCACGCGCTCGCGAACTCGGCCATCAGCGTGCGAGGCAGCCAGGGCGAGTACGACCGGGTCGGCCTCGGTGAGCGAGGGGGCCGGGCGCGTCGAATACCACGACTCCCGTCGTATGAAGGCATCCAGGCGCAGCAGCAGCGCCGGACGCTCCGTCAGCACACGCAGCACCTCAAGCGAATCCTCAAGCTGCCCGGCCGAGCCGACCTCCAGCAACGCGGCGGTCAGCTCCTCGAGCGCACCTCCTTCCCGAGCCCGTGGCCCGGCAACCGCCAGCCGGACACGCTCCAAGGCCTCCGTGCCCGGGGACGGCTGCGAGAGGGGCTGCTGACGACGGAAGAAGAAGTCCACCGCGTCATCCTGCCGGAACCGACCAACTTGCCGCTTCCCATATACGACGCCATCAAGAGCCGGGTTCGACGGCGTGGAGTTCCACGGCGCCAACGGGCTACCTGATCCACCAGTTCCTGGCGCCGGACAGCAGCCGGCGCACCGACGCCTGGGGCGGAGGGATCGAGGGCCGGATCCGCTTCGCCGTCGAGGTCGTCACCGCTGTGGCCGAGGCGATCGGCGGCCACCGGGTGGGCCTGCGGGTCTCGCCCGGGAACCCGTACAACGACATCGCCGAGGACAACCCGGCCGAGGTGTACGAGGCGCTGCTGGAGCGGATCGCCGGCCTTGACCTGGCCTGCCTGCACCTGTTGGTGGGCCCGGACGGCGACCTGACCAACCGGCTGCGCAAGGCCTGGCCCGGCACGTTCGTCCTCACCCCCTTCACCCACCCGGGGTCACAGGTCCCGAGGCGCTGAAGCTGATCCAGGACGGAGCTGCGGACATGGTGGCCTACGGTGCGCTGTTCCTGGCCAACCCCGACCTGCCGGCCCGGCCGGCGGCCGGCGGCCCGTTCGACACGCCGGGCCCGGCCACCTTCTACGGCGGCGACCACCGCGGCTACACCGACTACCCTGCCCTCACCACCTGACCATGGCCCGCGCGGCCCGGGCTTCACGGCCTGCCGCCGGGATGTCCCGCTCCCGTCACGCCACTCTTGTGATGCAGGCGACCTCCCACCCGTGTCTCCCCCTCTTGGAGTTCCGATGTCCCACGCGATCACCTACTCGAGCTACGGCGGTCCGGACGTGCTCACCCTGACCGAGGTCGACGCCCCCGAGCCGGGCCCGGGCCAGGTCCGGATCAACGTCCGGGCAGCCTCCGTCAACCCGATCGACCTGAAGGTCCGCTCGGGCAGGATGGCCGGCGCCCGCCCGGCGCAGTTCCCGGTACGGCCGGGCCTGGACGTGGCCGGCGTCGTCGACCGGGCCGGCGAGGGCGCGACCGCCTCGGTCGGCGACGAGGTCTTCGGCGTCGCCCTGGGCGGCGGCTACAGCGAGTACGCGCTGCTGCAGCAGCCGGTGCCGAAGCCGACGGAGGTCTCCTTCGAAACGGCTGCCGCCCTGGTGACGGTGGGTGAGACCGCCCACCGCGGTCTGCACCAGCTGGGCGTGGCGGCGGGCGAGACCCTGCTGATCCACGGCGGGGGCGGATCCGTCGGCACGATCGCGGTCCAGCTCGCCGTCGCCCGTGGCATCGCCGTCGTCGCCACCGCCGGCGAGGACGACCTCGAGCGGCTCACCGCGCTCGGCGCCAGCGCCGTCCGGTACGGCGAGGGCTGGGTGGAGCGGGTGAAGACGGCCGCGCCGCAGGGCGTGGACCGCATCTTCGACACCTCCGGAGCGGGCGTGCTCGCCGACTCCGTCGCGCTGACCGGCGATGCGGCCCGGGTGATCACCATCGCCGACATGACCGCTGCCGAGCACGGGGTCCGCTTCAGCACCGGTGGCCCCGCCGACCGCCTCGGGCAGGCGCTGGCGGAGCTGGCCACACTCGCCGCCGCCGGCAAGCTCGACCTCCCGATCGGCGCGAGCTACCCGCTGGCCGAGGCCGCCCGCGCCCACGCCGATATCGAGGCCCGCCGTGTCCGGGGCAAGGTCATCCTCCTGCCCTGACCCGAGAGCGCCGTCCCACCCGCGGCTCGGGCAGGCCGCGGGCGACCACGAACTCGCCGCCCTCGTCGCCGAACACGACGACCGGCCGGGTGCCAGGGTCGGGCCGGTCGGCCATCCGCCACAGCGCGTACCGGGAGCCGGAGAAGTACCCGGCCGGGCACCCCACCGACCGTCAGGAGATCCCAGACCCCCGTGACGTTCCCCGATGGCCCGGTGGCCGCCCGCCGCCGGGGCCGCGCAGCGCGCAGCACCCCGCCGGACCTGTCCGGCGGGGTGCTGGGCCGAGTGGGGCAGTGCCGTTCAGTGGGGCAGTGCCGTTCATGGACTCGTTCGGGCAGTCGCGGCGGCCGTGGTCCGCGTCAGGTCGTGCAGGCGGAGACCAGCACGCCCGGCGCGCCGGGAACGAGCGTCTCCGTCACGGGGCCCAGGGGGTAGCTGACCGAGCCTCCGCCGGTGGTCGTACCCGAGACCGATCCGGAGAGGGTGAGGGTCGTGGGCTGGAGGCTGGTCACGCTGACCGCGACTCCCGTTCCGCCGTTGGGGCAGGGCGTGGGCAGGAGCAGCACCTGGGGCAGCGGGCCGTGATTCACGGTGGCGGTCGCGGTGAGCGTCACGCTGGTCAGCGGCGGGGTCGTCACACACGCGGTGTCGACGCAGGCGGTGACCGGGACCTGCGGGACCGGCACCGGTCCGACTCTTAGGCTGACCGAGTGGGAGGCGGCGGCGAAGGCCGCCGGCGGCGCCGCGAGCGGGAGGGCGGCGAGCGTCAGGCCCGTGGCCGCCAGGGCGACTCGGTTGGCCAGTCGGGAGAGGGTCATGTCCTTTTCCTTCCGGTTGATGTGCTTCCGTGCGGGCCGGCTGGTCT
Source organism: Kitasatospora sp. NPDC032757 (assembly GCF_055579305.1). Classification (NCBI taxonomy): domain Bacteria; kingdom Bacillati; phylum Actinomycetota; class Actinomycetes; order Kitasatosporales; family Streptomycetaceae; genus Kitasatospora; species Kitasatospora sp. NPDC032757. The sequence continues at coordinate 11,953 of NZ_JBVINN010000071.1, read as the reverse complement.
CACCGGCGGTTCAGGGGGCGGTTTCGGCACGCAGATCGAGGTTCATCTGCTCGGCGATGCCGGTGGCGAGGTCCGCGAGAGTCGGGTGTCTGCTCACGAAGTCGTGGACGAGCCTGACGCCTAGGTCCGATTCGAGGCGGGTCCGCAGCTCGATCCTAAGCAGTGAGTCGAAACCGAGCGCCTTCAACGGCGTCTGGGGGTCCAGGGTGGCGCCCTCGAACTGGAGGACGGCGCGGACGTGATCGGCCAGGTAGGCCTCCAACGCGGTCCTGCGGGCCAGGGCGGAACCGATGGACCGGAGGGTGGCGTGGATGTCGCGGGCGCCGCTCTGCTCCTGCACCGGCGCGACGGTGGCGAGAAGGGCGAAGAGGGAGGAGTGCCGGCCGGCCGCAGGGATCCAGCTGTCGGGTTCGCCGGGGATGAAGCCGGTGCGTACCCGGCCGTGGGTCAGCAGGCTGGCGAGGGCCCGCAGGCCGACCTCCGTGGCGATGGTCCGGTAGCCGCGGGCGGCGAAGTCGGTGGCCAGGCCGGTTTCGCCCCACGGGCCCCAGTTGACGGCGAGGGTGCGCAGGCCGCTCGCGCTGCGCCAGGTGGCGAACGCGTCCAGCCAGGCGTTGGCGGCGGCGTAGGCGCCCTGGCCGGGGTTGCCGAGCAGGGAGGCCATCGACGAGTAGACGACGAACCAGTCGAGGGCCAGTCCCGAGGTCGCTTCGTGCAGGCGCCAGGCGCCGGTGACCTTGGGGTGCCAGACACGGCGGAGCTGGTCGTCGGTGATGTTGGTGATCGCGGCGTCGTCGAGGACCATCGCGGCGTGCACCACGCCGCGCAGCGGCAGGCCGTCGGCCGCGGCGACGGCCAGGAGCCGTTCGGCGGTGCCGGGTTCGGCGATGTCGCCGAGCACGACCGTGATCCGGGCGCCGTCCCGGCGCAGCCGGGTGAGCATCTGCTCGCTCTGCGGGGACGGTGGCGTCCGGCCGTTGAGAACGAGGTGGCGCGCGCCCTGGCGGGCCAGCCAGCCGGCGGTCGCCAGGCCGACGCCGCGCAGGCCGCCGGTGACCAGGTAGGCGCCGTCCGCCCGGACCTGCGGTGGCGGCTCGCGCAGCACGGCGGTGGTGGCGCCGTCGTCGGGGACGGTGAGCACGAGCTTGCCGGTGTGGCCGGCACCGGCCATGAGGCGGAACGCGTCGGTGGCCCGTTCGAGCGGGTAGGTCCGGCAGGGCAGTGGGGTGAGCCGGCCCTCGGCGAACTCGGTGAGGACCTCCCGCAGCGCGGTGGCGAAGGTTCTCGGGCGGCTCTGCTGCAGCTCGATGAGGTCGACCGCGCTCATGGTGATGTTGTGCCGCAGTGGTGCGAGGCCGAGCGGGGTGTCGGCGAGAATGTCGCGGACTCCGAGTTCCACGAACCGGCCGAACGGTCGCAGGCTCTCCAGCCCGGCTCGGATGGCCCGGCCGGACAGCGAGTTCAGCACCACGTCGACACCCTGCCCCGCGGTGGCGGCCCTGGCCTGCCCGGCGAAGTCCAGCGACCGGGAGTCCATGACGTGCCGGATCCCCAGGTCGCGCAGGTACTCCCGTTTGGCCTCGCTGCCCGCGGTGGCGAGCACTTCACCGCCGAGCAGCCGCGCGACCGCGATCGCGGCCAGGCCCGTCCCGCCCGTGGCGCTGTGGATCAGGACCCGCTCGCCCTCGGCGAGCCGGGCGACGTGGCGCAGGGCGTACCAGGCGGTGAGGAACGCGGTGGGGATGCCCGCCGCGGCGCAGAGGTCGGTACCTGCGGGGACGGGGGCGACGGCGGCGGCGGGCACCGTGGTGAAGGATGCGAAGGTACCGCCGCGCAGGTCGACGGCGAGCACCCGGTCTCCGGTGCGGACGTGGTCGACACCCGGTCCCACAGCGGTGACGACGCCCGCGCATTCGAAGCCTATTCGGTACCCGGCGTCCTCGTCGGTGGAGAGCAGACCCATCGTGGTGAGCACGTCGCGGAAGTTCACCCCGGCCGCCTGGACGCGCAGTTCGACTTCCCCCTGGCCGGGTGCGCGCCGCGCGGCCAGGGCGAGTTCGAGGGAGTCGAGGTCGCCGAGGCGCCCGGCCCGAAGCCGGAACCGGTCGGTGCCGTACCGGACCGCACGGGTGGTCGCCGCCGCGCGTTCGCCGTCCGTGAGCGGCCGGTGGACCAGCCGGGCGACGCTCCGGACACCCCCGCGGACGGCGACCTCGTCCTCGGGGGCCCAGGCCAGGAGCTCCCGCGACACCGCGCGCAGGCCGTCGTCGTCCGGATCGGCGTCCACCAGGGTGGCCCGCAGCCCGGGGTGTTCGTACGTCAGGACGCGGACCAGGCCGCGCAGGGCGCTGTGGCCGGGGTCGGCCGGCCGGCCGGGTTCCAGGCTCTGGGCGGCGCGGGTGACCGCGTACAGGCGCGGGGGCTCGCTCTGGGCGGCGGCGGCCTGGGCGATGGCGAGCAGCTGCCGGGTACGCCGTAGGGCGGCCGGGTCGCAGTCGTCCTGCGACGCGGGGGTCGCGCAGAGCAGTACGACGGCCCGTGGCGCCGTTGAAGGGGCGGCCCAGCGACGGGCGAGGGTGTCCCTGAGCTGGGCCAGGGTGAGGGGCACCGTGGGCGCCTCCAGCACGTCGACGCTCGCTCGCTCGGCGCGCAGGGCGTCGGCCAGGACGGTGGGGGAGCTGCCCGGTTCGGCGATGACCAGCCAGTTCCCGGCGGGGCCCGGGGCGTTCGTCCCCTGCCGAGGGGCGGGCTGCCAGCTGGTTTCGAGGAACCACCGGTCGATGTCCGGGCGCTCGGCACCGCCCTTGCGCAGGAAGTGGACGGCCTCGGCGTCGACCACGGGCCGCCCCGCCTCGTCCACCAGCAGCACATCACCGGTGATGCCCGTGGTGTCGCTCCTGCGGATGCGCGCGTGGCCGTACCGGGCGGTTCCGGGATCACCGAGGAGCCGCAGGCGGCGGATGCTCACCGGCAGGACGAGGCCGCTGTCCGGTTCCTCGATCAGGCAGGCCACCACGAGTTGTGCGCACAGGTCGAGGAGGACGGGATGGGCCAGCAGGCGGTGCCGGGCCGGGTGCGCCTCGGGCGGCGTCGTGACGCGGGCCCAGAAGCTGTCCCGCTCGGGTGTGGTGTGCAGGGCGGTGATCCCGGTGAACGCCGGCCCGTGCTCCAGCCCGCGGGCCCGCAGGCTCGCGTACAGCGTGGCAGGGTCGAGTGCGACCGGGTGCCGTGCGGCCAGTTCGGCCACGGACACGGCCGCCGGGACGGCTGCGGGTGCCGTGCGGCGCAGCACCGCGCTGGCCTGCTTTACCCAGGCGCCGTCGGAGCCGCGCCCGAAGATGTCGAGGTCGGCGCGGTCGGGGGCGACCAGGGTGGCGGTGGTGCTCGTGGGTGTGTGGTCGGCCAGGGTCATCAGCTCGTGGAAGGCGATGTCGGTGGCTTCGGCGTGGTGCGGTCCGGCTGGGAAGACCTCGCGGGCGGCGGTCAGGGCCAGTGCGCAGTATGCCGCGCCGGGCAGGACGGGAGCGCCCTGGACGCGGTGGTCGGCCAGCCAGGGCAGTGCGCCGGTGCCGGTGTCGCCCTGCCAGCAGTGGCGCGGTTGGGCGCCGGGTACCTCGGTGTGGGCGCCGGGCAGGGTGGTGTCCGTGGCTCGGGGGATCTGGGCGGTGGGCGGCACGGTGTCGACCCAGTGGCGCCGGCGGTCGAAGGTGAGCGGGGGCGCGTCGGTCAGGCGGGCGTCGGCGTAGAGCGCGGCCCAGTCGACGCTGACGCCGGCGCAGTGCAGCGCGGCGAGCTGGGTTCTGAAGGTGGTCGGCTCGTGCTGCTCGCGCCGCAGGGTGGGGAGCACGACGGGATCGGGCAGCAGGCCGGTCAGGGTCCGGCTGACGGCGCGGGTCACCACGGGCTGGGGGGAGATCTCCACGAAGACCTGGTGGCGATCGGCCGCCAGGGCGGCGACGGCGGCCGTGAAGCGTACGGGGCGGCGCAGGTTGGCGCACCAGTAGGCGGCGTCGAAGAGCGGGGTCTCGCGTGGGTCGTCCAGGACCGTAGAGTAGAACGGAAGGGCGGGCTGGCTGGGGGTGAGGTCGGCGAGGGCGGCGGCGAGCTCCGGCAGCAGCGGCTCCACCTGGGGACAGTGCGAGGCGACGTCCACGGCGATCAGGTGCGCGCTCACGCCCCGTGCCCGCCAGGCCGCGACCAGCCGCCGCACCTCGCGCGGGAGCCCGGCGACGACCGTGGAGCCGGGCGCCGCCAGGACGGCTGTGCAGACGGACCCGGTGGCGTTCGCGGCGGCGAGCTCGGCCTCCACCTGCGCGGCGTCGAGGTCCACGGTCGCCATGGCGCCGGCTCCGCTGATCCTGGTCATCAGAACGGACCTTCGGCAGATCACCTTAACGCCGTCGGCCGGGGAGAGCGCCCCGGCACAGACGGCGGCCGCGACCTCGCCCATCGAGTGGCCGACGACGGCGGCGGGTTCGACGCCATGGGCACGCCAGGTGGCGGCCAGCGCGATCTGCAGGGCGAACAGCAGCGGCTGCACCCGCCCCGAGGCCCTCACCCGGCCTTCGGCGTGCAGCAGTTCGAGCACGCTGAAGTCGGCCTCGGCGGCGATCAGTTCGTCGACCTCTGCGAGGGCCGCGGCGAACGCCGGCTCATGGCGCAGCAGCTCACGTCCCATGCCCGGCCACTGAGAGCCCTGCCCGGAGAACACCCACACCGGGCGGCGGCTGATCCCGGCGCCCACCGAGCCGGTGACCACGCCGGGGTGCGCGCGTCCGGCTTCGAACGAGCGCAGCCCGTGGATCAGCTCCCGGTGGGAGGAGGCCACCACGCCGAGGCGGCCGCGCCCGGCCGAGCGGCGCAGGGCGAGAGTGTGCGCGACGTCGCGCAGCGGCGAGCCGGCTCCTTCGCCCTCCAGCCAGTCGGCGAGCCGCCGGGCGGCGGCGGGTAGCGCGCCCCGGGAGCCGGCCGGGACGACGAAGACCTCGGGCGGGGCGTCGCCGCGCCGGTTCGGAGCCGGCCGCCCGCCGGGGGCGGTGGGAGCCTGCTCCAGGATCACGTGCGCGTTGGTCCCGGAGAACCCGAAGGAGGAGACAGCGGCCAGCCGCACCGGTGTCCTGGTGGGCCAGCCGGTGAGGCGGGTGGGTACGAACAGTCGCGTTCCCGTCGGCGCTATCGCCTGGTTCCAACGGGTGAAGTGCAGGTTGGGCGGAATCAGCCCGTGCTGGAGGCAGAGCACCGCCTTGATCAGACCGACGACTCCGGCGGCCGGCTCCAGGTGGCCGATGTTCGTCTTGACCGAGCCGAGGGCGCAACGGCCCTGGCCCATGCCGTAGACGGCGGAGAGGCTTTCGAACTCCACCGGGTCCCCGACCGGTGTGCCCGTCCCGTGCGCCTCGATCATGCCGATCTCGCGGGGATCGGTTCCGGCCCGGGCGAGCGCCATCCTGAACACGGCCTGCTGCGCGAGGGCGGACGGCGCGGCCAGCGAGTCGGAGCGCCCGTCCTGGTTGACCGCCGACCCGCGTACGATCGCGAGGATGCGATCGCCGCCTTGCAGCGCGTCGGACAACCGCTTGAGGACGACGACGCCGCAGCCCTCGCCGCGTACGAAACCGTCCGCACCGGCGTCGAACGTGCGGCAGCGCCCGGTGGCCGAGAGCATGCCCATCCTGGCGAACGACCTGGTCGTCCTGGAGCGGAGCATGAGGGTGACGCCGCCGGCCAGTGCGAGGTCGCACTCCTGGTCGCGCAGGGCCTGGCAGGCCAGGTGGAGTGCCACCAGCGAGGAGGAGCAGGCGGTGTCCAGGGCGACGCAGGGGCCGTGCAGCCCGAGCAGGTAGGAGACGCGGCCCGCGGCCACGCAGTGACCGTTCGTCAGGACCGAGCCCTCCAGTTCCCTGGGCTGCCCGGCGAGGGCGTCCATGTAGTCGTTGTAGCTCAGGCCGGCAAAGAGCCCGGTCGGGGTCCCGGCCAGCCGGTCGGGAGGAAGCCCGGCGTGCTCCAGCGCCTCCCAGGCCACCTCCAGCAGCAGCCGGTGCTGCGGGTCGAGAACGTCGGCCTCCTTGCCGGAGACGCCGAAGAAGTCGGCGTCGAAGCCGGCCACATCCCGCAGATATCCGCCCGGTGACGGCAGCTCGCCGCTCGTGCCGCCCGAGAGCTGCGCGCGCCCGGCGGGCGGCTCGCCGACCGCGTCGCGCGCCTCGACGAGCAGCCGCCACAGCGAGGCGGGCGAGTCCACGTCACCCGGGAGCCGGCACCCCATGCCGACGACGGCGATCTGCCGATCGTCGTACCTCGGTTCGTGTTCGTTCCGCACGGCAGAGTCCTCCTCGTCGGTCGGGGTCGGTCCGGATGAGCGGACGGCAGGGAGCGCGCGGCGGGAGGTGCCCGGCTCTGCGGTCAGACGGCGTCCGGGCTGCCCAGCAGGATGGCGCTCTTGACGCCCCCGATCTGGTAGTTGCAGCTCAGTGCGTAGTCGAAGTCCAGGGGCCGGGTGCGGATGCCGGGAACGGGGTCGAAGCTGAGGTTGTCGGCGGGCTCCTCGCAGTTCGCGGTGGGGCACACCTCGCCGTTCTGGATCATGAGCAGGGTCAGGGCGACCCCGACGGCGCCCGCCGGAGCGCCGTTGTGGCCGAAGCACGCCTCCTGGGAGGTCATCAGGAGCTCGGGCGAGGAGGATCCGTACAGCTCTCTGGCGGCGTTCGACTCGAAGGCGGTCACCACCACGTCACCGTCGCTGCCGCCGTGGATGTAGGGGACCTGGGCGATGTCCCACCGCGCCCCGAGGCAGGTGCGTATCGCGGCGACCAGCGAGGAGCCGCTCTCGTCACTCGCCAGCGGGTTCGACAGGCCGTCACGGGTCATGGCGTGGGCGAGAACCTGGCCGTAGACGTGTGCTCCGCGCCGCTGCGCGCGTTCCCGGCTCTCCAGCACCAGCGTTGCCGAGCCCTCGCCGTGGTTCACGCAGTCCGCGCGGCGGTCGTAGGGCCGCATCAGACGGTCGAACGACGGCAGGAGGTCGGGCATGCCGTCCACCCGGATCGCGTCATAGCTTCGCTGGGCGCCGTGCAGCAGACGCTGGACGTTGCGGATCACCTCGATCCCGAAGACGTCCACGCCGGTGACGATGGCCAGGTCGACCTCACCCCCGGCGATCATGCGCCGGGCGTTGCCGATCTGTACGGCGGAGGAGGAGCAGCCGCACGACACGGTGAAGCAGGGGCCGGTCGTACGCGTCAGGGCTCCCTGGACCAGGGCGACATCGGAGGGTGTGAGGCCCTGCTGGCCCCTGACGAACAGTTCCATCGCCTGCTGGGGTGTCGTCGTCTCGACGTCGGCGTTGAGGACCGCCAGGTAGCAGGCTACGTTGGCGTCGATTCCGCCGCGGCCGGCCAGGATCGCCGCGTGGGCCGCGTCCCCGGCGCGGATGTTCACTCCCGCGTCGGCACAGGCCTTTGCCATGGACACCAGCGCGAAGCGGTGCGCGTCGGTGTAGTGGCGGGAGAAGATCCCCGGGACGTCCGGGAGGAGTTCGTCGAACATCGCCGACGGGAGGTTCACGGCGCCGTAGTAGACGCCGTGGTGTTCCAGGTGCGAACGGCCGTTGGAGGCCACGGCCCACAGCTCCGCGGCGGTCAGCACCGGCCGGCTGCCACCGGGAAGGCAGAATCCCATGCCAGTGACCACCACGTCCCGTGCGGTCGGAAAGTTGGCCATCGGTGCTCACCTCTTCGCCAGTCGCGGTCCGCTGGACCGGTCGGATGAAGGACGGGGCCGCCGGCTACTCGGCGACGAACGTGCGGTGCGACCAGCGATAGACCGGCATCGGTCCCAGCCCGATGTCGACGTATTCCTGGGTGAACTCGAAATGCTCGTACCCGTTGCCGTGGAGGATCTTCACCGGCTCTTCGGCGCCGCCTGCGGGTGAGCCCCACACGTGCGGGATATCGGCCGGGCATCCCCTCAGGAGGACGAGAATCAAACAGGGCATGATCCCCACTCCAGCCTAATGATGTGCCGTTCCTACCAGCTGACGATATCTGTGCAAGAACCTCCCTTGAAAGGGCGCAAGTAGGTACTGCAGGGTGGAGTAGTGCGCCGGGCGCGAATTATGGCGGACAGGACTCTCCTGGCCTGCTCGGACCGTGAAACGCGCCCTGCACCAAAGGGGAGGAATGGGCCTTGCCAATAGGATTATATGCTCACGACTATGCCGAGTTGGCGGGGTGCGATGGGGTGCAAAACCTGCCCGTCGAGTCAAGCCACCTTCTCATATGGTCGGATTATTTAAGCCGGCACGCCGTGAGGTCTGGAATCTCCCGCAGGGGGAGGTTCCACGTTCGGGCCGGCAACACAGCCGAGATTCCGAAAGGGTCGCGCCCGACAGCTACAGAAGAGTCGAATTGCTCACGCCGTCCGCCCACAACCGGCTCGGCTTCAGGCACCTTGATGATCAGCCCGGTCTCGCCAGCTCGACGTACAGACGCAGCGGCTCCCCCGTTGCCGGGTCCTGGAAGTGGTGCAGGGAGATCCACTCGCCGGTCGTGTCGAAGCGGGAGCGCAGGACCGTGTGCTGTCAGGCCCACGGCTCCAGTTCCCAGGTGCCGGCCGCGAGGTTGGCCAGGCCGTCCTTGCGGGAGGTGTCGTCGCCGGTGCGCAGCGCCGTGGTCCAGGCGGTCGGGGCGAGGGCGCTGATCCCGGGCCGGTAGCCGATCTCGAGCAGGGTGCCGGTGTCGGAGATCGCCCGGTGGGGCTGGGCGGTCCACACCTTGCCGAGGTGGATGTCGCGGCGCACCACCGTCACACCGGGGGCGAACGGGACGCCGGTGCCCGGCGGGGTGGCGGTCACGGCCGGCCCCAGGTGTTGCAGGCGGCTCGTGCCAGGTGGTGCGCACGACCATGCCGCCCGGGGAGATGTGCTCGCTGGACCAGGTCCGGCAGCACCCGCCCCCGGTCCGGGCCGGGGCCGGCGGCCGCGCGACACGGACCGGAACAGCAGCGGCGCTAAAGGCGTCCTGACGGCGGAGACGGCGGCGGTGACGCCGGGTGGGAGTTGTCATGCCGAAGGCTCTGCCCACCACGCCCCGGTACGGAACCTTGCCGCCGCCCATACGGAGCAGCGCGGCCCGTTCTCACCGGCCGCTGACCTGCGCCGACACCCGAAACTCACCAGTGGCTGGCCATCCCGGGGCGGGCAAACTCACCGGCGCCCCGGGGCGAAACTCCCCAGGGCAGGTCAGGGATGGTGGGGAAACTCCCCGGCGCAGGTCAGCGGCCTGCGCCGGGGTGAGGCCGAGTCAGGGTCGGCGCCACCGGGAGCGGGTGCGCTTCGCCTCGGCGGCCGCGGCTTCGGCGGCGGCCCGCTCACGCTCGGCGGCTTCGAGCGCGTTCTGGTCGGCGTCGGCTTGGCGGCAGCTTGCGCAGAGCCTGTCGTCGTTCCAGACCTTCTCCTTCTCGGCCCACCGCTCGTCCGTGAACTTCGCCGGGCAGTGCCGCAAGCGGGCCGAGAAGGCGAAGGCCCAGGCCGCCGCCGAAGCCCGGCGCCGCACCAACCTGCGCGCAGTCGGCAGCTGAACTGCAGCCCGTGCACACCGTTCCCCTCTTGGGGAACGGTGCAGGTCAGGCCCGTGGCGGCAGGTTCGGCGGTATCACCAGCGGAACCGCTTTGTTCTGCCCCGGCAGACAAAGCCAGTGGTCAGGGCAAGTGCGGTACGAGGACAAGCAGTCCGAGACCGGATCCCGTCGGCGGCCGGCGGGGTCGGACCGAGGCCGGCCGTCGTGGCGGCGAGGCCTGTCAGGGGTGCCAGTGGGGGTCGTGCAGTCGCGCCAGGTTCTGGCGGGCGAACATCTCCGCCTTGGCCTGGTCGACGATCCCGGCGGCCGCCAGGTCGTCCAGGATCTCCCAGTACGCCTCGATGGCCTCGTGCCGGAAACCGCCGACGGCCAGGGCGAAGGCGAGGTTGTTGCGTGCCACGATGGTGGCCTGGTCCGTCGCGCCGAAGGTCTCGACTGCCTGCGTGGCGAGCTGTTGGAGCAGCGTCAGCGCGCTGAGGAGGTCGCCGCTGCGGCGGCGCTGCTCGGCGACCGCGAGCCGGTAGTGGAGCGTCTTGCGGTCGGTCAGCGGCTCCCGGCCCAGGTCGGCCGCGCGCCACACCGCGACGGCCTGCAGAGCCGCCTGTTCCGGCGTGCCCGCGTCGCCCGTGCCCGCCTGCCGCTGGGCGCCGGCGGCGCCGAGCGTCCAGGAGGCCAGCCGCGTCCTGAGCTCCCGGACGGGCGTCTGCGGCGCGAGCAGCCAACAGGTGACGTCGTCGATGCCCAGCCCGATCACGCTTGCGGCGTCGCCGGCCTCCCGTGCGCGAGTCAGGTTCGGGAAGTCGAGGAACTCGAACCGCCAGCCGTGCGCCTTGCCCTCGACGTCCTCCGCTGTCAGGACGTAGAGCCAGGTGAGCGACGGCCACCTCACGGAGAGCAGGCTGCGTAGCGGCCCTCCCACCGACAGGCCCGCCAGGGCGACGTCCAGCCGCAGACCCTCGATCAGGCGCGGGTGTCGCGGATGCCCGCCGAGATAGGTCACCCCGGTGACGCGCAACCGTTTCATCGTCCCCTCCCCCGTCGGCCGCCGGCCGGCACCGCCGCGCGCCGCACCACCATCCTGCCGCGCCGCTCGGGGTTCTGTCTGCCTGATTGACCGTCATCTTTTCTGTCAGTCATGCGCGTTACTGTGCGGGCATTGATGGAAACGGACGCGAACACCGCTGACGGCGAGGCCGCCGAGCCCCTGCGGGTACGGAGCAGCCATGTCGAACTGGCCCTGCAGTTCCCGCCCTTCCCCGCCGCGGATGCGGGCGGCTCGCCGAGCCCGGCGCCTCACGATCCGGTGCGGGCCCGCCGGTTCGTCGAGACGCCGGGAACGGTCGAGGAGGTTCTCGAGGAGCTCCCGCAGCGGCTCCAGCAGTATGTGTCGGAGCCCGGCGTACGCGCCGACCTGGACCTCGTCGCGGTCGGCTGCCGGGGCAGTCCGGTGCACGTCGTCGACCCGGCGCTGGCCAGCGAGCTGCTCACGTCCGCGATGAACCAGCTCGTGGAGCGGCACGTCGTCCTGCGCCATGTCGCTCAAGGACCGGAAACCGGAGGAGACGCGACGCTGGTGTTCGTCAGCCTGCCGCCAGCAGGCCACCCGTTGGCGAGCAGAACTGCGCGAACGGCCAGCTCAGCCCCCTGTCAACGGCCTCGTAGTGCTACAGCACGGCAACGCATGAGCCCAGATCTGCGGCAAGGAAGACCAAGCGCGAGTCTTCGGTGATATCCACTCGCCCCAAGGCGACTGGGGTGTCACCCGCACGCCGAAGGCCGGGCAATCCCTGTTCGAAGTCCTTGCAGGTGACGATGCCGTCCTCCGCCATGCACTGGGCCCGCCATGCCCAGATGTCGAGAAGCTTCCCTGCCTGGTCGAGGACGTCGTCCTCCCCCAGGCAGGGAAGCTGCGGGCCTGGTACCTGACCGAGCGGGGCGCGCGGATCGCCGCCCGCTTCCCCGAGCTGGAGGGCGTGGCCTCCCCGCCGCTGCCCGAAGACAAGACCGAAGCGCGCCTGCGGGTCGGGCACATCCTGGCCATCACCCGCACCCAGGCCGCCTTCGTCGCCGGCGCCCGGAAGGCGGGACGAGTGCCGGCCGCTGGACTTCCTGCCCGAGGTCTACCACCGCTACGGCAAAGGCCCAGGCGGCGCCATCGTCCCCGACGGCCTGCTGCACTACGGGGCCGGCGGCCCCGGCCGGACTCTCAACCGGGCGTGCGTCGAGGTCGACCGCGGCACCATGGCCGGCGAGAAGCTCGCCGCCAAGCTCATCGGATACGCCCGCTTCCGCGACCACCACCCCGTCCCCGCGCATCTGCGGCGCACCGCCGGCGCGCAGAGCATCCTGCCGGCCCGGCAGCAGCACTACGTGGTCT
>NZ_JBVINN010000070.1:446-24406 GCF_055579305.1 Kitasatospora sp. NPDC032757 | reverse complement strand
CCTGTGGGCGGACAGCATCTCGGGTCGGCAGGTCGGCTTCTGCTGGCCGCTGGCAGGTAGACCGGGCCCGGTGGAACAGGCACCATGCCCCGGTGCGAACGCGGTGGTGATCAGCGCCAGTTCGCCTCCCGCGACGAACTGGCCGCGGCCATCGACACCTTCGTCTTGGCCTACGACGAACACGACGCCAAGCCCTACCGCCGGACCTACGACGGCAGCCCACTCAAAGCCGCATGAACCCCCGAAGGATCAACGCGGCACTGCACTAGGACTGGAAGGCTACTTCCGGATTGTTCGGCGAGGGGCCGTCCAGCAGCGGACTGTGGATCCCCTTCAGCGTCTGGTCGAAGAACGCCGTCACGTACTCGCGGGTGATCACCACCCCGCGTTCCGGGGAGAGGGGCCCCGTCGGGAACCCGGCCTGCTCCTGAAGCACGTCCAGGTCGGAGAAGCTGAAGTGGTCGGCGCCGGCGACCGTCAGCCACTTCTTGTAGCCGCCGAGGGCTGCCCAGGCCCGCCCCACGATGCCGTCGCCGCTGCCGGGCGTGTGGCCGTCGCTACCCAGCATGAGGAAGGGCCGGTTGATCTGGCCGGGCATCGGGACCGGGTGGAAGGTGCCGTCCATGTCCACTCCGGCCCGTACTCGCGGGTCGGCGATCATCGTGGCGGCCGCCGCCGCTCCGCCGAGGGAGTGTCCGGCCATGCCGATCTCGTGCTTGTCGATGAGGTGTGCCAGGCGCCACGCGGTATTGCCATGCGTCAACTGGTCGATCACGAAGGACACGTCCCGCCCACGGCTGACAGCTTCGGCGTCGAAGTCGATCGTTTCCGGGTGGTCGCAGATCGCGCACGGCGGCGTCTGGCCGTTCGCCAGCGTCTCGCCGCTGTCCTCGTAGGTGTGGCCGACGAGCGCGACGACGTAGCCGTGACTGGCCAGGTCGGTCGCGAGCGAGGTGAGCATCATGCGCGGGTTCTCGGACGCGGCTGAGAGGACCACCAGCGGATGCTTGCCGCGTTGCGGCCGCGCGCCGTCGAAGGCGTGAGTGGTGACGCTGGAAAGGGCCTGCGGGGTGACGCCGTAGCTCGCCGGCATCTTCCGGCGCTCGGTGATTCCGGCTGCCTCGGCGAGGGTCATGTAAGGGGCCGGCGTCCCGGTCCCGGGGACGGCCGGGTAGACCATCGTGACGGTCAGTTGGCGGGGGCCGGATGACGGCACCCACGGGTCGAGGCGGCTCGTGTCGGTGAGGTGGATGATGTCCTCGCCGGCGGCGTAGGGGCCGGTCGGCGCGGGGAGCGTGCCTTGGAAGGACGGCGTGGGCGCGGTGGCCGTGGCCGGTGCGGTGTCGAACGCGTGCGTGGCCACCGGTGTGGCCGATGGTGTGGTCGTGGCGGCGAACCCGGCGCCGGTTCCGGTGATGAGGGCGGCGAGCGTCAGCACCGCGACAGCGCTGATACGGCGATTGGTTCTCATGGGATCGACGCTAGGACACCTCGACGGGGGTCTGCCAGGAGCCTGGCACCCGAATCCATGGTGGCACCAGTGCCACCGTTGCTGATTCTGTAGTCGGACAGGAGAGGCGCGTTGACGATGCCGTTCTCCTGGGTGAAGGCGGCGATGAGGGGCTGAAGCTCCTATAGATCGTCAAGCGGTCTGGAGGAGCAGGTTTGGCGTGGTCGATGGGCGGGTGAGGTGCTTGTAGACCTCGCGGGCGATGAAGCGTTTGAGGCAGCGCAGGATGTCCTTCTTGGACATGCCTTCGGTGGTGCGTCGCGCGACGTAGTCCTTGGTCCGGTCGCAGTAGCGCATTCGGACGAGGGCGATGGTGTGGAGTGCGTTGCGCGCCGTGGCCTTTCTGGGTCTGGCTGTCGCGGCCGGCGACCGGGCTCAGCAGCCGGTCGTACTTGCTCATGTCGGGCAGTGCCGGGCGTGGGTCGGGCGGCAGACGGCGGGCGTGCAGGGAGATCACCTGGGCCCCGGCGCGAGCGGGTGGGGCCGTGGAGCCGTCCGCGGCCTCTTCATCGGCGCCGGCCAGGAGCTCCGCGTCGTCGGCGTCGGTGCCCTCCATCGCCTTGCGGGCCTCGATGGCGACCAGGTCGGTGGAGACCGACCCGATGCGAAGGCAGGTCTCCATCGCCGCGACCAGCGCCTCCGGCGGGAGCTGGCGGTGCAGCAGCACCTCGATCAGCATCCGGGTGCCCTCGCGGTCGCCGGCCTTGTGCTTGGCCGCGGCCCAGAACGCCTCGTGGACCTTGGTGAAGCCGCCCTCCGCGCGGGCCTGCGCAAGCGCGGAGGCCCCGGCGAACGCGCCGGGCTTGACCAGCAGGATCTCCAGGTAGTGGTCCAAGAGGTCGTGGTAGGTGTAGCGGCGCGTCAGCCTGGGATGGCGGGCGACGACCTTGCGCCCGTCGAACACCCACAGCTCGTTCGCCCGCAGCTTGACACGCACCTTGGTGCCGATGAACTTCGCCGGTACCGAGTAGTAGCACTGCCGCACCGTGATCCGGGAGTTGCGCGCGACCGTCGGTGTCAGGTCGATCCCGCAGTCGTAGCCGTCCGCCGGCAGCGGCCGCAGCCGGTCCCGCTCGGCCTCGAAGTCGAACCCGATCGAGGTCGGTCGGCCGTGGATGTGCCGTGCGTCCTGCGCGACGTCGATCGCGGCTGGACGCTCGTTCAGCTCCGCCAGCGAGTCGACCGCAGGAGGCGGGACCAGGTGCTTGCGGCGGAACCGCCCGCCCTCGTGCTCCACCCCGCCCTTCTCGTGGGCACCGTCCTCGCCGGGCGCACAGTAGAACGCGGAGAACTGGATCTTCCGTGGGTTCGCGATTTCTGAAGGTTGCGATGCACGAACCCGAGGCCGTAGTCGGCAGGGTCAACAAACAAGCACCGGGGTTGGCCGAAAGCCTCGGCCGCGAGGGAGGTACTGAACTTGATCTGATGGTGTTGGCGTCGGTGTGCGGTACGCGCAGGGCGCGAGGCTGACCGACCAGGCATCCTGAATCGCCTCACGGGAAACCCCGTCGACCGCGCGGGCGAGGCTGTCTAGGCTGCACTGCGTGATCCCCGCACTGCGCGTTCGCCGACTCTTCCACACCGTGGAGGAGTACGAGGGTATGGACGTCTTCCTCGCCGTAGTAGATCCGTGGCTGGACGAGCACGCCGATGCCGTCCGGGAGGCCCTCGCGCCGCTGGCCGCCTTCGGCGGATGGACACGGACCGAGTACGAGTTCGGCGATCCCCTGGAGACGGCGTACGCGCTCAGCCGCGTCAGCGACGCCCTGATCTACAAGTTCCAGCCGCTGCTGCCTCCGGGTTCTGAGATCCCCTGGGCGCACGACATCCACGAGCCTGAGCGCTGGCCGCATGTCACCCGTGACCAGTACCTGGCTGCCTTCTCCCGGCTCGGCATGGCCCCGATCGGCGACGTCGCCTTCGAACCGTTCTTCCACGAGGTCGTCCACGTCGCGCAGCACGAGCTCCCGGAGGCGCCGGTTGAGATCAACGGGACGGTCTGGCCGGGCCTGATGTTCGGGGAGATGCTGTTCAGCCGCACCGGCGTGACAGTGCGTGCCGGCGCCCAGCACCTGGTCGCGGGAATCGCGGACCAGTCACCGCTCCATGACGTATTCATGCGCCGTTACCGGGAGACGTTCGACGGGTCGCTGGCCTGGGGCCACAACTCGCAGTGGAAAACCGACTTCCGCCGCGACTACCTCACCGATACCGCCTTCCGCTTCAACGTCGACGAGGAGCCCGACTCAGACCAGGACATCCTCGGCAAACCGTGGAGGCTGACTCCGGCCGAGCGATCGGACCTGGTGCGGCACCGCTGCTTGACCCGTCCCCTCCAGAATCCGGATGCCCGGCAAAGCGCCAGCCCGGGCGGGCGGCTCACCGTCTCGCGGACCTGATCAAGTCCGAGGTCAGGCCGCTCCGTGCCGACGTCTCATCTCCGCCCTCTGGCATCTGCCGACTTTGTCCCCGAGCCCGATGCCGTTTCGGCCGCCGATGCTACGACGGCCTGGGTGTAACGCAGGCTGCTCTTGCCGCCCGGGGCGAAGTTATGGGCGAGGCGGAGGGGGTCGGCGCCTGTAGCGGCGGCCTCTTCGAGGATGCGGTCCTGTCACAGCCGGTCGAGGGCGACGGGCAGCGGCTGGACGAGCCGGTCCAGCCAGAACGTGCCGACCGGCGCGGTGGTGGTGGCCGTATCGCGGGTGATCAGCAGGTGGGGGTTGGTGCTGTTGGGCCAGCGTTCGTGCCGGCAGGCGAGGTAGTCGCTGATTGCTTCGGCCGTGTATTCGTCCAGTGGGCGGTCCCAGCCGTCCGGGTCCAGGCGACGGCCTGCCAGGTCGACCTGGTCTCGCAGAAGGGCGCGCAAAACGCCCCGTTCGGCCAAGCGCCGGGCGGGGCTCTGTCGTCGGCGCTGACCTGCGACTGTGCTGCACAGAACTGGTAGTCAGGTGTGCTGGGATCGGCAAGGACGGCCCAGCCGGCACCATCGGGCTCCCGGCGATCGGCGACGAGGGTCGCACCGAGGCTCAGCAGTCGCCTCGGCCTCCTCGTCGCGCGAGGTCTCGGGGCGCAGGCACAGGTGAATCCGGTTCTTGATCGTCTTCGGCTCCGGCACCTGGTTGAAGTACAGCAGCGGGCCCTCCGACAGGGTCACCGCGGTCTCCACGTCACCCGGTTTGCTCCGCGGATGCAGCGGACAACCGAGCGCCTCGCTCCGGAACCGAGCCAGCTCATAGGCATCCGCACAGTCAACCGCCACGTTCTGCACCACCGAAACCATGCACGAGATCGTGGCCGGAGCCCCGCTCGGTCAGCAAATTGCGGCCGGACCGCACCAGCGCTTTCGCAACGGACCCCAGCCCCGGGGCCCGGCCGCTCCGCCGCGGAGAGCGGCGGACGGAGCCGTGCGCTTCAAACCTGGGAGTCCCGAACGTTCACCCTATCGGGTACAGAGAACACTCCGTAGCGCCGCGGGGCCCGCCGCCCCGCCTACCGTTGATCAGCAAGCGACAAGGGACGCCCGATGCGGCGATCCCTTTCCTGCCATGCCAGGTGACGGCGCGTCATCGCATGCGCTTCTTCGACGTCCAGTCCTTCACAGAGGGAGGCACTTCCATGTCCGCGGACACCAGATCCGGGAACAGCGTGGAGACCGGCAACGGGGAGACCCCGGCGGTACGGTCATGAGCCGTACGGCCCTGGACAGGATCCTCGGCGGCCCCAGCGGCCTGGGGACGGCGAGCCTGCACCCGGGGCGGCGCGAGGGGCGCCCGAAGCCCGGCGATCCGATCCCGGGCCTGTACCACCACCCGGTGCCCGAGCCGGACGCCGAACGCTCCGCGGAGGTCGGCCGCCGGATCAAGGCCTGGGCGGAGGACGAGGTCGAGCTCTACCCGCCGGAGTGGGAGGACCAGTTCGACGGTTTCTCGGTGGGCCGCTACATGGTCGCCTGCCATCCCGACGCGCCGGACATCGAGCACCTGATGATCGCCGCCCGGCTGATGGCCGCCGAGAACGCGGTCGACGACTGCTACTGCGAGGACCACGGGGGCTCGCCGATCGGCCTCGGCGGGCGCCTCCTCCTGGCGCACACGGCTCTCGACCCCGTGCACACCACGCGGGAGTACCAGCCGGCCTGGGCGGAGTCGCTGCACGAGGACGCCCCCCGGCGCGCCTACCGCTCCGCCATGGACTACTTCACCCGCGCGGCCACGCCGGCCCAGACCGACCGGTTCCGGCACGACATGGCCCGCCTGCACCTCGGGTACCTCGCCGAGGCCGCCTGGGCCGAGACGGACCACGTGCCGGCGGTGTGGGAGTACCTGGCGATGCGCCAGTTCAACAACTTCCGCCCCTGCCCGACGATCACGGACACCGTCGGCGGCTACGAACTGCCCGCCGACCTCCACGCCCTGCCCGCCCTGCAACGGGTCATCGCGCTCGCGTCCAACGCCACGACGATCGTCAACGACCTGTACTCCTACACCAAGGAACTGGCCGGCCCCGGCCGGCACCTGAACCTGCCCGTGGTGCTCGCCGAGCAGGAGGACCTCGCCGACCGCGACGCCTACCTGAAGGCGGTCGAGGTGCACAACGACCTCATGCACGACTTCGAGGCCGAGGCCGCCGCCCTGGCCGCCGCCTGGCCCTCGCCGTCCCTGGTGCGGTTCCTGCGCGGCGTGGCCGTGTGGATCGACGGCAACCACTACTGGCACCAGACCAACACCTACCGCTACAGCCTTCCCGATTTCTGGTAACCAAGGAGCTCATCCCATGACGACGACCGACCTCCCCGCCGCGACCACCGTCTCCCTCCCCGGCCCGGCCACTCCCTACCAGGGCGACATCGCCCGGTACTGGGACCATGAGGCCCGGCCCGTGAACCTGCGCCTCGGTGACGTCGACGGCCTCTACCACCACCACTACGGCATCGGTGACGTCGACCACGCCTCGCTGGGCGACCCGGACGACAGCGAGCGCGAGAAGAAGGTGATCACCGAGCTGCACCGGCTGGAGTCCGCGCAGGCCGAGGTGCTCCTGGACCACCTGGGCGCCGTCCGTCGCGACGCCACCCTCGTGGACGCCGGCTGCGGCCGCGGCGGCTCCAGCGTCATGGCCCACCGGCGCTTCGGCTGCAAGGTGGAGGGCGTCACCCTCTCGGCCAAGCAGGCCGAGTTCGGCAACCGGCGCGCCCGGGAGCTCGGCATCGAGGACCACGTCCGCGCCCAGGTCTGCAACATGCTCGACATGCCCTTCGAGACCGGCCGGGTGGCGGGCTCCTGGAACAACGAGTCCAGCATGTACGTCGACCTGCACGACCTGTTCGCCGAGCACTCCCGCATCCTCGAGGTCGGCGGCCGGTACGTCACCATCACGGGCTGCTGGAACCCCGCCTACGGGCAGCCGTCGAAGTGGGTCTCCCAGATCAACGCGCACTTCGAGTGCAACATCCACTCCCGCCGCGAGTACCTGCGCGCCATGGCGGACAACCGCCTCGTACCGCAGGCCGTCATCGACCTGACGCCCGCGACCCTGCCCTACTGGGAGCTGCGTGCCACCTCCTCCCTCGTCACGGGCATCGAGGAGGCGTTCATCAACTCCTACAAGGACGGCTCCTTCCAGTACGTCCTGATCGCGGCCGACCGGGTCTGACCGGGTCTGACCGGCCGGGCCGGGCCGCCACACGGGCCGCGGGCGCCGGTGCGCCCGCGGCCCGGTGCCGTCCGCCGGGTCCCCGGCGGCCCGTCTAGGGTTCAGTCCGTGGGGCGCGCGCCGCCGCCCGCCGGAACCGTCGAAGGGACCCTCACCATGCCGACCGCACCCGCCACCGGCCACGCCGCCGCCCCGTCGCTCGCGCGGTTCGGCCTGGGCACGGCCGCCGTCGGGAGGCCCGGCTACATCACGCTGGGGCGCGACCTCGACCTGCCGGCCGAGCGCACCGTCGAGGCACTGCGCGAGCGGACGCACGCCCTGCTCGACGCCGCCTACGCGGCGGGGGTCCGGTACTTCGACACGGCCCGGTCGTACGGCCGCGCCGAGGAGTTCGTCGGCGAGTGGCTGGACACCCGGCCGCAGGCCGCCGCCGAGGTGACGGTGGGAAGCAAGTGGGGCTACACCTACACCGCCGGCTGGCAGGCCTCCGGGGTGCCGGTGCACGAGGTCAAGGAGCACTCGACGACGGTGTTCGACCGTCAGATCAAGGAGACCAGGGAGCTGCTGGGCAAGCGGCTGGACGTGTACCTGGTGCATTCGGTCACCCCGGACAGCCCGGCGCTGACCGATGCCGCGCTGCACGCCCGGCTGGCGGAGCTGGCCGCCGAGGGCGTCCGGGTGGGCCTGTCCACCAGCGGCCCGGCCCAGGCCGCGACCGTCCGGGCGGCGCTGGAGGTGACGGCCGAGGGCCGGCCGCTGTTCGCCGCCGTCCAGTCGACCTGGAACCTGCTGGAGCCGTCCGCGGGTGACGCACTGGCCGAGGCCCACGCGGCGGGCTGGCTGGTGGTGGTCAAGGAGGGCATGGCCAACGGGCGCCTCGCCGACCGCAACGCCACCGGGCCCGAGACGGCCCCGCTGCGTGCCCTCGCCGCCCGGACCGGGGCGTCCTGCGACGCCCTCGCACTGGCCGCGGCCGCGGCCCAGCCGTGGGCGGACATCGTGCTCTCCGGGGCGGCCACCCCCGCGCAGCTGGCGTCGAACCTCACCGCCGCCGGGCTCGGCCTCACCCCCGACCGGCTGGCCGGCCTCGCCCCGCTCGCCGAGCCCGCCGAGGCCTACTGGCGCACCCGCGCGGCCCTGTCCTGGGCATGAGCTCCGGCGGCAGCGGCGACCGCCACCACCGCCGGGCCGGACCCTTCCCGGATGTACGCGCGTCGGCCGCTTCGCCATGCCGGCGGACCGGCGGACCGGCGGACCGGGTCGCTCCCCGGCCTCCGTTGTCACATGCGAGGGGGTGTCGGTGTCTTCATGTCAGACAGTCCGACGGAAGGAACATCATGACACTGCGCATTCCCAAGGCGGAGCTCCCCACCGAGATGAGCGAGAACATGATCAAGCAGCTCGGTGCCGTGCCCGAGCCCGTCGAGGTGGTGTGGCACAACCCCGGGGTGGCCACCTCCAACCTGGAGTTCTCGGCCAGGCTGAGCGAGTGGGATGCGGCCGACGCGAGCCTCAAGTCGTTCGCGCACATGGCCGTCGCGGCTCAGGTCGGCTGCAGCTGGTGCCTCGACGTCGGCTACTTCCAGGCGCAGAACCAGAACCTGGACCTGACCAAGGCGAGCCAGGTGCCGCGCTGGCGGGAGTCGGAGGTGTTCACGCCGCTGGAGCGGGACGTGCTGGAGTACGCCGAGGCCATGACGAACACGCCGCCGACCGTCACCGACGAGCTGTACGCGGGTCTGCTGGAGCGGCTCGGCCCGGCGGCGATGGTCGAGCTGACCGCCTACATCGCCTTCGTCAACATGGCGACCAGGAACAACAACGCGAACGGGGTCGCGTCGCAGGGCTTCGGCGACGCCTGCGCGATTCCGCTGGCAAAGCGCCAGGAGAAGTCCGACGTCGCGGAAACGGCATGACCGAGGATCCGTTCGTCACCCATCGCCGTCTGCTGTTCACCGTCGCCTACGAGATGCTCGGGTCGGCTGCCGACGCGGAGGACGTGCTGCAGGAGTCCTGGCTGCGGTGGGCCGACGTCGACCGGTCGCAGCTGCGGGATCCGCGGGCGTACCTCGTCCGGGTCGTCACGCGGCAGGCGCTCAACCGCCTGCGGACGTTGTCGCGCAGGCGGGAGGACTACGTCGGCGAGTGGTTGCCGGAACCGCTCCTGACCAGTCCCGACGTTGCCGAGGACGTCGAACTGGCGGAGAGCGTCTCGATCGCGATGCTGACCGTGCTGGAGACGCTCGGGCCGGCGGAGCGGGCGGTGTTCGTGCTCCGCGAGGTCTTCGAGCTGCCGTACGGCGAAATCGCCGAGGCCGTCGGGAAGTCCGCGGCCGCGGTACGGCAGATCGCGCGGCGGGCACGCGAGCACGTGGCGGCCCGGCGGCCTCGCACGGGGGTGAGCCGGTCGGAGCAGCGGGCCGTGCTGGAGCGGTTCCTGTTCGCGTTGCGCACGGGGCAGTTGCAGGAGTTGATGGACGTCCTGGCGCCGGACGTCGTCATGGTCGCCGATGGTGGCGGACTGGTGGCTGCCGCTCTGGCTCCGGTTCACGGGGCCGGACTGGTGGCGCCGTTGCTCGCGCGGGCCCACCGGGTGGTGGCGGCGTTCGAGACGACGACCGTGTGGCTCAACGGCGCGCCGGCGGGCCGGATCGAGATCGACGGCGAGCCGTCTACGGTGAGCCTCGTGGTGGAGGAGGGGCGGGTCACCCGGATCTACGTGGTGAGAAACCCGCAGAAGCTGACACGGCTGGACGAACCGGTCGAACTCGCCAGGTAGGCCGGCTGCGGCGCGGTGGCCGGTGGGTGTTCCGGACGGTGACGACCGCCCGGAGCACCCGGCCATCGATCAGGCAGACTCCTCGTCGCCATGACCGGCATCCAGGCCGTCGCGGATCCCTGACGCATCTCCGGGGTCACTCCCCCACGGCCGACGGCGTGTCAGGCCAGTGCCTTGGACTGCCAGTAGCCGAACTGCCGGAGCGGGTCGCCGTCGAGCGCCCAGGGCCAGGGCGTGACCGTGTCGCCGATCAGGTCGAACGTCGCCGCGCCCTCGCGCACCCGGCCGGCCTGGACCAGCGCGTAGGCGAGCAGGTTGAGGTCGGCGCGGGCGGCCGCGTGCGTGAGCTGACCGGGGCGGAGCCAGCCGGCCAGGGCGGCGTCCAGCGCTCCGGTGGCCCGCTGGGTCGCCCACTGGCGGCGTACCAGCAGCCCCTCGACGCCGCCCCGGGCGAGCGTGCGGGCGTGCTCGTCGACCAGCGCGGTCAGCTCCACGCCCACGGCCGGCGCGGTCGACGGCACCCCGGCCCGGACGGCGTGCACGAACTCCTGCTGACCGCTGCGCGAACCGCACTCCTCCGGCGACAGGTAGCGCAGCATCTGCAGATGGGCCTCCCGGTTCCACGGGTCCCGCGAGGTCACCTCGTGCCAGACGGCGAACAGCTCGCGCGAGTCGGCGCGGGTCTGGCGCAGGACGCCCAGCAGCACCACCCAGGGCGTGGGGTCGTCGGGGAGGGCCTCGGCGGCGCGGTGGCAGTGGTCGGCGGCGGCCGCGGGGTCCTCCATCCGCCCCGCGTGCCGGCCGCGCACCAGCTCGACCCACGCCTCGAATACCAGCGAGTCGGCGCTGCGCGCGCGGCGCAGCCGCCAGGTGCGGGCCAGCCCCGAGGGCGCCGCGGCCTCGGCGAGCACGGCGAATCGGTGCCCGCGACGGTCCCAGTCCGTACCGGCCTCCTGGAGAAGCCGCTCGACCTGGTCGATCTGAATGCCGTCCTGGCCCGGTATCCCGGGGGAATTCAGCTGCCGCCGTACGCGGCCGAGTCTGACGTCGTCGAGTTCCGGCAGCAGACGCGGGCCGGAAGCGCGAAGTCTTCGAAATATCGACACGCGCCGCAGCCTAGGCCCCCGGCGGAATTCCGGACAGCCTTCGGGAGGCAATTGTTATTTCCCGGTGTTATTTCCCGGTTCCGTGACCCTACCGTCTCGTACAGCGACCGGACGAGGCCCGCGCCCGTGGTGCGACGCATTCCCCCCGCCGCTCGCATTTCGGACAGGTGATTGCGCGTCAGGAAATTGGATTCCGGCTGGCCGAATTACCGCGTCGCCTTGACCCGCCGTACCGGAATTCGACAGGGCGATGCCGCCCCGTGCGCCTGCTTCCGGCGCGGCCGGAGACGATCTCGGCCGAACGCGCCCGCGGCGGCCCCTTGTCGCCGCACCACGGGCCGCAAGGGACCGCCGCGGGGAGGACCGGCCTACGCGACCGGCTGGGGCTGGGTGACGCAGTGGATGCCGCCGCCGCCCAGGCCGATGTAGTCGATGTTCAGCTGCTCGACGACGCGGCCGGGGAAGAGCGACTGGAGCTTCGCCTTCGCCGCTGCATCGGCCCGGGAGTCCCCGAACTGGGCGGCGATCACCGCACCGTTGCAGACGTAGTAGTTGGCGTAGGAGCCGACGAACGCCGGGTCGCTCTGCCGGATCGTGTAGTAGTCGGGGCCGCCGAGCTTGGTGGCCTGGATCCGGACTCCGCGGGCGTCGGTGGCCGAGGACAGCACGTTGTACTGGTTGATCTCGTCCTTGGTCCAGACGTCCGACGGGTCGTCCGTGGCGTTCGGCTGCTGGACGAGGCCCTTGCCCGGGGCCAGGAAGCGCGAGGTCGCGTCGACGTGGTCGCCGGTGATGTCCTGGCCGGCGACCCCGGCGAACCAGATGACCCTGCTGGCTCCGTACGCGGCCTTCATCGCGTTCTCGGCCTGGGTCTGCGTCATGCCCGGGTTGCGGTTGGGGACGAGGATGCTGCTCCGGGTGGCCATCAGCGTGCCGGCGCCGTCGGTCTCGATGGCGCCGCCCTCGCCGACCAGGCCTGCCGCGGTGAACGGCACTCCGGCGTAGGCGGCGACCCGGGCGGCGACCTTGCCGTCGTTGGTGTAGGTCTGGTTCCCGCCCCAGCCGTTGAAGTTGAGGCCGATCGCGTCGAGGCCGCCCTGCCCGTCGGTGCGGAAGACCGGGCCGGAGTCGCGCATCCAGCAGTCGTTGACCGGGACGGTGGTGATCACGGTGACGTTGGCGCCCGGGCAGGCCCGCCGGGCGGCCGCGGCCGCGGCGGGGTTGGCGCACAGGTGGACGGGTTCGTACTTGGCGATGGTGTTGGCGACCAGCGCGATGTTGGCCTGGATCTGGGCCACCGAGGGCGTCGTTCCGCCGCGGCGGCCGCCGCGGCGACCGGTCCAGATGGCGGGGTCGTCCGGCCAGGCCATCCACGTCCGGGTGTGGGCCACCGTGTCGATCGGCACCGCGAAGGTGCCGGCCGCGGTGGCGGTTCCTCCGACCGCGGCCACCGCGGAGACGGCGCCGTTCGCCGCCCAGGCGGTGCCCGCCGTGACCAGCCCGGCCGCGACCAGGAAGTTCCTTCGTCCCAGCGCTGCCGGCGCTCTGCCGGACGAGACGTGCGGTTCACTCCGACCGTTCATCTCTCGGCCTCCTCTTCTGACCAGCCGTGGTGCTTCCACGTGATGGCCATGACATTAAAACTGACCAAGCGCTCGGTCAATACTTTGCGCAAGGCTGGTCCGGTCCGGCCCCGCCCCCGCTGTCGCACCGTCACCGGCGCGGGCTCGCTAGAGTTTCCGGATGGCTACGCGCGCTGAGGACTCCCACCCCATCGACCCGGCGGCCCGGGAGTCCGCGACCGGTACCGGCACCCGGCGCCCACGCGCCTCGGCGAAGGGCGAGCAGACGCGGGCACGGCTGCTCGCCGCCGCACGCGAACTGCTCGCCGGGGACGGCTCGGTGCCCTTCACCACCCGCAACGTGGCCGCCCTCGGCGGGGTGACCCACGGCATGTGCCACTACCACTTCCGGAACCGCACCGACCTGATCGTCGCGGTGGTGGAGACCATCAGGCCGGAGTGGATCACCCCCCTGGAGGAGGCGGTCGCCGGCCCGGGGACGTTCGCCGAACGGGCCGAGCGCGTCGTCGCGATGCTGGCGCAGCCGGAGGCCGGGGACCTGGCCCGGGTGCACTCCGCCCTGCACTGGTTCGCGGTGAACGACGAGCGCGTGCGGGAGAGCCTGGAGGCCGAGTACCGGCGGTGGCGGGAGTGCTTCGTCACGCTGTTCCAGGTGCTCGCGGACGAGCGCGGCGGCGGGTTCGACCCCCGGCCTCTGGGTGAGGCGGCGGCCGCCGGTACGGACGGGCTCGCCGCGTTCCAGTCCCTCGGCGCGCGGATCGACCCCGCGCCCGTGATGCGGGCGCTCGTCCTCGGGCTCGCCGCCGGAGCGGGCGGGCACTGAGCCGCCGCCCGGCGCTGCGCGCCCCCCTGTCACGGGGTCGCCGGGGAGGCGGAGGCGGCGGCCTCCGGCTGCTGCTGGGTGGAGCAGTGGATGCCCCCGCCGCCGGCGGCGATGGCGTTGATGCTCACCGGCACGATCTCGCGCCCGGGGTGGAGGTCGGCCAGGACCCCGGCCGCGCGGTCGTCGGACGCCTTGTCCCCGAACCGGGGCATGATGACGGCTCCGTTGACCACGTAGTAGTTGAGATAGGTCGCCAGGAAGTCCTCTCCGGGGTCCGGGACGCCGCTGAGGTCGGGCTCGGCGAGGTCCACGACCCGCAGCGTGCGGCCCATGGCGTCGGTGGTCCCGCGGAGCACCTCCAGCGCCTGGTCGGAGGCGCGGGACCAGATGTCCGGCGGAGTGTCCGGCCCGGGGCGGTGGATCACCACCACGCCCGGCTCGGCGAACCGGGCCAGGGCGTCGATGTGGCAGTCGGTGATGTCCTGCCCGGCCACGCCGGCGAACCAGATGACCTTCCGGACGCCGAACAGGTCCTTGAGCGCGCCCTCGATCTGCTCGCGGCTCTTCCCCGGGTTGCGGTTCTCGTTGACCCAGGAGCTCTCGGTGGCCATCAGGGTGCCCTCGCCGTCGACCTCGATGCCGCCGCCCTCTCCGGTGACCGGCGCCTGGAAGCGCCGGATGCCGTAGCGGTCGAGGAGCCTGCGGGTGACCTGGCTGTCCTCGGCGTGGGTCTGCTTGTTGCCCCAGCCGTTGAAGTTGAGGTCGACGCCGGCGAGTCCGCCCGGGCCGGTGACGAAGGCCGGACCGGTGTCACGGGCCCACAGGTCGTCGACCGGCAGGTCGATCACCTCCACGCCGGAACCGCACAGCTGCCGGGCCTCGGCGCTCTGGTCCGGGCGCGCCATCAGCACCACCGGCTCGAAGCGGGCGACGGCCTGCGCCACGTGCGCGATGTCCTCGCGCACGGCGGGCAGTTGGCTGCCCCACACCTCTTCGAGGGCCGGCCAGGCCATGAACGTCCTGGTGTGGGGGAGCCACTCGGCCGGCATGGCGTACGTCACCGGAGCCGTGCCGGCCGGCCCCGTCCCCGGACCGGCGGTTCCGCCGGTGCCCGCCGAGGACGGTTCGTTCCCGTCGGCGGGGGCGGTGTCGGAGCCGCACCCCTCCAGCAGGGCGAGGGCGGCGGCGGCCGCCCCCGCACACAGCACTGCCCGGCGGGACGGGAAGCGGTCACTCACGGCAGGTCCCCTCGTTCATGCGGATGCACCCCGAAACGGGCGATACCCGACAGTAGGGGCGGGCGAGGGGCGTGCCGGTGAGCCCGCGCGCCGCCGATCGGGCGAATCGAGGCGGGTCCGGACCGCCGCCGTGGGGGCGTCGACGGCCGGGACCCGGGTACGGGGCTGCTACAGCGCGCGGCGGGCGGCGGCGATGGACCTCGGGTCCCAGCCCGGCCTGGGGACGGAGTCCAGCAGCAGCCGGGTGTAGGGGTGGCGGGGGCGGGCGAGGACTTCGGCGGTCGGGCCGGACTCGACGATCCGCCCGTGCCGCATCACGAGGACGTCGTCGGTGACGGATTTGACGACGCCGAGGTCGTGGGTGATGAACAGGTAGCCGATGCCGGTCTGTTCGCGGATGTCGGTGAGCAGGTTGAGGATCTGGGCCTGGACGGAGACGTCGAGGGCGGCCACCGCCTCGTCGAGGACGAGCACGGCCGGCTCGACCGCCAGTGCCCGGGCGATGGCGACGCGCTGGCGCTGGCCGCCGGAGAGCTGCCGGGGCAGGGCGCCGGCCTCCCGCTCGCCGAGGCCGACCTGCTCCAGGAGTTCGGCGATCCTGCGGGGGTGGTCCGCCTCGGGGAAGTGCAGCCGGAGGGTCTCGCGCAGCACGGCGCCGACGCTGGTGCGCGGGTCCAGCGACAGGTACGGGTCCTGGAAGACCATCTGGACCTCGCGGGCCCGCGCGAGCCGGTGGACCCGGCCGCGCCGGTGCTCGGTACGGTCCCGGCGCCGGACCAGGACCCGGCCGGAGTCGGCCCGTTCCAGTCCGACGACGATCCGGGCGGTGGTGGTCTTGCCGGAGCCCGACTCGCCCACGATGCCCAGCGACCCGCCCTCGGCCAGGGTGAAGGAGACGTTGTCGACGGCCTGCACGCTCCCGTAGGCGCGGTGCAGCCCGACCGCCTCCAGGACGGTCCTGCGCATCGGCGGCACTCCCTTCGAACGGGCCGCGGCCCCGAGGTCCGGGCTACGCATCGGCGCTCCCCTCCCCCGTCCGGTCACTGTGGTGGCAGGCGGCGAGGCGGGCCGGCTCGGCCGGGAGCGGCAGCAGCGCGGGCACCTCCTGCGTGCACGGGAAGGTCGCGAGCGGGCAGCGCGGTGCGAACGGGCAGCCCGCCGGTTCGTCGCGCAGGCTCGGCGGCCGGCCCTCGATGGCGGCGAGCCTGCCCCGGGGGGCGTCCAGGCGCGGCGTGGAGGCGAGCAGCGCCGTCGTGTAGGGGTGCCGGGGCCGGTCGAACAGGGCCTCGGCGGGGCCGGTCTCGACGATCCGGCCGGCGTACATCACGTAGACGCGGTCGCTGATGGCGGCGGCGAGGCCCAGGTCGTGGGTGACGAAGAGCATCCCGGTGCCGAAGCGTTCCCGGAGGTCGCCGAGGAGCGCCACCACCTCGGCCTGGGAGGTGACGTCCAGGGCGGTGGTGGGCTCGTCGGCGAGGATCAGCGCGGGATCGCCCATCAGGGCGGCCGCGATCATGACCCGCTGGAGCATGCCGCCGGACACCTGCCCCGGGTACCGGCCCAGGACGGAGGCGGGGAGGCCGACCGCGTCCAGCATCTCGGCGGCCCGTTCGAGCGCCGCCCCGGCGGGGAGGCGGCCGCTGAGGCGCACGCTCTCGGTGAGGAAGTCCCCGAGGCGGCGCAGCGGGTTGATGGCGGCCCGCGGGTCCTGGAAGATCATCGCGGCGGTGCCGGTGCGCAGGCGGCGCAACTGCTCGGGCGTCATGGTGAGGACGTCGTCACCGTTGACCCGCACGGTGCCCTCGGTGACGGCTCCGGCGGGGAGCAGGCCGAGGACGCTGCGGGAGGTGAGGCTCTTCCCGGAGCCGGACTCCCCGACCAGGGCGACCGTTTCGCGGGCCTCCACGGTGAGGTCGACGCCGGCGAGGACGGGCCGGGCGGTGTTCGGCAGGCGCAGGCGGTAGGCCTGGATGTCGAGGGTGGTCATCGGTCCCTCCTGGCGACCTGGTCGGCCCAGCGTTCGCCGACGACGTTGAAGGCGACGACGGTCAGCACGATCGCGGCGCAGGGCAGGATCGCCGACAGCGGGTAGCCGTGCTGGACGGCGGACTGGCCGTCGAAGACCATCCGGCCCCAGTCGGGTGTGAGCGCGGGGACGCCGAGCCCGAGGAAGGAGAGGCCGGCCAGGTCGATCAGGGCGTAGCCGAAGTTGATGGTGGACTGCGCCAGGACGACCGGCGCGATGCCGGGGACGATGTGGCGCAGGCAGATCTGCAGGCCGGAGTGGCCCTGCACCTGGTAGGCCTCGACGTAGGGGCGGGAGCGTTCGGCGAGGACGAGCGAGCGGGTGAGGCGGCTGACGTAGGGCAGGTAGGCGATGGCGAGGGCGACGACCGGGGCCAGCAGCCCCTCCCCGTAGACGGAGACGATCAGGATCGCCAGCAGCATGCCGGGGAAGGCGAAGACCAGTTCGGTGCTGCGGGAGAGCACGGAGTCCGGCCAGCCGCCCCGCCAGGCGGCGGTGACGCCGACGGCGACGCCGGCCACGGTGGAGAAGGCGACCACGCCGAGCGGTCCGAGCAGGGACGTCCGGGCGCCGGTGACCAGGCGGGAGAGGGTGTCGCGCCCGGAGGCGTCGACGCCGAGCAGGTGATCGGCGGAGGGTCCGGCGAGTGCGTTGCCCAGGTCGACGGCGTTCGGGGCGTCGGGCGCGAGCCACGGGGCGAGGACGGCTGCCAGGACGACCAGGGCGACGAAGCCGAGGCAGAGCAGCTGCAGCGGTGCGCGGGCGGTGCGGACACGGCCGAGACCGGGCCGGCGCAGCAGGGTGGCGGTCATCCGGCGGCTTTCCTCGCTCCGAGGGTGACCCGGGGGTCGACCAGTGGGTGGAGCAGGTCGACGACCAGGTTCACCGCCATGAACAGCCCGACCATGATCAGGGAGATGGCCTGCACGGTGGGGAAGTCCTTCGTGGTGGTGGACAGTTCGAGGAGCTGGCCGATGCCGCCGACACTGAACGCGGTCTCCACCAGGACGGTGCAGACCAGCAGCGTGGAGACGATGAGCCCGCCGGTGGTCAGGACGGTGCCCAGGGCGTTGCGGAAGACGTGCCGGCGTACCACGTGGTGCTCGCCGACGCCCCGGCTGCGGGCCACGGTGACGTGCTCGTGGCCGAGGACGTCGAGCATCGCGGCGCGGGTGACCCGGGCGAGCATGCCGATCAGGTAGAGGGCGAGGGCGATCGCGGGCAGGGTGAGGTGCCAGAGCATCGGACCGAGGCCGTCGCCGGTGCCGCCGGTGGGGAACCAGCCGAGCTTCACCGCGAACAGGCCCTGGAGCAGCACGGCGGCGACGAAGGAGGGGGTACCGACGGCGACGGTGGTGGTGACGAGGATGGCCGAGTCGGCGGCGCCGCCGCGGACGGCGCCGATCCAGCCGAGCAGCAGGCCGAGGGCGAGGACGAGGACCAGCGCCATCGCGACCAGCAGCAGGGTCGCGGGCAGCCGGTCGGCGAGCAGCCGGGAGACGTCGGTGCGGTAGGTGATCGAGCGGCCGAAGTCGCCGTGCAGGATCTGGCCGGCCCAGCGCAGGTACTGCAGGAGGAAGGGGTCGTCCAGGTGGTACTGGGCGTTGACCGCCTTGAGGGCGTCCGGGGAGGCCGAGCGGCCGGCGAGCAGGAAGCTCGCCGGGCTGCCCGGTGCGAGGTACATCGCCCCGAAGATCACGAACGAGGCGCCGGCCAGGGTGGCGGCCATCTCGGCCAGCCGCCGGGCGGCGAATCTCAGGAAACTCACCGGGCCGCCCCCACATCGGCCGCCCACGGGTAGTACAGGTACGAGATGGTGGTGGGCGCGCCGGTGATCCGCTTGTTGAGGAACACGGCGGTGGGCCACTCGGCGACGGGGATCCAGAGCAACTGCTCGGAGGCGGTCTTCTGGAGCTGGGCCGCCAGGGTGAACCGCTCGGTCGAGTCCCCCGCGGCCGTGGCCTTCTTGACCAGGTCGTCGTAGCCGGGGTCGCTGTAGGAGGCGAAGTTCTGGTAGGCGCCGGTCCGGAAGTTGGCCAGCAGGTCCAGCGGGTCGGTGATGGAGTCGTAGTACGTCTCCGGGAACAGGTCGATGCCCTCGCGCGCCTTCGGGTCGGTGAACAGGGCGGTGAAGGCGTTGGGCGCGATGGTCTTCAGCCGGACGTCGAGGCCGATCTTCGCCCCTGCGGACTGGACGGCGGTCGCGAGCAGCGAGACGTCCTGGCCGATCGGGCTGGTGGCGACGGTGAGGGTCTTCCCGGTGGCGCCGGCCTCCTTGATCAGGGCCTTGGCCTGTTCGAGGTCCGGCGTGGTGGGGGTGAGCCCCTCGAAGGCCTCGGCGCGGACGTGCTCGGGGGCGGCGGCCCAGGCGGCGCGGGTGGTCAGCGAGCCGGTGACGCTGCCGGCCCCGCCGAGGCCGGTGCGGACGAAGCCGGAGCGGTCGAGGGCGAGCGAGAGGGCCTTGCGGACCCGGACGTCGCCGAGCACGCCCTGCATGGTGGTGACGTTGACGTTGACGGTGCTGAGGCCCTCGCCGAAGTAGAGCGTGCCCGCGCCGCCGGTGCGCAGCTTCTCGTAGCTCTCGGTGGGGATCAGGTAGCCGCCGTCGGCCTCGCCGCTGAGCAGGGCGTTGACCCGGGCCGACGGGTCGGTGAGGAAGCGGAAGACGGCCTTGGCCGACTTGGCCCTGGTGCCCCAGTATTCGTCGAAGCGCTGGAGCTCGATCGACTGGCCCTTGGTCCAGGTGCCGAGTCTGAACGGCCCGGTGCACGCGAGGCTGCCGCCGGTGCCGTAGTCCTTGCCGGCCGCCTCGATCCCCGCCTTCGAGGCGACCACCCCGGCGGCGGTGGCCAGGTACTGGTTGAACTGCGAGTCGGGCTGGGTGAGTCTGACGGTGACCTGGAGCGGGCCGGTCTTGGTGATGCTGCTGACGTTCTGGAACTGCTGGGCCCAGGCGGCCGCGTTGTCGGGGTTCATCTGCCGGCCGAGGCTGTAGACCACGTCGTCGGCGGTCATCACGCCGCCGTCGTGGAAGTGCACGTTCGGGCGCAGGTCGTAGACCCAGGTCGTCGGGTCGGGGTTGGAGGCCTTCTCCGCCAGCCCCGGGGCCAGGGTCAGCTGCGGGGTCCACCGCATCAGGCTCTCGCACACGTTGGACAGGACGGTGTTCTGCGGGTAGTCGAAGGCCGAGATGTAGTCCAGCGTGGGCGGCTCGGCGTACACGGCCCAGGTGAAGGAGTCCAGATCGCCCTTGGCCGGCGGGGTGCCGGCGGACAGCTGGTAGGCCGTCCCGCCGTCGGTGCCGCCGTCCTTCGGCGGGCCGGAGCAGGCGCTGGCGAGGGTGAGGCCGGCGAGGGGGACGGCGGCCAGGGCGGCGGCCAGGGCGGGCCGGCGACGCGGGAGTCCGGGGGTTCTTGACCTGTTCCGGGGGTCGGGCATGAGGGTGCTCTCTTCCGTGCGTGACGGGGGTGGCGGGGGTTCGCCGGACCGGCGGGCCTGCGCGCGTGGGGGTGCGGGCCCGCCGTCCGGCCACGGGGAGGTGGACGCGCCGCTCAGTGGGCGGGGCGGGCCGCCGGCACCTGCTGGGTGATGCAGTGGACACCGCCGCCGCCGTAGGCGATCACCCGGGAGCGCACCCCCACGACCTTGCGGCCGGGCAGCGCCGCCGCGATCACGGCGAGTGCCCCCTCGTCCTCGGGGACGCCGGCCGTCGGGACGACGACGCCGCCGTTGGCGATGTAGAAGTTGAGGTAGCCGACCTCGGTCTCCTTGCCGTCGACCCGGACGAAGGCGCTCTGCGGCAGGTCGAGGATCTCCAGCCTGCGGCCGCGGGCGTCGACGGCGGCCTCCAGCACGGCGCGGTTGGCGCGCATCCGGTCGTAGTCGGGGTGGCCCGGGTCGCTCGGGAGCTGGACCACCACCTTGCCGGGGGCCACGAAGGCGCAGACGCCGTCGACGTGGCCGTCGGTCTCGGTGTCCAGCAGGCCGCCGTAGGGCAGCCAGATGACGGTGGTGACGCCGAGCCGGGCCACCAGCTCGGCCTCGATCTCCTCCTTGCTCATGCCGGGGTTGCGGTTGGGGTGGAGCAGGCACTGCTCGGTGGTGATCAGCGTGCCCTCGCCGTCGACGGTGATCGCGCCGCCCTCCAGGATCATCCGGGAGTCGATGCGCTCGACGCCCAGGCGGTCCAGCAGCAGGGCGGCGATCTTGTCATCGGTGTCGTACGGGTGGTGCTTCTGCCCCCAGGCGTTGAAGCGGAAGTCCACCCCGGCGCGCTCGCCCTCGGGGCCGAGGACGAAGATCGGCCCCGAGTCGCGGAACCAGGAGTCGTCGATGGGCAGTTCCACCACCTCGACGCCGTCCCCGCACAGGGCGCGGGCCTCCTCGCCCTGCCCGGGCCGGGCGACCATCGTCACCGGCTCGAAGGCGGAGATCGCCCGGGCGACCTGGGCGTACTCCTGCTTGACCTCCTCGAAGGTCCCGCCCCAGAGCTCGGCCCTGGTCGGCCAGGCCATCAGGCAGCCCTCGTGGTCGGTCCACTCGGCCGGCATGCGGAAAGTCATGATGACAGGTCTCCTGTTCGAAAATTCGGTCAGTGGAAGCGGTGCGGGTCGGCCGGGTGTCCGGGCCGTCCCCGACGGGGCCGGGTGCGGCACTCAGCCGGCGGCGGGCACGGCCGGCTGGGACTGCGTGGCGCAGTGGATGCCGCCGCCCCCGCTCGCGATGGTGTCGATGTCGACCTGGACGATCCTGCGGTCCGGGTATGCGGCCTGGAGGATCGCGTAGGCGACGCCGTCCGCGTAGCCGTCGCCGAACTGTGGCGCGATGACGGCTCCGTTGACGGTGTAGTAGTTGGTGTAGCTGGAGAGGAACTCCTTGCCGCGCCCGCGGATCAGGCGGCGGTCCGGCCCGGGCAGTTCGGTGATCTCCAGCCGGCGGCCCCGGGCGTCGGTGGCGCCCTGGAGCACCTGCTTCGTCTCGTTGTGGACAGCGACCCACTTGGCGTCGGCCCCGGGGCCGGGCTGGTCCAGGAGGACCTTGCCGGGAGCGGTGAAGCGGGCCAGGCAGTCGATGTGGCAGTCGGTGATGTCCTGGCCGGCCAGCCCGGGGGCCCAGATCACCTTCTCGATCCCGAGTGACGCCTTGAGCGACTGCTCCACCTGGTCCTGGCTCATCCCCGGGTTGCGGTTGGGGTTGACCAGCGAGCTGACGGTCGCCAGCAGGGTGCCCTGGCCGTCGGTCTCCAGCGAGCCGCCCTCCCCGACGAAGGAGGCCCGGACGCGGTCGACGCCGTAACGGCCCAGGAGCGTCGCGGCGGCCGTGGCGTCGTTGCCGAACGGCTGGTAGTAGGAGGTGCCCGTCTTGCCCCAGCCGTTGAAGTTGGTGTCGACACCGGCGACCGCGCCCGGTGCGACGAGGAAGGTGGGCCCGAAGTCCCGGATCCACAGGTCGTCGTTGGCGATCTCCTCCACCTCGATCGGGTGGTAGGCGCCGGAGCCGCAGGTGTACCGGGCGTCGGCGGCCTGCTCGGGGCGGGCCAGCACCACCACCGGCTCGTAGCGCGAGATCTCGTACGCGAGGTTGGCGATGTCCCGGCGCACCGCCGGGAGCTGCTGCTGCCAGACCGAGGAGAGGGCCGGCCAGGCCATGAAGGTCCGTGTGTGCCGGTCGGTCTCCGCCGGGAGCCGCAGCGTGGCGCCGGAGGGGGCCGTGGCGGCCTCGGCGCTCACGGGGAGGGCGATCGCGGGGAGCGCGGCCCCGAGAGCCGCCAACGGCAGGGCCGTCGCTCCGAACCTGAGCAGGCTGCGGCGGGTGGGGACGGGCGTGTTCATGGGACTCCCTGGAGGGGTCGGGAGGTGTGGGGTGCCCCACATCCTGCTCTGAACTGAAAATTCAGTCAAGATGGAGGAACGGCTGGATCTCCATCGGCCGACCCGGGCCCTTCGCGACCTCGCCTGACCCGCCAAGACACGTCAGACCCACGCCAAAACCACTGTGAGCAGGGATGTCCTGAATCGACCCCACCGAAGGGGAGCCCTGAAGTTTCAATCAGGAAACGATCCCGCGACCCCGCATGTGCGAGTAGAGTGAACACTCGTGTCAGACCGTCGAACAGAAATACTCAGAGCCGCCACGCGCGTCATCACCCGGCGCGGCGTGCGGGGGCTCCGCGTGGCCGAGCTGGCGGCCGAGGCCGGGGTCTCGACCTCGCTGATCTACTACCACTTCGCCGACCGGGCCGGGATCCTCCGCGAGACCCTGGAGTTCATCAGCGAACGGGCCGACCGCTACACCGCGCAGTGGACGCCCGGCGAGGCCGCGGACAGCCCCGTGACCGAGCTGGCGCAGGTCCTGCTGCTGGAGCTGCAGGACACCGCCGAGGTGCGGGAGAACAGCACCGCCTGGGGCGAGTTGAGAGCCAGCGCGGTCTTCGACGCCGACCTCCGGACGGACCTGGCCAAGGCCACCCACACCTGGGTCCACGAGATCGCCGAGCTGCTCGGCCGCGCACACCCCACCGGGACCGCCCCGGCTCACGCCGCCTCTGCCGAACGCCTCACGGCCCTGCTGGAGGGGCTCAGCGTCCGCTGGCTCAGCGGCTCGCTCCCCCTGGACCACGCGCGCCGGCTGCTCGACGAGGCGATCACCGCGGAGCTCGGCGGCCTCCACCCGGAGACCCGCCGGCTGACCGGTGCCGCCATTGACTGACTTTTCAGTCAATACGAGACTTTCGGTTGTCCGCCCGAGCCCTCCCCCACTGCGAAAGGCCCGGTGAGCCGAGATGCTCCGCAATGGTCTGGAACCCTGGCACCTGCTGATCGTGGTGGCGGTGCTCGTCCTGCTGTTCGGCTCGAAGAAGCTGCCCGACATGGCCCGCGGACTCGGCAAGTCCCTGCGCATCCTGAAGGCCGAGACCGCGGCCATGCGCGAGGGCGATTCCCCGCCGGAGCCCGCCGCCGCACCCGCCAACCCCGCTGACGCCCCGCAGCCCCGCCCGGGCACCGGCATCGGCGGCGGCGAGCCCTCCGCCCGGCCGGACCGGACCGCCTGAGATCACCTGCCACCGCCGTCGGGCGGGGCGACACGCCGGTGTCGCCCCGCCCGACGGCTTTCTGCCGTCCGCCCTGCTCCGTACCGCGCGATCCGGGCCCGGGGGGGGGGGGGGGGGGGGGGGGGGGGGGGGGGGGGGGGGGGGGGGGGGGGGGGGGGGGGGGGGGGGGGGGGGGGGGGAGGGGGGGGGAAC
>NZ_JBVINN010000070.1:0-438 GCF_055579305.1 Kitasatospora sp. NPDC032757 | reverse complement strand
ACTGTGTGTCCCCCCCCCCCGCTGGTTTCCGCCTTTCTTCCTGCCTCCTTACTTCACGCTCTGGGCCAGGAAACCCAGACCCTCCCTATCGAAAAAGGCTCGGAGGCTTCGGCGTTCCCGGCACTCGACTACAGGAAGTAGAGCCGGTTGAGGGAGACGGAGTCGGCGGGCTCGGAGCAGAGCGGCTCGCCGTCGAGGGAGACCAGCCCGGTCTGCGCGTGCACGTCGACCCGCCCGGTGCGGGCGTTGCGGAGCATGTCCGCCGGCCCGATCCCCCGCGTGCCGCGCACCGCGACGCGTCGCCGGCGGGTCGGCATCAGATCCCCGTTGTCCACCGCCGCCCGGGCGACGAAGGCGACGGAGATGTCGGCGGCGGTGGCGCCGTGGGCGCCGAACTGGGGGCCGAGGACGAGGGGTTCGCAGCGGTCGGTGGAGGCG
>NZ_JBVINN010000069.1:0-28090 GCF_055579305.1 Kitasatospora sp. NPDC032757 | reverse complement strand
GGCACCAACCAGATCCAGCGCATCGTCATGGCCCGCAACCTGCCGTAACCCGGCCCTGCGGCGGCGCACCGGCGTACCGGGGTGCGCCCCCGCGCACGCACGTCCGGCTGTTCGAAGCCGGTGCTATGTTCCGGGAATGAGCGAGAAGGAAGAACAGGACCAGCCCATGAACGACGGGCCGCCGAAGCCGGCGATGCGCGAGGCGCTGGTCGCCGCCGCCTTCGAGCTCTTCCTGGAACGGGGGTTCGAACAGACCACCGTCGACGACATCGTCTCGCTCGCCGGTGTCGGCCGGCGCTCCTTCTTCCGCTACTTCCCGGCCAAGGAGGACGTGGTCTTCCCCGACCACGAGCGCAGCCTCGCCGAGATGACGGAGTTCCTGGAGTCCGGCAACGGCGAGGAGGACCCGGTCCGGCACGCCTGCGACGCCGCCCGCCTCGTCCTGCGGATGTACGCCGAGCAGCCCTCCTTCTCCGTGCAGCGCTACCGGCTCACCCGCAAGGTTCCAGGCCTGCGCGCGTACGAGCTCTCGGTGGTCTGGCGCTACGAGCACACGCTCGCCCACTACCTGCGCGGCCGCTTCGCCGGCCGGCCGGACGGCGCGCTGCGTGCGGACGTCATCGCCGCCGCCGTGGTCTCCGCACACAACCACGCGCTGCGGACCTGGCTGCGCTCCGGCGGCGAGAGCGACTGGACCGCCGAGGTGGACGCGGCGATGGCCTTCGTCACCGGCACCTGGAGCGACCGGCGCGCCGACGGGGCGTCGGGCGGGGCGTCGGGCGGCGAGGCTGCCGGCGAGGAGGACGCCGACGACGTGGTGGTGCTGGTGGCCAGTCGCCGGGCGCCGCTCTGGCGGATGGTGCAGGGCATCGAGAGCGCGCTGGGGGAGACGCGCCAGGTGCAGCCGTGACCCCCTGAGCCTCCGGGCTCTCCCGGCCTTCCTGACCCGGACCAGGACCCGGGTCCTGGCACCGGCCCGGATCCGGCCGCCCCGCGTCGGCCGTGGCCGCCCGCGCTCCACCGCACGGCCGTCCCCCGTCCGAGTGAGCCCCGGATTCCACCGGACCGGCCCGGGGCAATCTCGCCCCGTGACCACCTCCACTCCGCGCCGCCGCAAGCGTCGTCGCCCGGCCGCTCCGCAGCGGCGGCCGGCCCCGGCCCCGGCCAAGACCACCGCCTCCGTCCCCGTCCCCTCCCCGACGGTGTCGACCGCGTCGAGCGCGCCACCCCCGCCACCAGGGTCGGCCGCACTCCCGCGCCCCCCGTCCGCCGCCCGCCGGCCGACCTGCTGCGACGTCTCCACCACCGAGCACCGCTCCCTCGGCGGCACCATCATCCGTACCCACCGCCACCACCCCACCTGCCCCGTCTGGACCGCCCGTTGACGCTCCGCCCCCGCCGGCTCCGCGCCCCGGTGGTGCGGCGCGAGCAGGGCCGGCCACCCCTCGCCGCGCGCCCACCGGCGTCCACCCGGTCCTCGGGCAGTGCCCGGGGCCCGGGCGAGAGGGCTCGGACGACGAGTCGCCCGTTCGGCAGCGGGCCCGTCCGCTTCCTCACGCTCGCAGCAGAGCGAGCATCCCGTCCGTGTCGAGATCCACTCGTACGCCGAGGCCGCGGCTGACCCGGTCCAGAACCCCTCGTAGCCACTGCGCGTCCTCGCGCGAGGCGTGCCGCAGCCGCATCTGCTGAGCCTGCAGAGGCACCATCCGGGCACCGATCAGCTCGCCGCTGCCGGGCTCCACCGTGACGAGGTACAGCAAACGCAGGTCGTCCCGGTACCGCTCATGGCCGGCGATGCCCTCGTAGTCGTCGATGAAGTCGCCGCAGCCGTAGAGGATGAGCCTTCCGCGGTAGACCTCGATGGGGCGGGGGTGGTGCGAGGAGTGCCCGTGGACCACGTCGACACCGCCGTCGATCAGCGCATGTGCGAAGCGGATCTGGGCTCCGGAGACCTCGTAGCCCCAGTTGGACCCCCAGTGGACCGAGGCGACGACGACATCGCCCGGTCTCCTCGCCCGCCCTACCCGGTCGGCGATGTCGGCCGCGTCGACGGCCGACGCCTCGGAGACGAAGCCGACGCCGGCCCGGTGCTCGGCGGCGGCCCAGCGCCACGGAATGCCGCTGGAGGCCGTCCCGAAGGAGAAGACCAGAATCCGCCCGCGGCCGGCGACCGGGATGATCGCCGGCCGCCGCGCGGCGACCGCGTCCCGTCCTGCTCCGACCGCCGGCAGCCGCGCGCTCCTCAAGGCGTCGAGCGTCTCCTCGAGCCCGCGGAGGCCGAAGTCCAGCACGTGGTTGTTGGCCAGCACGCAGACGTCGGGCCGGGCGGCGGCCAGGCAGGGCACGTTGGCCGGGTCCATCCGGTAGTGCACGTCCTTCCCCGGCGCGAAGTCGCTGCTACGGGTCACGCTCGTCTCCAGGTTCACCACCCGAACGTCGGGCGCGGCCTCGTCGAGCAGCCGCAGGGCCTCCCCCCAGGGCCAGGAGAACTCGACCGGACGCGGAATCGGGCCGCACACCGCCTCTGCCCATGCGACGTAGGCCCGCGCATCCCGGGCGTACGGCTCCCGCAACGTCGGATCGCCGGGGTGCGGCAGGATCTGGTCGATCCCGCGGCCGAGCATCACGTCGCCGCAGAGGAACAGCCTCACCGGGTCGGTGCTCATGGTTCAACGCTAGACCCGATGCCGCCGCTGTGAAGGTCACGGCCCCGGGCAGCGCGGCGCTCCGGCCGGTCGCTACTGAAGAGCAACTCCGTCAGGTAGTTGGCAGCGAGGATCGGACTGCCCCTTGCCCAGCAGCTTCCGGAACAGAGTGCCGGGTTGTGCCCACAGGACGGCGTCGACGCGCGGGTTCGCCATGAGCGTCGGGCACTCCACCCGCTGCCAGGTGTTCCCTTTCCTGACGGCGTCGCCGAAAATGATCCGCACCTCACCCCGCGCGCCTTCGGAAAATCCCAACGAAGCGTTTCGCCAGAAGGCCGCAGCCTTTCCGGAGTAGTCCGAGTAGTACGGGGTGCACAGGTTGAGATCTTCGATCAGCATCATCATCGTCTGCCCGCCGTACTTCTCGGCAGTGGCCTTCGCCGCCTCCTCGACCGACTTCCCCCTGTAGGTGCCGCTGTAGTACCACACGGCGGTGGGATCGCCGCGTTCCACGGCTTTCCGCATCTGCGATCTCGTCACCCACCGGGAACTGTCATCGGTCTGCCCGGGAAGGACAACTCCGCCGCCGTTGGTCGGCCCCTCATTCGCGAAGGGAACCGACTCGCCGACCGGCTCGGCCCTGATGGCCGGAGCAGGACTCGACGGCGGAATCGGTGAGGTCGGACGAATGTTCACGGCGGCAGGTCCAGCTCTCAACAATGCCTCCTTGCGAGTGGCCGACGGGATTCCGACCGGCGCAAATCTAGCCGCGAACTGCACGAGGAGGCACGGGTGCCGGCAGATCAGGCCGTGCGCGCGGCGGCGTTGACATCACCTGATGACACCCTGCCCGATCGTGTCGTCCCGGTGTGCCCGATGGAAAGGCCGATGCGCGGCAGGAGGCCTGCGATGGCCGGAAGCCGCCCCGGTCGGCCCCGTTCTCCGGAGGGCAGGGAAGCGAGGTGCCGGGGCGGTGGCGCGGTCTGTCCGTCAACGACCGCGGCACGAATCGGTGAGACGGTCCGGACCTGGCCGTACATGCTCCTGAGCAAGCATCGGAAGATCCTTGTGTCTCTTGTGCCGGGAGCCCTAGGTTCGAATCGTCTCATCCGCGAGGGGCATATTCCGGGCAGGGCCCGTCGGCAAATCCCGAGGGGTTTCCGCCGGAATGCATCCGGCATCCTCCTCGAGAGGAATCACGAGCGAAATCCGGAAGACCACCTCGGACCGCGCCGGAGATTTCGGCAGCGAGGTCGGTGACGCGGACCCGGGGACCATCTCCGGTGGTCTCGAGTACATCTGACGTCCATTCCCCGGGCAGATGCCGGCGCAATGTCGCCGGTGCCCGGCCGGTCGTACAAAGGAGGGCTGTGTGTTGAACCTGCCGAGCGATCTGGCACGCGACTTCCATCGGCTGCGCGAGCGCATCACGCGCAAGGAGTCGTCCGCGTGGTTCCGGGGGAAGCGCCAGGAGATCGAGGGCCTGGCTCCGTACGATCCCGGCCGGGGGCGCGAGCGCCTCGACCATCTGCTGGCCACCGCTTCGAAACAAGTCCCGTACTACCGCGCCCTTCGCGACCGCGAGCAGCTGAGCCTGAGTGACTTCCCCCTGACCCGCAAGAACGACCTGCGCGAGCACTTCGTCGATTTCATCAGCCGCGATGCGAGGGGCCGGATGGCACCCGGTGCGTTCTACCTCGCTCAGACCAGCGGCAGCACGGGACAGCCCGTCACCCTGCTGTCGACCGCCGAGGCCGGCGGACTGTCGAACAACGTGATCCGTGAGCGGTTGAGCGCCTTCCTCGGCCTACCGGACCGTGGCACCGCCCTCAACCTGGGACTGCTCTTCCCCGGTACTCCACTCTTCCAGCCGGTGATGCTGCCCCGCCCGTACCTCAAGTGCAACCTGCGTGGATACGACCCCCATGCGCCCGACATCGTCGCGGATTACGAGGCCGTGGTCGGACGCATCCCGATCGACCAGATCGCCGGTTCTTCCAGCCGCGTCATCGCCCTGGCCCGATACTGCCTGGACCGCGGCATCGTCCTGCGTCCGCACGGTGTCGTGGCCTCCCACGAGCACATGCCCGACAGCGGCCGCCGTCTGATCGAGGAGGCGTTCGGTTGCCCGGTCACCATGCTGTACGCGACGTCGGAAACCGGCTACGCGGCCTTCGAATGCAGCCGGCGGCGGATGCACTTCCAGGACGATTTCGTCCTGCCCGAGATCGGTCCGGCCGGTGATCACGAGGCCGGCGAAATCGTCGTGACCGCTCTGCTGTCCACCCCGATGCCG
Organism: Kitasatospora sp. NPDC032757; assembly: GCF_055579305.1. NCBI lineage: Bacteria > Bacillati > Actinomycetota > Actinomycetes > Kitasatosporales > Streptomycetaceae > Kitasatospora > Kitasatospora sp. NPDC032757. Next base: position 23,149 of record NZ_JBVINN010000069.1, on the reverse strand, counting down.
GTCATCCGCTACGTGACGGGCGACCTCGCGCCCCGGCCGGTCGACTGCGGGTGCGGCCTGCCCGGCACCGTGACCGACGGCCTGCTGGGCCGGGCCCGCACCAGCCTGGTCGGTCTCGACGGATCGGCATACTCGCCCTATGCGCTGCTGGCCTCGCTGGCCGCCGCGGGCCTGCCGGACTTCCAGGTCGTACAGAACGAACCAGGCACGCTCGACCTTGTGACCGCCGGCCCGGCGGAGGTCGCCGCAGCCCGCGTGCGGGACATCAACACCAGCCTCGAAGCGCACTTCGGTGCCCTGCAGGGCTTCCGCCTGCGCCACCGCCCGCACCACGACTTCCAGTTCACCTCGAGCGGCAAGCGCAACCCCGTCGTTCAGCACCTGGAGCTGCCGGACACCACCGAGCGCTCGGGATACCTGTGACAGCGCAGGGCGACAACCCTGCGGGACGGGGCGGTGTTCGGCCGGGAGCCGGGCAAGGGCGCGGCGGGAGACAGTCCGGGCCTGGTGAACCCCGGGGCGTACCGGTCCCGTGAAACACATTACCGAGGCGTGATCTTCGAGGTTTCCGACCAGGCCTCGCAGCCGGGCGTCGTGCACTCCGAGTGCCGACGGCACACCAAGCACCCTAGCCCCACCGCACCCATCGCACTACCGAGGAGCGACAGATGGAGTCACCTCCGCCGCAGGCCGTATCCCACACCGCTCGGCCGGATGCGTCCTACACGGTCGAGGAGATCTCCAGACTGGTGGGGATGTCACCGCGCAACATCCGTGCTCACCAGTCCCGCAAACTGCTCCGGCCGCCGGCGCGCAAGGGGCGGATCGGTTACTACGACGAGACCCACGTCCGTCGCCTGCAGCACATCGTGTCCCTCCAGCGCCAGGGCTTCAACCTGGTGTCCATCGCGGCGTTCCTCGGTGCCGGGGGCCGCGATGCCGAGGAAGCCCAGCTCGCCGCCGCAGTCAACCGCGCGGTGCGTGACCAACCCGCGGTGTTCTACTCCCTGAACCGGCACGGCATGCTCGGATGGGAGGCCGACGGCACGATGACGGTTGCGCGGCCGGCGGTGCAGCGGGCCACGATGGAGCTCGTCCGGACGGGCGTCCCGCCGGCGGCTGCGCTGCGGTGTCTGGCGCGGTCGCTGGACCGGATCGCCAGCGCCGCCGAGGAACTGGTCGCGTCATCGAGCGCGGAACTCATCGCCGGCGCCTCCGAGGAGCCCGTCACCACGTCGAGCGGGGAACTCATCGCCGGCGCACCCGTGTTAGCACCGGGACCGGCCACCCGTGCGGCCGGTGGAGCTCAGACCGCACGACTCACCGAGGGGTTGGTGGAGCTGCTGGTGAGCACGTTCCGGGTCGCTGCGGAGGACCGGGGCCGTGAGCTCGTCACCGAACTGCTCACGGAGAACGGTGGTTCCGATACCTGGGTCGAGGAGCACCTGGTGGTCGAGAACGGGTGAGCACACGGCCCTGGTCGTGCCCGCAACTCCCCGTCGACGGCAGGATTCCGTGCGACCGTGAGCCGCCGCCGGGCACGGTCTCGTTCCTTCCCCGCATCGGCCACACCGCCGGCACTGCGGTCAAGGTGCTTCGGAGGCAGCAGAGTTGCTGTGCGGCAGCCGCGAGCTCTCGACGTCCACAGTCCCTGCCGACGTGCCGCACGGCCGTCCCAGTACCGGAAGCATGAAAGCCAGTGAACCGCACTCCTTCCGTGCCAGGCACGGTCAAGGCCGAGAGCTACCGGCTCCGCGGCGATGCTCGGGTGACCGAGGAACCCGGCGGCAGCCTTGTCCTCGAACAGTCCCGCTACCGGCTGCGCCTGCCCGGGCTGGAGGCAGGACGCCGCGCCGTGCTGCTCCGGATGGTGGAGAACTGGCTGAGCGACCTGCAGATCGCCCAGCTCGTCACCGGATTGGAAGGCGACTCGCGGCTCCTGCCGGCCCAGTTGCTGGTGCGTCGACTGCTGCTGCATTCCTGGCTGGAGCGCCGGCTCTCCATCGGATCCCGTGCCGTACTGGACGTCGTGCCCCGCCGTATCGGCTCACAGAGCGTTCCGCCACAGCGCCGCCACAGCGCCGGGGCGCTCTACCGGCTGTCCAGGTTCGCGGTGCTGCGTGCCGAGCAGGGCCGGATGGTGGCGTACTCGCCGCTCAGCACCGTGGGGATCAGTTGCCCGGAGTTCCGGCTGACCGCTGTCCTGGCCCGCGCCTGCGAGGAGGAGATCGGCCTCGGTGAAGTGGCCGAGGAACTCGGAATCGACCAGTCGGCAGCGGGACTTCTGCTGGACGAGTTGCTCTCCGCCCGCCTCCTGCTGACGCCGGTGGAGGCCGAGGCCGAGACTCGTGCGGCACCGATGGCCCTCTGGTCGGCGGAGGAACTCTGCCTGCACGACCGCTCCCGCCCGGAGCGCCACGCGGCGCCGATCGGCGCAACCGATCGCTTCCGCGGTCTGATGGAGGAGGACCTCGTGCCGGCGGCCGCCATCGACGGCCGCCCCTCGATCGCTCTGCCCACACCCCCTTGCGCCACCCAGGCGTCAGGCTCCTTGTCAGCGGTGATGTCGCGGCGCCGCAGCGTGCGACGGCACGACGACAGCCGGCCGGTGACCGTGGAGCAGCTCGGCGAGTTCCTCCACCGGGTGCAGCGCCTCGAACCGCGTGACCGTGACGGCCGGGTGACGGGCGTCCGGCCCTATCCGGGCGCGGGCGGCCTCGGCGAGCTGGAGATCTATCCCCTGGTCTCGCGATGCGTGGGCATGCCCCGCGGCCTCTACCACTACGACTCGGCGCAGCACCGTCTGGCGATGCTTGCCGGCCCCGGGCCCGAGACCGAACGGATGCTGTCATTCGCCCGTGCGACGGCCACCATGCCGGGTCCGCCACAGGTCCTGTTCGTGATCACCGCCCGGGTCGGACCGTTGATGCGGAAGTACGAGGGGATCCCGTACGCGCTGGCTCTCAAGGACGCCGGGATCCTGACCGCCTGGATGTATCTGGTCGCCACTGACATGGGCCTGGCTCCCTGCGCCCTCGGTGCGGGTGACGCCGCCTCCTTCTCCGCGCTGGCCGGTCTGGACACGCTCGCCGAGCCGGCCATCGCCGAGTTCGCCCTCGGCTCCCGCTCGCCCGACGGTCGGGAGCAGACATGAGGTGCCGCCAACAGACCGTTCGGAGAGCGGAATCACCCGAGAAACCGGACGAGGTCGCCCGGCCGGCCCCGGTACCCGGCCGGCCGACCGTGCCGGTCCCCACCGTGTCCCTGCCGGACCCCGGCCAACCAGGTCTGTCCGGAGGAACCTCACCCCGGCAGAGCACGCATACCGATCCGCACCAGAGAGCAGAGGACCGAGCCATGCACTCCACCGAACGCACCGTTTTCGCCTCCGGCTACAGCGCGGTGGTGGCCGCCGTGTGGTCCGATCCGGGCCAGGAACGGCTCCTGGCCCGGGACCCGCGCGTCCTGCTCGCCGAGCACGGCATCCGGGTGCCGGCGGGAACGGCCGTGGTCGTCGTCCGTGACCGGCCAGCGGCATCGGAGGTGATGGATGCCCAGATCCGGTCGTGGGAGGAGGCAGCCATCAGTGGCCGGCTCACGCTGTTCGTGCCCCATCCGGGACGGCTCGAGACACGGGATCTCGCGGAGGAGGAACTGGATGCGCTGGTGGCCGGCGCGGGCGTTCCGGAAGTTCCGGGAATCTCCCGCTGATGCGCCGGACGACCGGACCGTGGCATTCTTCGGCGCCACGGTCCGGAACGTCCTGTCGCCGGTGGCCGTGCCGGACGGATTCTCGTCGGGGTGTCAGTTCTGGAGAGCTTCTGCCAGGCTCGTCAGTGCGCGGGCAGGCCCGGGTGATGCGCTACCGGTCCTCGGTTGCGGGAGGGTTTCCACGGCGGCGCACAGGTCTTCCGGGGTGAGTCCGGCCAGCCGCTCCCGGTAGTGGTGGAGCAGCTCGGCCGCGGTCCGGTGCAGCTCCGCCCGGTCCACCGGGAGGAGAGGCAGTTCGAGCCCGTCGTCGAGGCGGCGCGCGAGGACGGTGCGCAGGTCGGCGGTGCCGGGCTGCCGGACGGTCAGCGACAGGTGGAAGGACAGGCCGGTGGAGTGACCGACGGCCGAGTGCGGGGCGCCGCGGGGGATGTAGAGCACCTCGCCGGCGTGCGCCGTGGTCTCCAGTCGTACGGGGCCCGGGTTCGGCTCTTGGCTGGCCTGCCAGTGCCCGTCGTCGGGGACCGCGTGAACCTGCCAGCGTTTGCTGCCGTTCAGTTGCAGCACGAAGACGTCCGCATCGTCCCGGTGGGCGCTCAACCCCTGCTGACCGGGCGGGGTGACGAAGAGGAAGGCCTCGACGCGTCGGTCCAGTTCGGCGCCGAGGCGGTCGGTGAGTGCGGCTGCTCCGGAGTGCCAGTGCTCGATGTTGCGCATCAGCAAGGTGGCGCCGGCATCGAGCTGTCGCAGAACCTTGGCGGAGTCGGCGTAGCCGCCGAAGTCGTGACCCCTGACGCTGCGGGCGGTGGTGTAGTCGCCGTGGTCCAGTGCCTGTCCGCGGGAGACGAGTTCGAGGTAGGGACGGCGCAGCAGGCCCGAGGTCAGTGCGGCGTCGACGTCTGCCAAGGTGACCGGCGGGGCGAGTGGTGTCGGCGGGCGCAGCAGACGGGCGTGGCGACGCCACACCGTCGCCAGGAACGGCGCAGGGTCGCCCACCAGGGACCGGAGAGTTTCCATCGGGGAGTGGCCTTCTGTAGTGGGCCCGAGGCTGACGGGTGCCAGGAGGTGTTCCGCCGCCGGTGCGTCCCCGTGCCCGGCGCGTCGGCCGCGGTTCGTACGGTGGAGAGCAGATCGTGGTGGACCGGTTCGACAGGAGCCCTCCGGATGGACGACCGGTCGGGCGCCGGCGACAGACGCCGACACCCGACCGGGGAGCGAACCTCAGATGACCAGCTCGCCGCCCGAGATGGCCTCCAGGTCCTCGTCGTCGACCTCGGTGCTGAACTCGTCCGACGCGGTCTCCGGGGTGACGTTCTGGGTGTCGCTCATGATTCCTCCAAGGGGGTGCCAGGTGTTCCGGCGGAAAGGATCGGGGAATTCCCGGCAGCCTCGTGCGGAACATTCCGTCTCTCGGCGAGACGATTCGAACCTAAGGCTCGCGGAACAATGGGCACAAGAATTCTCCGACATTTCCTCGGGCACGTGCACAGTTAGGCCGAACCGTTCCACCGATTCGTGCCGCCGTTGTTTTCGGACCGAACCGCCGTCCTGGACGCCCGGTCCGCGCGCCCCGGAGAATGGCCGCCCCGGGGCCGTTTCCGGCCTGACCCGACGAGCACTGGAGCAGGCGATGCACGACCGTGCGGCCCGCAGCCGGCCGGCACCGGCCGGCACCGCGGCATGACGGGCACGGTGCGGCACGCAGAGTCGTCCCGGATCCAGGCGGCGGCCCCCGTGCCGCTGCCGGACGCGGTGCTGCGCCGGCTCGGCCTGAGCGGAGTCGTCGCGGTCCATCCCGTCACCGTGGGACTGACGAACCGTTGCTGGCGGATCGAGACCGGTCGGCAACGGCACCTGTTCGTCAAGCAGTCCCTGGGTGCGGAACCGGAACAGGTTCGACGCCAGCACCAGGCGGTTCGTGCCTTGCACGAGCGCGGCCTGCCGGTCGCCCCACCCTTGGCAACACCGGACGGACGCACCCTGATCGAGGCGGAGGGCGGCCTGTTCGCGGTGTACCGCTGGGTGGAGGGCCGCCACCTTCCCGGATGGCAGATGAGCCTCGGGCAGGCGCGCGTACTCGGCGGGCAACTGGCTCGCATCCATCACGAGCTGGCGCAGGTGCTGCCTTCGAGCACCCCCGAGACGCCTGCGGCAGCTGACCGGGACACGGCCTTGCGCGCCATCGAGGCGTTCCTGGCAGCGGCCGCCCGCAAGCCCGATCGCGATGCCTTCGACCGGTTCGTCCGCGCGCATCTGCCGTGCCGCCGTGCCCTGCTCGAGGCGGCCCGCCCACCTCGGTCTCCGGCCGTACCGGAGCCGGGTGCATCGGGTTGGACGCACGGCGACTTCCACGTGGCCAACGTGCTGTGGCACGGCGGCCGGATCGCCGCCGTCCTGGACTTCGACGCACTCACGACCCGGGCCTACGCCCAGGAGGTGGTGCGCTCGGTGATGCTGCTCTTCTCCTCCCGTGACCGCAGGGAGCTCGCCGCCACCCAGGCTGCTGCCTTCGTCGCCGGATACCGCGCACTGTCACCGCTGTCCGACCGGCAGTTGGCCGACGCGGCCGAGTTCCTCTGGTGGGAGCGTGTCTGCGACGTGCGCCACCTCGAGCGGCACTACCGGCGCCACGACCGCACCCGGGACCACCTGTTCGTCATGGACAGCCTGCTGCTCTCCTGGTGGTCCGGACACCCGGAGCAGGTGGCGAACGTGCTGGCCGGGGTCTGGGCACCGGCCGCGGCACCTCCGTGACACCCATCCGTGCAAGCGTCCTGGCCGCAGTGGCCGGGGGCCGTGCCGTTCGGCTGCCGGGGCGTATCGCCGGCGGCCTCCCGGCCTAGGCTGCGGGCCTGAGGGCGACCCCGACGGGGGGCTGCCCGGTCCCCTGTGCACAGCATCGGAAAGGAGCCCGGATGTTGCTCGGTGTGGCCATCGGCGGTGTCGGGTGGCATCCGGACGCGCGGCGGCCGGCGCGTCCCGACCTGACGGACGCCGGACGCTACCGGCGACTCGCCCTCACGGCCGAGCGGGGAGGGCTGGACTTCGTCACGCTCGACGGCTCCCCGGCCCTGACCGCGGTGCCGGACGGGCAGCCGGACGCGGTCACCGCGCTGGCCGCCGTCGCACCGGCGACCCACACGATCGGGTTGATGGCGACAGTGACGACCACCTACGCCGAGCCCTTCCACGTTGCCCGGGCGCTGGCCACTCTCGATCACATCAGCCACGGCCGAGCGGGATGGCGCCCGCGGGTGGCGGCCTCGGCGGCCGAAGCCGCGCACTTCGGCCCCGAGCCCCTGCCGGAGATCAGTCGACTCCGCTCGGAGGCAGCGGAGTTCACGGAAGTCGTCACCGCACTGTGGGACAGCTGGCAGGACGATGCGGTCATCCGCGACACCGCGAGCGGTCGTTTCCTGGACCGCGCCCGAATCCGTCACATCGACCATGTGGGGCAGCATTTCCGCATCAAGGGCCCGGCAGTTGTGCCGCGGCCACCGCAGGGCCACCCCGTGCTCGTCTCCGGTCTCGACCCTGACTCCTCGTCGGTCTCCGCCCACGGCGCCGATCTGGTGTTCGCCGAGGTCCGCAAGGCGCAGCAGGTACGGGCACGCGTGGGAACCGGTGTCCGGATCCTTGGTGAGGTCGAGATCGTCCTCGACGACCACGGCCCGGGCCGGCCACCTGGGCAGCAGGGCGCGGCGCAGCCGCTCCGGCTCACCGGAAACGCCGCCGGACTCGCCGCCCGACTCGATGCCGTGTACGCGAGCGGGGTCGTCGACGGCTTCCACGTGCGACCCGCCGCGCTCCCCGGCGCCGTCGAGCACTTCGTCCATGAGGTCGTCCCACTCCTGCGCCGGCGTCACCCGGCCCGGTCCGGCACACCAGGGGGGTCGCTGCGCGAGCGACTCGGCCTGCCCGCCCGGGCGTCCAGTGTGTTCCCGCTCCGAAAGGCAACGCCGTCACGATGAGCAGTACCGGCAAGGCGATGCACCTGGCGGCTCTGTTTCCGTCCAACCAATCGGCCGGTTGGCGTGACCCGCGGGCCGGTGACCACAGCGACTTCGCCACCTTCGCCGGCCTGGCCCACACGGCCGAGCGCGGTCTGTTCGACTTCCTTCTCCTTGCCGACTACCCTCGGCTGACCGAACACCGCGGCGCCATCTCCGAAGTGGGCACCGCCGGAGAACTCGATCAGATCACCGTGCTGTCAGCCCTGAGTGCCGTCACCGAGCGAATCGGGCTGGTCCCGACCGTCAACGCGACCTTCAACGAACCCTTCGACGTCGCACGGAGACTGGCGTCGCTGGACCACTTCTCCAACGGCCGGTGCGGGTGGAACGTCGTCACCACGTCCAACGCCTGGACCGGCGCGAACTTCCGCCGCGGCGGCTACCTCCCGCATGCCGACCGCTACCAGCGGGCGGCCGAGTTCGTCCGCGCGGCCCGGACCATGTGGCGCAGCTGGGAAACGGACGGTCCCACCCCGTTCCGTCACGACGGTCCGCAGTTCCGCATCAGCGGGCACTTCACCGTCCCGGCCGGACCTCAGGGGTGCCCACCCACCCTTCAGGCCGGCGACTCCGAGCAGGGCCGGGAGTTCGCCGCCTCGCACGCGGACGTGGTCTACAGCCGGCACCTCGGCAGAGCAGGTCACACCTTCGCCGCCGACATCCGCAGTCGTACCGCCCGGCAGGGCCGTGACTCCCGTGACGTGAAGGTCATGCCCGGGGTCTCGTTCGCGCTCGGCGACACCGACGAGGAAGCCCGGGACAACGCACGTGCGGCCCAGGAGCTGGCCGTCAGCCCGCAGTTGGCGATCTGGTATCTGGAACGCACCTGGGGGCGCGCGCTGTCCTCCTACGATCCCGACGGGCCACTTCCCGACATCGACCCGGAGCGCACACCGGACCCGTCGCAGTGGTCCGGTATCGCGACGGCCGAGGTCAGGTCGACGCGGGCACGGAAGTGGCGGGCCCACGCTGCCGAACACGGCCTCGGCATCCGGGAGCTGGTGATGAAACTGACCAGTGGAAAGCCCTTCATCGGCACCCCGGCCCGCGTGGCACAACAGATGACCGACTACGTCCGTTCGGGCGGCGCGGACGGATTCATCCTGGTGCCCGGGTACGCCCCCGGGGGCCTGGACGACTTCGTCGACCGAGTGGTCCCCGAGCTGCAGGAACGCGGCAGTTACCGCACCGCCTACACCGGCGAGACCCTGCGCGACCACCTCGGCGTGCCGGCACCCGGCAACCGTCGTACAGGCTGAGCAGGTGTCGGGTCGATCGGCGGGTGGGACCGGGGCTCTCACGCAGGCCAGCCACGGTGTCGCGATCCGCGGTGTGCCGGAAGACCCGCATTGCATCGATCGATGCAATCCCGAGGGGATGCATCCATGAATCCGTGCTCCCGGGCCGATTCCTTGTGGCCGTCGGACAGGGGTGGTCCGGACCTGGCGCCGTGGTGAGGTCCGGTGGGTTCACCCCCCCCGGCACCGAGCTCCGACACGGGCCTGGCTTCCGGCCGTCACCTGACGGACGATCACCGTACCGGCGCCCGTGAATCGACGTCGATGACACAGATCGCTGTCAACGTGGAGCGGTGCCCTGCGCACCTTGGTGGCAATTCCCCGGAGAGGTTGCCGGCCTCCGCCGCCCGGAAATATCGTCAACGACACACCGAGCGGATCGCCGCTCGCAGACGACCGAAGAAGCCCACAGGTGCGTCGGGGACATCAACCGTGACCTCGCCTCGTACCTCCGCGACGGCCGGGGATTTCGCGTTCAGCTCTCCACCGCGGGCACGTTCGTCCTCAGCGGCCAGGGCAGACGCAACCCCGTCGTCCAACGGCTCGAGGTCGCGCCCGGCGCCATGGAGGGCGCCGGTTACCTGAGGTCCGGAGTCCGAGGCCGAGCGTACGCCGGCCCCGCCACACAGAGCCCTGACGTCTCGTAGAGGAGATTGTGCTGTGAACGGATCGCCTCTCCAGGTCGTCGGATCCCTGGAGGAAGTCCCGTCGGCACCGGACGCGCTGACGGTGTTCCTGGCCGGCGGTATGCGCAACTGTCCGGACTGGCGGCAGCCGGCGATCGAGGCACTCGCCGACCAGTGGAGCCGGGCGGGGACCGATCGCCCCCTCACCGTGTTCAGCCCCAGCCGGGTCGTCTCCGCGTGCGCGTTCAGCCACGCGTTGGTGCGCTGGGAGCACCATGCGCTGCAAGCGTCCGACGTGGTCCTCTTCTGGTTTCCCCGGGGCAACGAGAAGGCACCCGAGCAGCCGATCGCGCTCTACGAACTCGGTGTCGCCGCCGCGACGTACAAGCCGATCGCCGTGGGCACCGAGCCCGGCTACGCGCGTCGCGACGATGTGGGGGCCCAGCTGCGGCTGATCCGCCCGGACCTCCCCGTGCGCAGCGACCTGGGCACCACGGTCGGTGACGTGGTCCGGGCGCTTCGCCTCACGGAGAAGGCGCTGGGCGAGGCGTATTCGACAGCCGGCACCCTTCAGGCCGTCTGACAGGCGGGCAGCGTCTATTTCACACAGGAAGGAAGGCCAACTGTGCAGTTCCGTGAGCAGGCTCTCGCCAAGCTCCAGTCCACCTCCGACCTCGGGACAGCGGCCACACTGGCCAAGCCACGCAGCCTGGTCGCGCTGCTCATGGTCACTGTGCTCGTCGCCGCCGGCACGCTGTGGGCGTTCACCGGCTCCATCCCGCGTCAGGTCACCGTCCCCGGCATCCTCACCTATGGTGAAGGCAGCTACACCCTGGACAGCCCGGTCTCCGGGCAGATCACCGGGGTCTTCGCCCAGCAGGGCACGGCCTTCCCCGCGCAGACTCCGCTGTTCACCATCCAGGTCGACTCGACTCTGCAGACGGTCCGTGCCTTCAGCGGCGGACGCACCACGGCGATCCTGGCGCAGGTCGGCCAGGTGGTCACCGCGGGCACGAGTCTCGCAGTGGTCGAGCGCACCAGCGGTCCGAGCGATCCGTTGGTCGCGGTGCTGTACGTACCGACGAGCAGTGCCGGGCTCATCTCGCAGGGCAGCAGCGTGGACCTCGACCTGCGGTCCGCGCCGGCCCAGGAGTACGGGGTGCTGCGCGGTGTCGTCCAGTCCCTCAGCCAGTTCTCCCAGACCGAGGGGCAGATATCGAGCTTCCTCGGCGACGCTCAACTGGCCAGGCAGTTCTCCGGCCAGGGGCAGCCGATGCAGGTGGTCGTGCAGCTACTGACCACACCGGAGACCACAAGCGGGTTCCGGTGGTCCACCCGTACCGGCCCGCCGTACCTGATTGATTCCCGCACGCTGGTGAGCGCTTCCGTGCACTTGCCATCGGTCAGACCGATTAGCTGGGTGTTGTCATAGATGTCCGTACTCACAACCACCGACGGTATGTCGAAGGTGCGGGCGCGGCTGAGGCGCCGTCCGGCACGCCGCGTCAAGCCACCGGTGATCTTCCAGATGGAAGCACTGGAATGCGGGGCTGCCAGTCTCGCCATGGTCCTCGCCCACTACAAGCGCTACGTGCCACTGGAGGAGCTGCGGGTAGCCTGCGGGGTCTCGCGCGACGGCTCGAAGGCCTCGAACGTTCTCAAGGCGGCGCGGCGCTACGGCATGGTGGCGGTCGGACGCCGGATGGACACCGAGGCTCTCTCGAAGTTGGAGCCCCCGGCGATCCTGTTCTGGGAGTTCAACCACTTCGTGGTCCTCAACGGGTTCGGACGGCGCCTGGGCAAGGACGTCGTCTACCTCAACGACCCCGGTAGCGGGCCGCGGGTCGTCAATCTCGCGGACTTCAACGAGAGTTTCACCGGCGTGGTACTCACCATGTCGCCGGGCGAAGGGTTCCGCACCGGCGGCCGGCGCCCCGGCGTCCTCGCGAGCATGCCGACCCGGCTGCGCGGGAGCGGGGGCCTGCTCGCGCTGAGCACCTACGTCAGCGTGCTGCTCGCGGTCGTCGGCGTGGCGTATCCGGCCCTCACCCGGGCGTTCATCAACGACATCCTGCTGGGCGGCGACAGCTCGTTCCTCATGCCGTTCTTCGGACTGATGGTCGCGACCATCGCGGTGACGGGGGTGCTCACCTTCCTGCGCCAGTCCTTCCTGCTCCGCCTGCGCATCTCGAACGCGACGATCAACAGCACCCGCTTCCTGCGCCACGTTCTCAGACTGCCCATCAACTTCTTCGTCCAGCGAAGTCCGGCGGACATCAGCAGTCGCATGCAGTCCAACGACCAGGTTGCCGTGACGCTGTCCAACGACCTGTCGAGTACGCTGGTCAACGCCCTGGTCATCGTGCTGTACGCAGGTCTGCTGTGGGCCTACGACCCTTGGCTGATGATGCTGAGCGTGACGCTGTCGCTGCTCAACATCGTGGCCCTGCGCACGGTGGCCCGCATCAGGGCCGGCGGAGTCAGCCGGCTGGCCACCGACGAGGCGCAGCTGCTGATCACCTCGTACAGCGGCTTGCAGCTCATCGAGACGATGAAGGCCACGGGCGGCGAGAACGCCTTCTTCCGACGCTGGGCCAAGGAACAGTCCGTCGTCGTCACCGGACAGCAGAAGATCGGCGTGCCGAGTGCCGTCATGGCCGTGGTCGCTCCCACACTGGCGTCCGTCACCACCTCGCTGCTGCTGCTGATCGGTGGCCTCCAGGCCGTGCAGGGAAATCTGACCGTCGGTCTGCTCGTCGCCTTCCAGGCCCTGGTCTCGGCCTTCGTCAGCCCCATCGCACAGCTGATCGCAGTGGCGCAGCGTGTGCAGGACTTCGCTGTTCAGGTGACCCGCCTGCGCGACGTGGAGAACTATCAGCCGGAACAGCGCCCGGCTGCTTCCGAAGCCCCGGCAGGGCGACTTGCCGGCAACCTGACGTTCGACGCGGTCACCTTCGGCTACAACCCGCTGGATGCTCCGCTGGTCAGCGAATTCTCCTTCTCGGTGGGCCCCGGCAGGCAGATCGCGCTGGTCGGAGGCTCGGGGAGCGGCAAGTCCACCGCGGTGCGCCTGATCTCGGGTCTGTACCGGCCCTGGGAGGGCTCGGTGCACATCGACGGTCTCCCGCGCGACGGTATTGCGCCGGAGGTGCTCAGCGCCTCGGTGGGCTTCGTCGACCAGGACGTCTTCCTGTTCGAGGGGACCGTGCGGGACAACATCACGCTGTGGGACACCTCCATCTCCGACGACCAGGTCATCGCCGCGCTCCGGGACGCCGCGGTGTACGACGTGGTGTCCTCGCGCCCGGGTGGTATCTACGCCCGGGTGGAGGAGGACGGCCGTAACTTCTCGGGCGGACAGCGCCAGCGCTTGGAGATCGCCAGAGCGCTTGTCCGCAAGCCGCGCCTTCTCGTCCTGGACGAGGCGACCAGCGCCCTGGACGCCGAGACGGAACTCCTGATCATGAACAACATCCGCCGCCACGGCTGCGCCACGGTCGTCGTGGCACACCGCTTGAGCACCATCCGCGACAGTGACGAAATCGTCGTGCTGAGCCGGGGTGACGTGGTCGAGCGGGGGACACACGACGACCTGTCCGCAGCCGGCGGCGCCTACGCCCAGCTCATCAGGGAGCACTGACGCATGAGCACGACATCCTCGAGGCCCGAGCGGCCGTCGGCGGTCGCGGCGGCTTGGCGACCGCCCGCCGGGATCGGCGCCGAGATCGACTTCAGCGCGGGACACGTGCGGTTGGCCGGCGAGGACTCACTGTGGCTGGTCACCGACGGAGCCGTCGACCTGTTCGCCATGGAGACCGCTGAGGGCGGCCCGTGGCACTTCGTCAGCCGGTTCACCCCGGGCGCCGTCATCGCCGCGCCGCCGTCGTGCCCCTCGAGCGTCCCGGTCCTGCGAGCCGTCCACGGATCTCGCGTCCTGCGATTGGATGCTGCGGACCTGGCAGGGCTCCTGCACGGTGGCGTCCACTCCGCGGACGCGGGCGAGTCATCCCGTCGGCGCGAGGCCGTTGCCCGCGGTATCGACGCCGGGCTCAACGGCCTTCTGGGCTTCGTCACCGAGCAACCGGCATCCCGGGAACACGTGCTCCTGAGCGTCGGAAGCCGGGGTGAACTGACGGACGAGGAGCGCGGGCGCTCATCCGCGGGACTGATCTGGGTCGAGGTCCTGGACGGCCGACTGTGGGTGGGAACGCCCGGCAGCGGTGAGTGGCTCTCCTCCGGCGACACGTTCGTGGTCAACGAAGGCAGCTCCGTCCGCGGCGGGCCCTCGGCCTCGTTCAGGACCTGCTCGACCAGTGACCTGCTGGCCGACGGCCGGTTGTGGGACCGCTTGGCCGTGGTGAACGAGCGCCTGCTGCGGATGGCCGACCGGGTCATCACCGCCGAAGTCGAGCAGGGCGAGTCCCGGGTCCGAGCCGTGCGCGAGATGGAGGCCGCGGTGACCGACAAGGCCAACCGCGTCCTGCAGGCGGTGCTTCAGCCGACCGAGCACGTCTCGCGCAGCGGACCCGTCCACACGGAGGACCCCACCGAAGCGGCCTGCCGCATCGTGGCCGACGAACTGGGCATCCCCATCCTGCCGGCGTGCGGCTCCGCGGCCGAGGGCAAGATGGGGCCGATCGAGGCGATCGCCGTGCGTTCGCGCTTTCGCATACGCGCGGTGAGTCTGGACGAGCGCTGGTGGCGCACGAACATCGGGCCCTTCGTCGGACGCCGCTGCGACTCGCCCGAGCCGGTGGCGTTCGTCTGGAGGCGCGGACGGTACGTGGCCTGGGATCCCGTCACCGGTGAGAAGAGCCCGGTGAGCGAGCAGACGGCGGCGGACTTCGACGACACGGGGGTGCTGTTCTACCCGCCCCTGCCCGAACGGCCGATCAGCACAGGGCGGCTGATCCTCTTCGGCCTGAAGGGCAGCGCGCGGGACATCCGCAACCTGATCACCTTCGCGCTGGTGGCGGTCGCGGTCGGCACCACCGTGCCCATCAGTACCGGGTTGATCCTGGGAACGTTCGTCCCCAACGCCCAGACCAACCTCATCGTGCAGTTGTGCGTCCTCACGCTGATCGCCGCCCTCACATCGGCGGTCTTCGCGGTGTTGGAGAACCTCGCACTGCTGCGCGTCGGGGGTCGCTTCGAAGCCACCCTGCAGGCCGCTGTCTGGGATCGGCTCCTGCGCCTGCCCGCGCCCTTCTTCCGTCGGTACTCCACGGGCGAACTGGCCAGTGCCGCGCTGGGGGTGAAGAACATCCGCACCGTGCTGATGAACGTGAGCTACGTGGTGCTCTACTCCAGCGTGGTCGCCGTGGTGAACTTCGCCGTGATGTTCTGGTTCAGCGTGCCGCTGGCCCTGCTGACAGGGTTGTACGTGCTGGTCGCCGTCGTGTTCTTCGTCGTGCTGGGGGCGCGGCAGATGAAGTGGCAGACCAGGTCGCTGGAGTTGGAGTACAAGCTCGCGAACCGCGTGTACCAGAGGCTTCGAGGCCTTCCCAAGCTGCGGGTGGCGGCCGCCGAGAACCGTGCCTTCGCGGCCTGGGCGAACGAGTTCGCGCAGCAGAAGGAGCTGCAGAAGCGCATCGGCAGGTATCAGAGCGCGGCAGCCACGTTCAACGGCGTCTACCCGCTGATCTGTGTGCTGCTCACCTTCGTGGTCATCAGCGGGCCGGCCGGCGGGACGCTGTCGATGACCCGGTTCCTGTCCTTCAACGCGGCCTTGGGCATCGTCCTCGCGGCGGTCATCCAGGTGACCAACTCCCTTTCCTCGGCCTTCGCGGTGATCCCCATGTTCAACCGCATGAAGCCGTTGCTCGCCGAGTTGCCGGAGGCCTCGGACGCACACACGGTGCCGGGTGAACTGTCGGGGGACATCGAGGTCAACCGGGTGACGTTCCGCTATGACGAAAGCAGTCCACCGGTCCTCGACAACGTGTCCCTGAGCATGCGGCCGGGCGAGTTCGTGGCGATCGTCGGCCCCAGCGGCTGCGGTAAATCAACCCTGCTGCGACTGCTGTTGGGCTTCGAGCACCCCTCCAGCGGCAACGTCCTGTACGACGGCCAGGACCTGGCCACCCTGGACAGAGTCGCGGTGCGGCGGCAGTGCGGCGTCGTTCTGCAGCAGACGAAGCCGTTCGCGGGCACCGTCTTCCAGGCCATCACCGGCGCCCTCAACTACAGCCACGACGATGCGTGGGCCGCTGCCGAACTGGCGGGCATCGCCGCGGACATCCGCGCCATGCCCATGGGGATGCACACGCTGGTGAGTGACAGCGGGACCTTCTCCGGCGGCCAGCGCCAGCGCCTCGCCATCGCACACGCCCTGATCCGCCGCCCGAGGATCCTGTTCTTCGACGAGGCCACCAGCGCGTTGGACAACGAGACCCAGCGGATCGTCACGGAGAGCACTCAGCGCTTGAACGCAACCCGCGTCGTCATCGCGCACCGGCTCTCGACCGTCCTCGACGCCGACAAGGTCGTCGTTCTCGCCGAAGGCCGGGTTGCCGAATGCGGACATCCGTCCGAGCTGCTCCGTGACCCCACGAGCCTCTTTCACCAATTGGTGCGCAGGCAGATGCATGAATCAGAAAAGGTGATGATGTGAACTGCGGGAAGAGAAGGCTCCGTCTGCCGGCCGCCGCGGCAACCTTGCTCCTGGGTCTCGGCTTCACGGCCGGCTGCGGCACGGTCCGCAGCGGCGACACCGGCGCACACGGCTCCACGCCGGGGGCGGTCATCTCCCAGGACGACGCGTCCGCCGTGGTCAGCCGCTACGACGACGCGAACAACCGGGTGAACGCCACCCTCGACAGTGAGGGTCTGGCGGGCATCGAAACCGCGCCGCTGCTCACGGCGGACGTCGCATGGATGCGGATCAGCAAGGAACTGAGCCAGCCGGTCGCCCCCATCAGCGACAAGGGCATCACCATCTACGCCACATCGGGCGCGGCCTACCCCCACTGGTTCCTGGCCGTGTCCAGCCGGGCACAGGGAGGGGTGCCCTACCCTGGTCCCACGTACCGGGTCTTCGTGCAGGAAGGGCCCGGAGCGTCCTACCTGGCCGCGTATTCGCTCACGGTCACCGGGCCGGTGCCGAAGATCGCCGTCGACAGTGCGGGCGCCGCCTCCGCCGTCTCAAGCCCGGACGGTCTCCTGGTGGCTCCGGATTCCCTGGCAGCCGACATTCTCGCCCATTACCAGAAGAACCTCGTCGGCAAGGACAAGTTCTCCTACAGCAGTCCGCTGGACGACAACCTTTCCAACGGTTACACCCTCGGCGAGAAACATCTGGGCGATCAGGGCACGACCCTTTCCAGGGCGCTGAGCCCGACACCCCCCAAGACCTATGCCCTGCGGACCTCGGACGGTGGTGTGCTCGCTTTCACCACCGACGTCGTCACCGACACGCTGACGCCCGTCAAGGCCGGAGGCACAGTCTCGCTGTCCGCGAACAGCACCGCCGCCGCGCAGTTGGGAAAGCCCGCCGGCGCGACGTCCGGCCAATTCAGCATCAGCAGGCTGGAGACGTTCCTGACGTACATTCCGACCAGCGCCTCGGGCGCGAAGGCCCAGGTCCTCGGCTACAACGAGGTTCCCATAACCGTCAGTTGACCACTTCACCGGCACATCCGAGAAGAAATCACCAGAGGAGTTCACCACCATGAAGGACAACGACTTCCAGGTCATCGACGCCGACGACACCGCGGCGGTGCATGCGGAAATCGATGAGGAGATCTGCGACGGCGATCTGGACGCCATCGGCGGCGGCGACGGCGGGCAGCCGACCTACCCGCCGTACGTGTGATCCTTCGTGCCCGCGACCTCGGCGGTGGGGTCGCGGGCACGAGAACGCCCGCAGGGTCTCACATGGGTACTCCCCAACCGTGCTGACCGCGCGATTCACGTGCCTCGAACGCGGCTTGCGCCATACCGGCGACCACCGCGTCGAGCTCCTCGTCATGGAGTTCCACGTCCGTCCGCCCGATACCGCCCACCGCCTCCACGAGAGGGCGGTCGGGCGAAGTGGCCGAGTTCTCAGCGCCATGCGTCATCGAGGGTCCCGTTTCTCTCAGTCTGACGGCCATTGCTGCGCGGAATCGGGCCGGGAGCGAAATCGGCGACAGCCGGCTCCGTTGCGCTGTCAAGGCCGACGGCGTCCTGAGCCTCCGCCCCACCCGCGTGCGGGTGACCGCGTCAGTCAGGTGGGCCATGACGTCCGTTCGCGTCAGTGACCTATCCATGACTACGGCGCCGGCGTCGACCCGGGTTCAGCCTCCCGTTCGGCCTTGCGCGGCGAGGTGGGCCTTGAACATGGAATCGCGTTCGACGGTCCTGCCACCGTCGTGGCGGGGCGCCGGCTTGCGGTTGTCCGGACCCGGTGGCCGTCCGGGGCCGGGCCGGGAGGGTTTCGGCACTCGGGCCGGATTGAGGAGGGGCTGTCGCACAATCCCGGCACTGCGGGGTCCCGATCGATCATCCGGGACCGGCGCCACCTGCTCCACGCCCTGCGCGAGCCCGCGGGTCCCCAGCAGGCGGAACACCGAGGCGCTGGTCGCGGGCCCGGGCTCCATCGCATCCGGGGGTCACATCACCCGGGAAAGCAGAAGGTGCGGATCGAGGCCAACCTCGATCCGCACCTGATCACTGCTCTCCATCTCCCCGTGGGGAGATGTTTTGTGTCCGAGGGGGGACTTGAACTCTCGCCTCGGGCACCAGCCTTTGTTAGTTCTGACCTGCGGAAACGTGCCCGACACGCCCTCTGTCCGACGGCCGTCCCTACCTGTGCTTCCTGCGCGTTTCCGGCTGTTCGGGACCGCTGTTGGTCACCCGTTGGTCACGGCCTACTAGTCGCGCTTCGGCCAGACGGGGCCCTGATCGGTCCAGATGACACCCTTGTTGCGGCAGAGGCAGAAGGGGTGGCCAATGGGGTCGGCGTAGACGCGGAAGCCGTAGCCGCCGGGGCCGACGCAGTCCCGCTGCAGGGTCGCGCCGAGGGCCAGCACGCGGCGCTGTTCGGCCTCGATGTCGTCGACTTCGAAGTCGAGGTGGAACTGCTTGGGGTGCTCGCTGTCGGGCCACTGCGGGGCGCGGTAGTCCTCCACCTGGATGAAGGCCAGTTCGATCTCGCCGAACTGGATACCGGCCCAGTGCTCGTTACCGCCCTCCTTGACCGGGCGCCCCGTCACCTCGGAGTAGAAGGCTGCCAGCTTGATCGTGTCCGGGCAATCGATGATGAAGTCGGTCAGTCGTAGCATTCCGCGATCTTGCCATAAGATCAAATGAGCCGGACTTCGAGAGAGAGCCCCCAGCCGCAGGTTGCCCCGATCAGCTCGGCGGGGAGGCTGACCGGGGCCGTGGTGCACTTGCAGGACCCGCTAGACGTTGCGTCTGGCGGGAGTCTGGTAGGGGTTCTGAACCCTCGGGGGCCCGGCGCAACGGATGGCCCACACGTTGGGCTCACCGGGCTTCTCGGTCGGTCCCCGGAGCGAGATGACGGTGTAACGGACGACGCCGGTGATCGGATCACCGACTCGTCGGCGACCGATGAAGATCCCCCGGCGCCCAGACGGGTCTCGAAACGGCCTGCCCAGGGCGGGAAGTTCGAGCGATTCGACGCACCCGCCTTCCGCGCGACGCGGACACTGGCACCCGCCAAGGTCAACCGTCAGATACTCGACATCGGTTTCGAACAGGGGAACTGACGGTTCTTTGATTCTTCGGGGCACTCTGCGCCTTCCTGGCGACCATCAGGCCGGCTGTGCGAAGGAACTGGGCTCTTACCGGTGGAGAGCCGCCCGCAGGCGGGCCCTGTGCCTCAGGCGCTCGGCCCTCTCAAAGCCCACACGGCACAGTGGAAGCGTCATGCTGTCGGGGCCGAAAGAAGCCCCCGCCGCCACGAGAGTGGGCCGGTCACAGCAGAAGCACCTACCGAGCTTCCACGCCCTCCGGGGCGGCAACGGATAGTGCTGCACTGGCGGGGTTCCTCTCTCAGGTGCGCCGCAGGTTTCGGCGCCCCAGCCACTGGACTCGGGACTCCTGGTGCTTCTCGGCGTACTCGGCGGGCCACAGGACACCGAAGCGTCCGCACGTTCGACACTCCCAGGACTGCGCGGTCTCGTTGTCGTCGTCGTCCAGCCTGGCGGACCCCTCGCAGTCCCGGCCGGGACATGGCAGGCAGGCTTCGGGTCTCACGCGGCCTCGCCGGCCGACTGGATGCCCCGCCCACGCGGCTTCGACGGGACCATAACCGGGATCAACTCCGGCTTGTCCGAGACGGCTTGGATGGACGTCGGCCTCGTCGTCCACTCGACGCCGCCACGCTTCGGGCGCAGGTACGCCATTCCGGACTGCTCACCCATGTACACGCCCTCAACGCCCTTGTGGGCGAGGTCCTTGACCACCTCGCCGACTTGGGGGACGTACACGGGCTTGCTGGTGGGGTTACGTCGGCGTGCCAACGTCCGCTCCTTTCAGTAGTCGATCCACTACCGAGGATCGGCACGTTCTCGTAACATCGCTAGGGTTTTGACCTTGACAGCAATGTCGTGTGAAGGAGCCCAACCGCCTTGATCGATACGGATATTGACTCAGAGTCGTCGTCCCACGTGCGCTTCGGGCTGGAGATGCGCAGGTCACGGCGGTCGAGGCGATGGTCACAGGTTGAAGTCGGCAAGCGCATGGGCTACTCGGGTGCCTTCGTCTCATACCTCGAACGAGCTAAGCGAGCTCCAACAAGAGAGGTTGCTGTTAAGGCGGACGAGGTCTTCGAAACCGGACAGAAGTTCTACGAGCTCTGGCGGAGGTACACCCGCGCGGCACTGCTGGAAGGGTTCCCGGAGTTCGCTGACGCTGAGGCGCGGTGTCGCCGACTTCGGACAGTCGGCCTGATCATCGTCCCGGGCCTGTTCCAGACACCTGCGTACGCCGAGGCGCTGGCGTCGGCGGCCGTCAGGCGCGGGGCCATCACCCAGGCTGAGGCTGACGAGCGGACGGAGTACCTAGCCGCCCGCCAAGAGTTACTTAACCAGAAGGCGCCCCCGGTGTTTCACGCGGTGCTCGAAGAGGGATGCCTAAACCGAACGGTTGGAGGCCCGCACGTGATGGTGGATCAGTTGCGTCACCTTGAGGAGCTGGCGCAGCGCCCGAACATCACCATTCAGGTGGCGCCCTTCGACCTAGGCGAGAACCTGACCTTCACACTGCCGGTGGTACTACTTGATCTTCCGGACCACTCCGTAGTGGGGTACGCCGAATCGACAGCGAAGGGTCATCTCGAACGGTCGCGAGCAACGGTGACGGCCTGGGGGAGGGACTACGATCATCTCTTGGTGGAAGCGCTGCCAACGGCGGCATCCCTGGCACTAATCCGCAAGGCGCGAAAGGAACTTCAGCCATGTACGACCCCGTAGATCTGACCGGCGCTTCCTGGTCAAAGTCCTCGTACAGCAACAACGGCGGTGACTGTGTGGAGGTAGCTCCCGGTTTCACCGGTGTTGTCCCCGTCCGGGATTCCAAGGATCCTGAGGGTCCCGCTCTGGTGTTCTCCGCTGAGTCGTGGGCCGCCTTCACCCGCAGCGTGGTCGCTGGGGAGTTTGGCACCGTCTGACCGAACGAAAGAACCGCCCCGGCCAAGTAGGCCGGGGCGGTTGCTTTGCTTCGAGCGTTCAGAGGAGCGCGAGGAACGGGTTCCCGGTTGTGGCCGACTCACGGCGGGACGCGGGTCCAGGTGCGGGGGCGGGGACCGTAACCGGCGGAGTCGTGGGCGTGGTCTTGGCCGGGCGGTAGGTGTCCATGCGGACGACCGTGGCCGGGCGTTCGTCACGCTGGGTTCGCGGCCGGCTGAGCGGAGAGTGACCGGCCTCATCCTCGGCCAGGGTGTAGACCGTGGCCGGACGTCCCAGGCCGGAGCGGTCGAGAGTGACCTTCACCCCGGGCAGTGCCTTGACCTCATCGGCTGACGCGCCGACGAACGGCAACAGCTCGGAAGACCGTGCCTTGCCCCCGTTCATCTCGATGCGGGCCCGGACCTTCTCCGCCAGTGTCGGCACGCGGCGGGCAGGCTTGGCGGTCTCAGCACCACCGGTGATGTCCACGGCGCACCGGACGCTGTAGCGCACCAGGGAGAACGCGGCGGACAGACAGGCGTGGTCGATCACCTCAGACCGGTCCGAAGCGGCCAGGCAGGCCGCTACCCGGATCGTTTGTTCGGCCGTCCGCTCAACGTAGACGGCCTGCGCCTCCGGCAGACTCTCCGAGACAACTCGCGCGTACCGGCGGATGGTCTTCCATAGAGGCCGGGCGTCCTCTCCCAGGCTGATCACTCGCTTTCGGCCAGCGGCCCATCCGTAAGCCTGAGTCAGTTCCCATCCGTTCACGTCCGGCAGGGTGGCGTGGTCGTCATCCAGCATGGGCACGGACCGCAGGGCGAATGGCATGATCCGGTTGTAGGACCCTCCGGCCGCTTCGGTTGTGCCTATGTACTTGGCCCAGTCAGAAGGCGTGATGTGGGTGTGCATCACCAAGGCAGGGTCTTCGACGGCTTGAGCACCTTCCTTGGTTGTGTTCCGGATTGAGGCGCCGTCCCAGGCGCTGCGGAGCTTGGCCGTGAACGACGGATCACGCTTCACCCGGCGAAGTACCTCGGACCACTCCTCCTCCACCACCAGGGCCCGGACGTCCCGGCCGGCCTCTGTCTCCTCCGTGGCTTCCACTTGCTCAGCGAGATAGTTCACGAGGGATGCTCCGGAGGTGATCCCGCTCGTTGTGTGAGTCTCAAGGAAGCGGCCAAGGGCAGGGTTCATGATGTGCTGAGCAGCGCGGAGCGCGGTGCCCTTCCCCTTGCCGGTGCCACCAATCAACGCGGACCAGAGCAGCGCCGGACGGGCGTTGCCCCGGCTGGACACCTTCACTGTCTGGCCGATCGCTGCACTCCAGAACGACAGAGCCGCTACGTAGATGCCGACGGGGTCGCACTCAACGTACGGGCTGACCTTCTCAACGGCCCGACCGATGGGCCCGTACAGAGTGATGGTGCTCATGCTGCCTGTCTCCAGATGCTGGTTGGGATCGGGTGGCCGGGCCGATCCCGGCCACCCCGGTTTTGGTCGGTCTCAGGCCGCCGTCTGGCCGTCCCTCATGGCCACCCGGTAGGCGTGGCGGACCGAAGCGGGGATGGGCCCCTTGGCGCTCACCGTGACGCCCTGAGCCTTGGCCCAGTCGCGCATGGACTGCGCTTCGGTCTTTGCCGTGGAACGGTCCGCGCGTACGGCCGGAGCGTCCTTCCTGACCGGTTCGGGGAGCGGGTCACCGCCCTTGAACTCCCCGGCACACACGGCATCCCGGAAGGCGCCCGGACGCCTGGCGTCGAAGCAAGGTATGGAGAACTCAACAGCGTCTTGCAGCTTCTTACTGATCGTTTCAGAATGACTTTCGAAGGCGTCGGAGGCAGATGATGCTGCAGGCGAGGTCGAGTAGTCCCTGGTGGAGATCGGCGCGT